>NZ_JADPUN010000308.1 GCF_015690345.1 Plantactinospora alkalitolerans | reverse complement strand
GGGGCGGGTGGCCGGCGATTGACACCTGGCTAGGCTGGTCGGGTGACGGTGGAGGAGCAGGTGATGGGGGCGGAGGGCGGCGTGCCCGCCAGCGGCGTACGGCGACGGCGGTCCCGCCGCGACGAGATCCTGGAGATCGCGGTCGGCCTGTTCGCGGCCCGCGGCTATCACGGGGTCTCGATGGACGACATCGGATCGGCGGCCGGGGTGACCGGGCCGGCGCTCTACCACCATTTTGCGGGCAAGGAGGCGATGCTCGCCGCCGCGTTGATGCCGGTGAGTGACGGGTTGCTGGCCGGTGGCCGGCAGCGGGTCGCCGAGCAACCGGAGCATGCCCGTGCGGCGCTCGAGTCATTGATCGACTTTCATGTCGAGTTCGCCCTGGCCAATCCCGCGGTCATCGCGCTGCACCTGCACGAGTTGGACCGGTTGCCCGAGGAGCCGCGTCGGCAGATCCGCCGGCTGCAACGGCTCTACGTCGAGGAGTGGGTCGGGGTGCTGACCGCGCTGCATCCGAAGCTGTCGGCCGGCGAGGCCCGGGTACTGGCACACGCCGCATTCGGTCTGATGAACTCCACGCCGTTCCTCGGCGGCGAGGTCGACCGCCAGCGCCGGGCCGCGCTGCTGCGCGCCGCCACCCTCGCCGCGCTGCTGGCGGATCCGGACGACTGAGCCGGCCGGACGCCGACCCCACCCCTGGGAAGGAACGCAAGGAAAATGATCGAGTCGCTGCTCGTCGCCAACCGCGGCGAGATCGCTCGCCGGATCATCCGCACCGCCCGGCGGCTCGGTGTCCGGACGATCGCCGTCTACTCCGAGGCGGATGTCGACCTGCCCTTCGTACGCGAGGCCGACGAGGCGATCTGTGTCGGACCGGCCAATCCGGCGCAGAGCTACCGCAACCCGGAAGCGATCCTCGCCGCGGCGAAGTCGACAAATGCGCGGGCCGTCCACCCCGGGTACGGCTTCCTGTCGGAGAACGCGGACTTCGCCCGTACCGTCGAGGCGAACGGGCTGATCTGGGTCGGACCCGGTGCCGATGCGATCACCGCGATGGGCGACAAGATCAACGCCCGTAACCTGATGGCCGACGCCGGAGTTCCGGTCGCACCCGGCACCACCGAACCGGCCGCCGACGTGGAGGCGGCGCTGGCCGCCGCCGGGACGATCGGCTTCCCGGTCATGGTCAAGGCCGCCGCCGGTGGTGGCGGGATGGGCATGGCGGTGGCGTCCGACGAGGCCGGCCTGCGGACCGAGTACGACAAGGTGCGCGCGTTCGCCGAGCGGATGTTCGGGGACGGCTCGGTGCTGATCGAGCGCTACTTTCCCCGGGTACGGCACGTCGAGGTGCAGATCCTCGGACTTGCCGACGGTCGGGTGGTGGCCCTGGGCGAGCGGGAGTGCTCGGTACAGCGGCGTAACCAGAAGCTGGTCGAGGAGTCGCCGTCACCGGCCGTCTCGGCCGAACTGCGGGAACGGCTGCTGGCGGCCGCGGTCCGGGCCGGTGAGGCGGTCGGCTACCGCAACGCGGGCACCGTCGAGTGTCTGCTCGACCCGATGACCGGGGAGTTCTTCTTCCTGGAGATGAACACCCGGCTCCAGGTCGAACATCCGGTGACCGAACTGGTCTACGGCGTGGATCTGGTCGAGGAGCAGCTTCGGGTCGCGGCCGGACTGGAACCCGGGTTCGACCCGGCCGCGTTGACGCCGCGCGGGCACGCCATCGAGCTGCGGATCAACGCCGAGGATCCGAAGCGGTTCCTGCCGGGTCCGGGCGCGGTGACCGCGTGGACCGAGCCGACCGGTGAGGGTGTCCGGGTCGATTCCGGGTACGCCCTCGGCACGACAGTCACGCCGTTCTACGACTCCCTGATGGCCAAGCTCGTCGTGTACGGCGCGGACAGGTCCGAGGCGATCGCGCGGGCCCGGACGGCGGTGGCCGGGTTCGAGATCGCGGGTCCGAAGTGCAACCTGCCGTTCTTCGCCGAGCTATTCGACAACGCCGAGTTCGTCGGCGGCGACTACGACACCGGCATCGTCGGCCGGATGCGGGCGAAGAAGTGACCGGCCGGGCGGACCTGCCGAGTGCGGTGTCGATCCGCGAGGTCGGCCCGCGCGACGGTCTGCAGAACGAGGACCCGGTACCGACCGACGGCAAGGTCCGGCTGCTCGACGCGCTGTCCCGGACCGGAGTACGCCGGATCGAGGCGGTCTCCTTCGTCCATCCGAGGGCAATCCCGCAGATGGCCGACGCGGACGAGGTCTGGACGCGGGCGTTCCGGGCCCCCGCCGTCCGCTACTCGGCCCTGGTGCCGAACTCGCGCGGAGCGGAGCGGGCCCTCGCCGCCGGGTTCACCGAGATCGAGGTGGTGGTCTCGGCCAGCGACACCCACAACCGGCGCAACGTCAACCGGTCCACCGCCGAGTCGCTGGACGACATCGCGGGACTGATCGACCTGCTGCACTCCGCCGGGGCGACCGCCGAGGTGATCGTCGCGACCAGCTTCGGCTGCCCGTACGAGGGGGACGTCGCCCCGGCCCGGGTGGCCGGAATCGTGGACCGGGTGGTGGCCGACGGGGCGGACCGGGTCGCGTTCGGCGACACCACCGGGATGGCGACCCCACGCCGGGTACGGGAACTCGTCACCGAGGTCCGGGACCGCCAGCCCGACATCCCGGTCCTGCTGCACTTCCACAACACCCGGGGCACCGCCCTGGCCAACCTGCTCACCGCCCTCGAACTCGGCATCACCGAGTACGACGCCAGCGTCGGCGGCCTCGGCGGCTGCCCGTACGCGCCCGGGGCGAGCGGGAACGTCGCCACCGAGGAGGTGGTGCACATGCTGCACGACATGGGCATCGAGACCGGGATCGACCTCGACGCGCTGCTGGAGGCGGCGGCACTGGCCGAGGAACTGGTCGGCCGGGAGCTGCCCTCCGGAGTGCTCCGCGCCGGTCCGCGTACTCGCCTTACGGCGAGGTAAGGAAGGGCCCCTTCTTATCGTTTTCTGTATAGGAAGGGCCCCTTCTTAACCTCGCTCGCCGAGGTTCGCGGCGGAGGGGCCGGTGGATTCGCCGGCCCCTCCACCGTGCTGGGCTCAGCCGATCGGAGCGAGCACGGCCGGCCAGCTGTCCGGGAACACCTGGCTTCCGGTGCTGCGGGCGTCCTCACCACTGACCCGGGTACCGGCGAAGAGGTTGGTCACCCGGTTCGCCTCGGCGGTGCTCGGGTACGGGTTGGTGCAGCTGGTGCCGGCGCTGCCACCGGACATCAACAGTGAACAGTTTCCGTTGTAGTTGTCCGGCAGCCCGAGGATGTGGCCGATCTCGTGACTCATGATCCGCAGCGGGCTGTACTGCGCGGCCTGCTGGGTGTCGATGTAGACCCGGCCGTTGCCCAGGCTGGTCCGGACGGCGTACGAGCCGCCGCCGGTGATCGAGTAGATCCGGAGGTTGTTGCCGCAGTTCGCCGAGAGCGTCAGGTTCGACGTGGCGTTGTTCCAGATCGAGGCGGCCTGGTTCGCGACGCCGCCGAAGCTGCCCGCCTGGCTGGTGTTGTAGCAGATGGTCATGGCGGCGGAGGCGGGCGACGGGTTGGCGACGGTGACGCCCAGGGTGGCACCCGCCGTCGCGACGAACGCGACAACGAGTCGGCTGATCCGTGAGGTCATGACTCACTCTCCGATCGGGTGGTATGGGGTGCCCGCATCCTAATTATCGACAATTATCAATTTCAACATCCTTTCCGGGTACGTGGTTGTTCGGTATGACCGCTGGCGGGGTGCCCCGGAGTGGCCCGGAGTCGCCCGGATGCCGTAACCTAACGATCGTTTAGGTCGGTAGACGGGCTAGGGGGTCGGCGTGACACTCGACGGTGCGGCACCCGGACAGCACGACGGAACGGAGCTGGAACAGCTCGGCAAGCGGGTCCGGTCCGGCGGCGCGGAGAAGTACCACGCGGCCAACGCCGCCAAGGGCAAGCTGTTCGCCCGCGAACGAATCGCGATGCTTGTCGACTCCGGATCGTTCGTCGAGGACGGCATGTACGCGAACGCGCTCGCCGAGGGCCTCCCCGCCGACGGCGTGATCACCGGCTCGGCCAGCATCGACGGCCGGCAGGTCTGCCTGATGGCCAACGACTCGACCGTCAAGGCCGGAAGCTGGGGCGCGCGTACCGTCGAGAAGATCATTCGGATCATCGAGCGGGCGTACGCGGCCGGACAGCCGATGGTCTACCTGGTCGACTCGGCCGGCGCCCGGATCACCGACCAGGTCGACCTGTTCCCGGGGCGACGCGGCGCGGGCAAGATCTTCTGGAACCAGGTACGCGCCTCCGGCTCGATCCCGCAGGTCTGCGCGCTCTTCGGACCGAGCGCCGCCGGTGGGGCGTACATCCCCGCGTTCTGCGACGTCGTGGCGATGGTCGACGGCAACGCCAGCATGTACCTCGGATCGGACCGGATGGTCGAGATGGTCACCGGGGAGAAGACCACTCTGGAGGAGATGGGCGGGGCCCGGGTGCACTGCGCCGAGTCCGGCGTCGGGCACTTCCTCTGCAAGACCGAGGCGGACGCCCTCGACGTGGTCCGGCGCTACCTGTCGTACCTGCCGGCGAACTGGACGCAGGCGCCACCGGCCGCGCCGGCCGCCGCCGCACCGGGCAACGTCGACCTGGCCGCGCTGGTGCCGGCGAGCGAGCGGCAGGCGTTCGACATGCGCCGGTACGTCAGGGGACTGCTCGACACGGACTCCTTCCTGGAGATCCATGCCCTCTGGGCGAAGGAACTGACCATCGGCTTCGGCCGGCTGAACGGCGAGGTCGTCGGGGTGGTCGCGAACAACTCGATGTTCAAGGGCGGCGTGCTCTTCGTCGACTCGGCGGACAAGGCGACCCGGTTCGTCCAACTCTGCGACGCGTTCAACGTGCCGCTGCTGTTCCTCTCCGACGTGCCCGGGTTCATGGTCGGCACGGCGGTGGAGAAGCAGGGCATCATCCGACACGGCGCGAAGATGATCACGGCGATCTCCGAGGCGACCGTACCCAAGATCTGCGTGGTGGTCCGCAAGGCGTACGGCGCCGGGCTCTACGCGATGGCCGGTCCCGGCTTCGAGCCGGACGCGACGATCGCGCTGCCCACCGCGAAGATCGCGGTCATGGGCGCCGAGGCGGCGGTGAACGCGGTCTACGCCAACAAGATCGCCGCGATCGAGGACCCGGACGAGCGGGCCGCCTTCGTGGCGGAGCGACGCGCCGCCTACGAGCAGGACATCGACATCGTCCGGCTGGCCAGCGAACTGGTCGTCGACGCGATCGTCGAGCCGGGCGACCTGCGGCCGGAACTGATCCGGCGGTTCGACGCCGCCCGGGGCAAGGACCGGCACTTCTCCCGTCGCCGGCACGGCGTCACGCCCGTTTAGGGACCAGGACCCGGTTCGGGATCAGCGGCAGTACCCGCCCGAGACGTCACGAGCGCACCGGCGGACCGACCCATTGGAGGAACCCATGGACTTCCGGCTTTCCGACGAGTACGAGGCGCTGCGATCCAGTGTGCGGGAGTTCGCCCGCGAGGTGGTCGCCCCGGTCATCGCCGAACACTACGAACAGCACACCTTCCCGTACGAGGTCGTCGCGCAGATGGGCAAGATGGGGCTGTTCGGCCTGCCGTTCCCGGAGGAGCACGGCGGGATGGGCGGGGACTACTTCGCGCTCTGCCTCGTACTGGAGGAACTGGCCCGGGTCGACTCCAGCGTCGCCATCACCCTGGAGGCGGCGGTCTCGCTCGGCGCGATGCCGATCTACCGGTTCGGCACCGACGAGCAGCGGGCCCGCTGGCTGCCGAAGCTGGCCCGGGGTGAGGCGCTGGCCGGATTCGGCCTGACCGAACCGGGCTTCGGATCGGACGCCGGCGGCACGGCGACCCGGGCGGTCCTGGACGGCGACGAGTGGGTGATCAACGGTTCGAAGGCGTTCATCACCAACTCCGGCACGGACATCACGGCGCTGGTCACCGTGACCGCGGTGACCGGGGTGAACGCCGACGGTTCCAAGGAACTGTCGAGCATCATCGTCCCGTCCGGCACCCCGGGCTTCACGGTCGCGCCGGGGTACTCGAAGGTCGGCTGGTGTGCCTCCGACACCCACGAGCTGACCTTCGACGACTGCCGGGTGCCGGCGGAGAACCTGCTCGGCCAGCGCGGCCGGGGCTTCGCCCAGTTCCTGCGGATCCTCGACGAGGGGCGGATCGCCATCGCGGCCCTGTCGGTCGGCCTCGCCCAGGGCTGCGTGGACGAGTCGATCCGGTACGCGAAGGACCGGAACGCCTTCGGACAGCCGATCGGCAACTTCCAGGCGATCCAGTTCAAGATCGCTGACATGGAGCGGCGGGCGTACACCTCGCGGCTGGCGTACTACGACGCGGCGGCACGGATGCTGGCCGGCGAGGACTTCAAGCGGCAGGCGGCGATCGCCAAGCTGCACGCCAGCGAGTGCGCGGTGGACAACGCCCGCGAGGCGACCCAGATCCACGGCGGCTACGGCTTCATGAACGAGTTCCCGGTGGCCCGGTTCTGGCGCGACTCGAAGATCCTGGAGATCGGCGAGGGCACCTCCGAGGTGCAGCGGATGATCATCGCCCGCGATCTCGGCCTGTGACCGGTCCGGCCGGGCGACGCACCTGGAAGAAGTGCAGCCCGGTCAAGCCGTACGCGAGCAGGTTGCCCTCCCCGGGCAGCCAGAGCGTTCCGTTCACCCGGTCGTGCCGGCTCGGCCCGAGACGCATCATGGGGCCGGGTCGGTCGTGGGCGACGTCCTCCAGCCGTAGCTCGTTCTCGTGCACCCTCGCCCGCCAGGCGCCGTCCGGGCTGGTCGTCTCGGTCCGGAGACTGTCGCGCGGCGGGCGCATCCCGCTCGCCGGAACGGTCACCAACTGCTGACCGGTGCGAGCATCCCAGGCCCGGTCGCCGTCCTCGGCATGGGTGAACAGCCAACTGCTGTCCAGACCGACGGCGAAGGACAGGATCTGGCGGGCGTACCCGCCGGTGAGCGTGAAGCGCCGGTTCCCGGTCCGTACGTCGAAGACGTAGACGTACGTGGAGGCGGGCGGGTCCTCGACGCCCCAGCCCCCGGTCGCGTGCGTCGTTCGTACGGCCAGCCAACTGCCGTCCGGGCTGAACTCGACCCGCCCGGCGGATTCGCGCCGCGAACACTCCAGGTGGCGTCGACGACCGGTGCCGAGGTCCAGGCAGGTGACGGTGCTTCCGCCGCTCGTCACGGCCAGCAGGGAGCCGTCGAGGCTCAGGTCGACGTCCCAGGCGCTGGCGCCGGAACCGGGCGGCGGGCCGGCGAGAGGGTGGTCCGGCGGCAGGTTGACCAGGATCGGGCGGTCCATCGTGGCCTGAAGTGCCCGGGCCTGCCCGCCCCAGCCGGGATGGTGGTGGAGGCGGTAGAGCAGGATGTCCAGCACCGCCTCCGGCGGAACGGTCGGGTCGAGCAGCGGGCCGTTCTCCGCCAACCCCGCACGCAGCTCGACGGCTCGGTTCGCGCTCGTCGGCGCGGTCGTGCTCGTCGCCTGCGCCACCAGGGTGAGATCGCGGAACGGTGCGACCAGCCCGCCCCGGACCAGCCGCTGCGTGACCCAGCGGAGGTCACCGGCGAGTAGTCCCGCCCGCGTCTGCCGACCGGCGTCGAGCAGGTGGGACACCAGGTGCCGGCACAGGTAGCCCTCGGGGTCGGCGAGCCGCCACCAGGCCCGGTCCGGGACGCTACCCGCCAGCGGTCCGGCCTGCGGCAGCCGGCCGGCCAGGTCGTCCACCAGCGCGGCGTTCAGCTCCGTCAAGCGGCCCTCGCCGAGGTCCAGCCGCCCGATCGACCGGACCACCGGGTCCACGGCGACCGTTGCGTCCGGGTGGAGGTGCAGCAGCGACAACTCCGCGAGTCGCCGGCACAGCGCCGCGCTGTCGTCCGGGCCCATCGCGGCCGTCGACCGCCACAGCATCCGGACGAGTTCGACCGGAATCTTCGTCCCTTCCGCGAAAATGCCCAGTTCGGCGAGCCGCTCCGCGCCGCCCGCCGGCAGTCGGCCGGCGCGGGTCCGCAGCGCGTCCCGTACCGCCCGCTCGATGGTCACGGCGTCCACCGCGACCGCGTCGGCCCGGCTCGGTATCCCCGCCCGGTCCATCGTGGTCACCAGGTGCACGTGACCAGGCCGACCGGACAGCAGACCTCCCTTGTATTCCGCATCGGCCGGGACGGCGTCGACCACCAGCAGCAAGCAGCGGTACATGTCGAGGACCCGGTCTTCCGCCGCCGACCACAGCTCACCGTCGAAGCTCATCGACTTCCCGGCCAACCGGACATTGCGTTGGTGGCGTGCGGCGGCCGTGCCCGGCTTGTCCCGGGTCTCGGGGCCCGCCGTCACCCACCAGATCTGCTCCCCGAACCGGCGCCGCACCCGTTGGTCCGCGCACACCATCCGGGCCACGACGGCCAGGCCGAACCCGTGCGCGCCGGGTGGGCCTTCGGCAACGATCGCCACGCTCCTGATGTACGGCCGTTTGGCCCTCGGACGAATCATCAGGAGTCGTACCGCCGCGTCAACCGCGTCGGGCCGAGGAATCTCCAACCAGCCCGGCAGGGGCACGAGTGTGGGCGGATGCTGGCCGCGGTAGCCGTACCGTTTCCTGATCTGACGGTCGAGCCACGTCATGGCGACCTCCCGGCCGGCGCCGTCCCGGTCGCGGTGCATCCGCTCCGGCAGTGGCGGCCCACTCGGACAAGTCTCGCAACAGCCGGCAACCGTCGAAGGGCACGCCGGTCAGTCGGCGGCCAGTTCGGCCAGGGCCCGGACGGTCTTCCAGTTTCGGGTGGTCGACGCCGTGCCCAACTGCTTCTCCAGATAGGCGTTGCTGAACTTGGTCCGGCCGAACCCGTCCGGATAGTGCAGGTAGATCTCCCGGCCGGCGAGGGTGAACTCGGCGGTGTCCGTACCCGGAACGGTCAGTTCGGCCGCCCGGCCGGACTCGGGCGTCTCGGCCAGGAACGCGACCAGCAGCTTGGTCTCGTCCTGCTCCGATTTGAGGTACGGGTTGTCGGCGGCCAGCGCCGCCAGCTCCGCGTCCGACCGGACCAGCACGGGTACGTCCAGGCCCAGCTCGTCGGCGATGGCCTTCCGGATCGCACCGCCGAGCCGATCCGGGCCCGAGCCGCGTCCCTTGCCCGCCCCCGGCTCGGCGCCGAAGACCACGTTTCCGCTCTGGAGGTACGTCCTGACGTCCTGGTGTCCGAGGTCGGTGACGATCCGGCGCAGCTCGGCCATACTGATCCGATTGCCCGAACTGACGTTGATGCCGCGCAGCAGTGCGACGTACTGGGTCATGCCGGTCAGGCTAGTGCCGCCGGGGCGGGCTGGATACGGAGTCAGCCGGACGCGCGCCGCCGCCGAAGCAGGAAGAGGATCGTCAGCAGGATGCCGAGGAGGACGACCGGGGCGCCCGCCATCAGCAGCCAGCCGGGACGCCAGCGCCGATCGTTCTCGGACCGGGCGCCGCTTGCCACGGCGGCCTGGGACGGGATCCGTCCCCGCGAGTCGACCTGACCCCGGGGGACGAGCTGGCCGACGCGGGCGTCGGCGGGCAGCCCGAAGCCCCAGTCGAGCAGCGCCGCGCCCTGTTGCCAGCCGCGGAGCGGCTGCGACTCCGCGCCGAGCAGGGTGACCAGCAGGGTACGGCCGTTCCGTTCGGCGGCCCCGACGAAGCTGTGCCGGGCCAGGTCGGTGTAGCCGGTCTTGCCGCCCAACGCGCCCGGATACTGGTGCAGCAGTTGGTTGTCGTTCCAGATCGGATAGCCCTTGGTCTTCCCCGCTTCCTGGGCCGGTACCTGCGCCATCCTCGTCGCGGCGTACCGCCGGAAGTCCTCGCGGGCGAAGCACGCACGGGCGATCAGTGCCAGGTCGTACGCGCTGGTGTACTGCCCCGGGCCGTCCAGACCGGACGGTGTCGCGGCATGCGTCTGGTACGCCCCGAGCTTGCGGGCCTCGGCGTTCATCGCGGCGACACCGCCGGCCATCCCTCCCGTGCCGCCACCGAGCCGGGCCAGTACGTTCGCCGCGTCGTTGCCGGAGTTGAGGATAAGTCCCAGCCACAGCGTCTCGACCGGGTACCGGCCGCCCCGGACCAGACCGACGGCCGAACTGCCCGGCTCGAAGTCGAGGTCCGACTCGGTCACCTCGATCAGTCGGGTCGGATCGAGCTGCGGCATCACCGTCGCCGCCAGCAGGAGCTTCTGCACGCTGGCCGGTACGCCGTACTCGTGCGGACCGCAGCCGCCGAGCACCGCGCCGGTGGTCAGGTCCGCGACCAGCCACGAGGTCGCGGTGACCCCCGGCGGTGTTGGTGCGCCGGCCGGGGCGACCAGACCGGCGGCCGCCAGCTCCGGGCCACCCACCGTCCGGTGCGCCGGATCGAGCGGTGGCGGCGCGGGCCGGGTGGGTCGGGCCACCGGCGGGCTCGGCACGGGACACGGTTTCTCCGGCGCAGCCACCCGTACCGTCGTCGGCTGCCGGGCCGCCGGGTTCTGTTCCGGGGCAGCGAGCTGCCGCGTCGCCGCCGCCCGGGGAGCACCTGCCATCGTCACCGACGGCAGCACCAGCACGGCACTGGCTACTCTGAGTATGAGCAACCCTCGCGTCATACTCCGGAGAGTAACTGTCGTCCCTCGTTCGGGTGGCGATTTGCCGTATCGGCCCCGGGGTCGCCGGCGGTACGGCGGTGGCGGCGGTGCCCGTGGCCCTGACCGGCCTAGACTGGCGCCGTGAGCGCACCGCAGCGCCGAGCCCCGGGCGACATGCTGGTGCACCTGCGCCGGGCTCGTGACCACGCCGACCGCCACTACACCGAGTCGCTCGATCTTGAGACGCTCGCCGGGGTGGCCGGCATCAGCAAGTACCACTTCCAGCGGTTGTTCACCGCCACGTACGGCATCTCGCCGGCGGCGTACCTGTCGCAGCGGCGGGTGGAACGCGCGCAGGACCTGCTGCGCTCCACCAACCTGACCGTCACCGAGGTCTGCCACGCCGTCGGCTTCTCCAGCCTCGGCTCGTTCAGCAGCCGGTTCCGGGAACTGGTCGGGGAGACGCCGAGCGAGTTCCAGCGGCGCTGGGCCGCCACGGGTGCGCCCCGCATCCCCGGATGTTTCGTGTTCATGTGGGGCCTGGCGGAACGGCGCGGATGCGCAAGCCAGGAGAAGCCGCAGGCCGCCGCCGGCTCCTAGACGAGTAGTTCCGAATGGATCAGTGGTCGTAGGCGATCAGTGACCGGGTGACGGGTGCGCCGGTCTTGTTGTTGTGCCAGATCGCGGCGGCCATGGCCAGCAGGCGTTGGGCGACTCGGACCGCGACGCCCTCGAAGGTCCGTCCGCCGTGTTCTTCCAGGTCGAGTTGGCCTTTGAGGGTGTCGTTGACCGACTCGATGAGTTGGCGGACCTTCTTGAGCATCGGTTCGCCGTAGTGGGCCTTCTCCCGCTTGCGGGACGGTCGCAGCAGCTCGATGCCCTGGGCAGCGAGTTGCCGCTCGAACGGTTTGGAGGCGAAGCCCTTGTCCGAGATGAGCAGGATGCCGTCGTGTTCGGCGATCACCCCGGCGTCGGCTTCCAGCATCGCGGCCAGTACCTCGCGTTCGCCGATCTTGGGGTTCGCCA
>NZ_JADPUN010000430.1 GCF_015690345.1 Plantactinospora alkalitolerans | reverse complement strand
CTCCTGGCCGCCGCGGCGGCGAGCGCCGGCCCGGCGGCCAGGGTGACGGTGCGCCCCCGGAAGTTGGTGCGCTGCAACTGGGTCGTCCACGGGCCGGCGAGCACGCCGCGCAGCGCCGCACCGGCCAGCACCGCGCCGATGCCGAGCGCCCGGCGGCGGGCGCCCGTCCTCCTCGCCGTCACTCGGGCAGTTCCGGCAGCAGGGACTCGGCACCGGCGCCGACGCCGTACGCCCCGGCGCCCTTGTCGGCGAACTGCCGGCCGAGCGACAGCGCGGTGACGACCTGGCCGGCGACGGTGTTGGCGTTGTCGACGGTGGAGATCGTCTTGGCGAGCGCCGGGTCGCGGCGCACCTCCGCCACGAGGTTGCCGCCGCTGCTGCCGCTACCGGCGACCACCGCCACCCCGGCCTTGTCGAACTGGTCGGCCAGCCGGACCACCGAGGCGTCCTTCTTCGCCGCGTCCCGGTCGACGTAGGGCTGTCCGCTGACGATCACGACCGCCTCGGCGGGCCCGCTGATCTTGTCCTTCACGGTCAGATATCCGGCCTCGCTGTAGTCGTCCAGCACGGCCCGCCGATCCGCGTCGGTCACCAGCGAGCCGCCCTCCGGACGGTCCAGCAGGGCGCTGGCCAGCAGTGCGCTGGACTTCTCGACGCCGTCGCTGCCCGGCAGCCCGACGTCGGGGATGGTGGGTCTGGCCGCTCTCGCCGCCACACCCAGCAACAGGAAGTTGTTGTCGGGGTGGATGAACTTCTCCTGTACGTTGACCTGCCCGGTGATCGAGGCCCCGGCCAACCGCGCCATCTCGGTCACCCCCTCGGCGTGCTCCTCCCCGCTGGGCAGGACGACCAGCAGGACGCGCCGACCGGCGAGGGTGCCCTTGAGCATGTGCGGTGCGGCCTCGGTGACGAAGTCCTCCTCGCGCTTGACCTCGGTCTCCAGGCTGTTCACCGATTCGCGCAGCTGCTCGTTGTTCTTGCTGAGCGCGTTGACCCGATCCTTGAGCGAGTCGGCGACCGGGCCGTTGAGCGCCGCGGTGCCGACGACCAGGCCGATCGCCAGAGCCAGGAACACCGCGGTGAGCGACACCACGTGGTACCGAAAATTGATCACGACGAACGCCTCTTGATCAGTGGGGGCCGAGAAGACAGCAGTCTGGGCTTAGAAAAGCTGTTCAAGTTGGAACACCAGATTGTCCCACCATTCGGAAGCCACCCCGAGGTACGCCTTGCCGACGGTGGATACGGCGACGGCGGACGCCATCGCGGCCAGTGCCGAGAGGACCAGCAGCAACAGGGAGGATCCGGAGATGCTCTGCCGGTAGAGGCGGCTCACGCCCTTGGCGTCGACCAGCTTGCCGCCGACCTTGAGCCGGGTCAGGAAGGTGGAGGCCATTCCGCCCCGGCCCTTGTCCAGGAATTCGACGAGGGTCGCGTGCGTACCCACCGCGACGAGAAGCGAGGCGCCCTTGCCGTCGGCCAGCAACATCGCCAGGTCCTCGCTGGTGGCGGCGGCCGGAAAGGTCTGCGCGGTGACCCCGAGGCCGTTCACCCGGGCCAGTCCCGGCGCCCGTCCGTCGGGATAGGCGTGCACGATCACCTCGGCGCCGCACCGCAGCACGTCGTCGGTGACCGAGTCCATGTCACCGATGATCAGATCGGGCGTGTAACCGGCCTCGACCAGCGCGTCCGCCCCACCGTCGACCCCGATCAGCACCGGCTTGAACTCCCGGATGTACGGGCGCAGCACGTCGAGGTCGGCCTTGTAGTCGTACCCCCGGACCACGATCAGGCAGTGCCGTCCCCGGATCGGGGTGTCGACGTCGGGCACCCCGACGCCGTCGAGCAGCAGCTCACGCTCCTGTTTGAGGTACTCCATGGTGTTGGCGGCGAACGCCTCCAACTGCACCGACAGCCCTTCCCGGGCGTCGGCCATGGCCTTGGCCACGGTCTCGGCGTCCTGTCGGCTGCCGTGCCCGACGGGTTCGTCGTCCACGAGTACGGTGTTGCCGTCGATCCGGACCGTGTCGCCTTCCCGGATCTGCTGGAAGACGCCCTCACCGAGATCGTCGAGGAGAGGGATCCCCGCCTTGATCAGTACCTCCGGCCCGAGGTTCGGATAGCGACCGGAGACCGACGGCTTGGCGTTGAGCACCGCCGCGACGCCGACCGCTACCAGCGAGTCGGCGGCCACCCGGTCCAGGTCGACGTGGTCGATGACCGCGATGTCGCCCGGACGCAGCCGGCTGACCAGGCGCTTCGTCCGTCGGTCGAGGCGCGCGGTGCCGATAACTTTGCCCGGTTCCGCGCTCCGGGCCCGTCGCAACGTGGGTAAACGCATCCTGACCATCCTGGCACGTGGGGCAGAGCTTTCTGTCGCGACATGCCTGGGCAGGGCCGCCACCCCAAGGGAACCATACTCATGCCCGGCCGGGTGTGGTCGGCGTCACACCCTTCGATTCGGTACCACGGGCCGGGACCGCCGCTCGACCGCCACGGCCTTCGTCAATTCCACTGCCTCAGTTCCGCATTACCTCAGTTACGGCGCTCCCGGGCCGCAACGGCCAGAAGCTCCTCTGCGTGTGCGATACCCAGATCGGAGTCGGGTAAACCAGCGAGCATCCGGGCCAGTTCGCGGGCCCGGTCGGTGTCCTCGACCACCCGGACGCCGCTGGTGGTCACCGCACCACCGGTGTCCTTGGCCACCACCAGATGCCGGTCCGCGAACGCGGCCACCTGTGGCAGATGCGTCACCACCAGGACCTGGTGGCTGCGGGCCAACCGGGCCAGCCGACGTCCGATCTCCACCGCGGCCTGCCCGCCGACCCCCGCGTCGACCTCGTCGAAGACCAGGGTGGGCGGCCCACCGGAGCCGGCGAACACCACCTCGATGGCAAGCATCACCCGGGACAGTTCGCCGCCTGAGGCGCCGCGTTGCAACGGCAGCGCCGGAGCGCCGGGATGGGCCAGCAACCGCAGTTCGACCTCGTCCGCACCGTCCGGCCCGACGCCGACCTCGACACCGTCGACGACGAGCGTCGGCTCGGCCTTGCCGGCCGGTCGGGGCAGCACCACCACCTCGATCCGGGCGTGCGGCATCGCCAGCCCGGCGAGTTCGACCGTCACCTGTGCCGCGAATCTGGTGGCCGCCTCGCGGCGGGCCGCCGAGAGTCGGGAAGCCAACTCGGTCACCTCGCCGGCCAGCCGCTGCCGCTCCCGGTCCAGTTCGTCGAGCAAGTCGTCGGAATTGTCCAGCTCGGACAGCCGGTTCCGGGCCCGGTCCGCCCAGGCGATCACGCCGTCGACGTCGTCGGCGTATTTCCGGGTCAGACCGCGCAGCGCGGCCCGCCGCTCGTAGATGACCTGCAATCTGGCCGGGTCGGCGTCGAGCGCGGCGAGGTAGCCGGAGAGTTCCGCCGCGACGTCGCCGACGAGGGTGGCCATCTCCTCGAGCCGGGCCCCCAGGTCGCCGAGGGTACGGTCCACGCTGGCCTGGGCCTCCAGCGTGCGCCGGGCATGCCCCAGCAGGGTGGTCACGTCGGCGGCCTCGTCGGTCGGCTCCGCGGCGCCCGCGATGCAGTGCTGTGCCGTCTGCGCCGCGGTACGCAGGCCCTCCGCGTGCTCCAGGCGCTGTGCCTCGGCCTTGAGCTCCTCGTCCTCGCCCGGCTGCGGGTCCACCCGGGTGATCTCGTCCAGGCCCAACCGCAACAGGTCGGCCTCCTGGTTGCGCTCGCGTGCGTTGCGCCGCCGGTCGGCCAGGTCGTCCGAAATCCGCCGCCACTGCGTGTACGACTCACGCAGGCTGTCGAGCAGCTTCTCGTGCTCCGGACCGCCGAACCGGTCCAGCGAGGCCCGCTGCTCGGCCGGCCGGAGCAGCCGGAGCTGGTCCGACTGGCCGTGTACGGCCAACACCTGCTCACCGACCTCGGCCAGCATCGACACCGGCATGCTGCGACCCGCCACATGTGCCCGGGACCGCCCCTCGATGGTCACGGTACGGCTCAGCAGCACGGATCCGTCGTCGTCGGGTTCGCCGCCGGCGTCGGTGATCCTGGCATGTACGGCCGACGCGACGTTGCCGGTGAGCCGCAACCGTCCCTCGACGGCGGCCCGCCCAGGGTCGGCACGCACCCGACCCGCGTCCGCCCGCCCGCCAAAGAGCAGGCCGAGACCGGTCACCACCATTGTCTTACCGGCGCCGGTCTCGCCCGTGATGACGTTCATACCGCCGGTCAGCAGCAGTGTGGTGTCCTCGATGACGCCCAGCCCGGTGATGCGCAGCTCTTCCAGCACAGCCCCCGACAGTAGTAGCGCGGCCCGACACTTGACCACCCGGCGCGCATCTTCGATCCTCGAGCCGACCGCCGGATCGTCAGATCCTCGGATCGCCAGCCTCGAACCGCCAGCCTCGGATCGTCGGATCCTCGGATCGTCGGCCGGCGCTATCGGCGGCTGCCCCGCCAGCCGTGCACCGGCAGGCCGAACTTGGCCACCAGCCGATCCGTGAAGTGCCGGGCCTGCAACCGGACGACCCGCACCGGAAGCGCGCCACGCTGCACGGTGACCCTGGCTCCCGGCGGCAGGTCGTAGACGCGCCGCCCGTCGCAACAGAGCACCGCCAGGGTGGTGAACGGGTCCACGGTGATCGCGAAGGTGGCCGTCGGCGCGGTGACGACCGGGCGGCTGAACAACGCGTGCGCGCTGATCGGCACCAGCAGCAGTGCCTCCACCTCCGGCCAGACCACCGGCCCGCCGGCCGAGAAGGCGTACGCGGTGGAACCGGTCGGTGTAGCGCAGACCACACCGTCGCAGCCGTACCGGGACAGCGGACGCCCGTCGACGTCGACGAGCAGCTCCAGCATCTGGGCCCGCTCGCCCTTCTCCACGCTCACCTCGTTGAGCGCCCAGGACTCGATCACCGGTCCGCCCTCGAACTCGGCCCGGACGTCGAGGGTGAGCCGCTCGTCCACTGTGTAGTTCCGGTTGACGACGTCCCGGACCGCCTCGTCGACGTCGTCGATCTCGGCCTCGGCGAGGAAGCCGACCTTGCCGAGGTTGATTCCCAGCAGGGGCGCCTTCGCCGGTCGGGCCAGGTCCGCGGCCCGCAGGAAGGTCCCGTCACCGCCCAGGGCGAACACGATCTCCGCACCCTCGGCCGCACCGAGCAGGCTCACCGGGGTCACCCCGGGGAGGTCGAGGTCGTCGGCCTCCTCGACCACCACCCGTACCTCGAAGCCCGCCGCTAGAAGATCCGCCGCCACCGTACGGGCGTGCTCGGTGCTCCGCCGCCGTCCGGTGTGCGTCACCAACAGTGCCGTCCGGGTCATCGGGCTCCCTCTCGTGCCACGGCTGAACTGGTCGGCCCGGCCGCCACCGCCGCCTCGACCAACGCCTCGTCCGGGGCCGGCGCATCCTGGCGCAGCCAGACGAAGAACTCCACATTGCCGCTCGGCCCGGGTAGCGGGCTGGCCACCACGCCCGCCAGGCCAAGGCCCAGGTCGGCGGCGGTGCTGGCCACCGCGAGCACGGCCTCCGCCCGCAGTTGCGGATCCCGGACCACCCCGCCGCTTCCGACCCGCTCCTTGCCGACCTCGAACTGCGGCTTGACCATCAGCACCAGGTCACCATCCGTCGAGGTGCAGCCGCGCAGGGCCGGAAGCACCAGGCGGAGTGAGATGAACGACAGGTCCGCGACCGTGAGGTCGACGGTGCCGCCGACAGTGTCGGGGGTCAGGGTACGCACATTGGTGCGCTCGAATACCCGTACCCGGTCGTCCTCCCGCAGTGCCCAGGCGAGTTGGCCGTACCCAACGTCCACCGCGACCACCTCGGCCGCACCGGACCGCAGTAGCACGTCGGTGAAGCCGCCGGTGGACGCGCCCGCGTCGAGGCACCGCCGGCCGGTGACCCGCAACCCGTTCGGCGTGAACGCCGCGAGGGCGCCGACGAGCTTGTGCCCGCCCCGGGAGACGTACTCCGTGGCCGGATCCGCGCCGAGCACCCGGACCGGGTCCGCCGGGTCCACCATGGCCGCCACCTTGTGCGCCCGTACGCCACGGACCTGGACCCGACCGGCCTCGACCAACGAGGCGGCCTGCTCCCGCGATCGGGCCAGACCACGGCGGACGAGTTCGGCGTCGAGCCGGGTACGACGTGCCATCGATGGTTCTCCGAGGGACTGGGCTTACGCCTGGTCGATGGTGGCGAGGGTTTCCCGCAGGGTCCGGTGCGCATCCTCGTACTGTGCGATCTGGTCGGCCGGTGGCAGGTTAGCCGCGTTGGCCATTGCCTGGAGCACCGCGTCCACGGCGGGGTGGCCGGACCCGACGCCGTCCGCGTCGTCGTTCCGGTCGGCGACCGGCACCGGACCGGGCGCCGGAATGGGCGCGGGACCGGGCAGCGGAGTGGACCGGGGTACTCCGGGTACTCCGGGTACTCCGGGCACTCCCATTCCCGGCCGGAACGGGCGGGGTACAGGTCCCTGACTCATGCCGCACCGCTGCCGGGTGCGGGCGACCGCCTGGCCGCCGGAGCCTTTCGCGGAGCAGCCTTCTTCGCCACCACGGCCTTCTTCCCGACCACGGCCTTCCTCGCCACGACGGCCTTCTGCGCGCCGGACCGCTTGGCGACCGCCTTGGTCGGTGCCGCCGGGGTGTCGGTGCCCCCTGCCGACGCCGCCTGCTCGGCCACCGCCGTCTTCGCTATCGCCTTCGCCACGGTCTTCTTCGCTGCGGTCTTCTTCGCTGCGGTCTTCTTGGCCACTGCCTTCTTCACCGCGGAGCGGTCGGCCGCGGCCGGACCCACTCTCGTCGCGCCAACCGCCTCTCCGGCCGCCGGGCGGACGCTGGCGGAGCTTCCCGCCGTACTCGCCTTCCGGGTTCCGCTCGGCGGTGGCGGAGCGGCAGCCCGGCCCGCGCCGCCCGCGCCCGGACCACCGGCCCGCGCCGCGTCCAGTTGCCGTTCCAGCCGGCGTACCCGCTCGGCCAGCGCCGCGACCTCGTCCGTGCTGGCGAGTCCCAGGACGCCGAGCGCCCGGTCGACCTCGACCCGAACGATCTTCGTCAACGCCTCCCGATTGGCCATACCGGTGGAGACCAGCTCCTCGGCCATGGTCTGCAGTTGGGCGGCCGTGGCACCACTCTGCCCGACCAGCCTCCTGGCGGCCGTCTGGGCCCGCTTCTTCGACGCCTCTGTCAGCCCGAGGGCCAGCTCAAGGTAGGCCCGCCACGCGTCCTGCATACCTCGGTCCTTTCGCGGGTGCCGACTGTTCAGGATGTCACGCTACCGGGCGCCCGACGCGGTCCAGTGCGGTACCGTGCCCGGGGAACGGGCGTGGCGTGAGGCGAGGGGGCGACGCGATGGCCAGCGTTGAGGAGTGTCGGCAGGCATTGCAAGACTTGGCGGCCCGGATGGACGCCAACGCCGACAAGGTACGCAAGCAGGTCGATTTTGATCGCACCCTGGCATGCCGGATCACCGATCTCGACACCGCGTTCCACGGCAGGCTGACCGGCGGGCGCCTGGTAGACCTGACCGACGGCGACGACCCGAAGGCGAAAGTCGCATTGAGTACGACCAGCGACGACCTGATCCGCCTGGTCCGGGGCGAGCTGGACATCCCCAAGGCGCTGGCCTCCCGACAAATGTCGATCAATGCCAACCCATTCGATCTTCTTAAACTGCGCAAGCTGCTCTGAACCGGTCGAATCCTCCGCTAGTCAGCGCAGCAAGTCAAGATCTCGCAGCGCGGACCGCGCCAAGTCGGACTCCGCCTCGAAGACGCTGATCGACTGCCCCGACCAGGTCGCCCCGCAGAGCGCACCCAGCGCATCCAGGCTCGACCCGGAGCCGGCGAGCAGGGCCGTCGCCCCGTCGACAGACACCTGCCAGCCACTGGCCGCCGTTGTCGTGGCCCCGGATCCGGTCGGCCCGGGTCCGACCGGAAGATGCGCGGACAGGTTCACCACCTGGGCCGGGTCGAACAGCCCACCCAGATCGTTCGCCACGTAGGTGGGCCGTGCCGACGCAGGCGCCTGGAGCAACTCCGCCGGCCTCGTCACCCCCGTGAGAACGAGCAGGCTGTCCAGTCCCGCCCGGACGGCGCCTTCGATGTCGGTGTCCAGCCGGTCCCCGACCGTCAGCGGTCGGGTCGCGCCCGCCTGCCGGGCCGCGGCCGTGAACAACGCGGGAGCGGGCTTGCCCACCACCACGTCGGGCTCCCGCTCCAGCGCCGTCCGCAGCACCGCCACCAACGAACCGTTCCCCGGTACGGGGCCCCGCGCCGTCGGCAGCGTCCGGTCGGTGTTGGTGGCGAACCACTCCGCGCCGGCCCGCACCGCGAGTGCCGCCTCGGCGAGATCCGCCCAGCAGATCTCGGCCGCGTAGCCCTGCACGACCGCGACCGGCCCGTCCTCGAGTCGGGTGACGGGGCGCAGCCCGACGGCACGCACCTCGGCCCGTAACGCCTCGGCGCCCACCACGAGCACCGGTGAGTCCGCCGGAAACCGGTTGGCCAGGAGCCCCGCCGCCGCTGCCGCCGAGGTGAGCACCTCGTGCGGCCCGACGGCGAGGCCCATGCCGGAGAGCAACGCCGCAACCTCCGCCGCGCGCCGCGAGGCGTTGTTCGTCGCGTACGCCAAGGGCTTGCCCTCGGCGTGCAGCCGACCGACCGCCGCGACCGCTGTCTCGATCGGCCGGTCGACGAGATAGATCACGCCGTCCAGATCGAAGATCACCAGGTCGTACGCGTCGACCAGCCGGCTGCCCGGCGCCAGAACACTCACGAGTCGGTGGGCCGAGCCGGACCGTCCGGACCTGCGGAACCGGTTCCTTCACCGTCCGGTTCCGTGTCCGGCTCCGTGTCCGTGCCGTCCGCCCGTGTCGGCTCCACGACCGCAGCCGACGCGGCCTCGACCTCGACCTCGGCCTCGGCCTCGGCTGGTACGACATCCGACACCGGCTCCTCAGCCTGCGCAGAGTCGGTGGACGGCTCGCTCGGAAGCGCCGCCACCTCCCCGGCACCGACCTCGGCACCCGACAACTCCGACTCCTCGCCCTCGAGATCGTCCTCGTCCGCTAGCTCGTCGTCATCATCGTCATCGTCGATGCCGTTGACGTCATCGATCTCCTGCGCGCCGTCTTCGTCGCCGTCGTCCTCCGCCTCGAGGTCCACGTCGTCGTGCTCGGCGTCCGGGCCGTCACCGTCGTCGCTCTCGTCGTTGTCGTCAACGTTGTCGGCGTTGTCGTCGTCATCGCTGTCGTCGTCATCGCCCTCAAGGACCACGCCGTCGAGCTCCAACAGCCGCTCTGCGGCGTCGGTCTCGCCGAACTCGTCAGCGTCAGCCGCCCGGGAGAACCACTCGCGTGCCTCGTCGAGCCGGCTGACCGCGAGCAACGCGTCGGCGTACGCGTAGCGCAACCGGGGTGCCCATGGTTCCGTCGTGGCAGCGGTCAGTTCGCGGACCTGAAGCATGGCCACCGCTGCGTCGCGTTGACCCATGTCGCCCCGGGCCCCGGCTGCCACGATCAACAGCTCTATCGCCCCGGCGGGATCCATCGCCTCGCGGTCCGCTCCCCGGTAGAGGTCGATGGCCCGCTCCGGACGTCCCAGTGCTCGTTCACAGTCACCCAGTACGGCCAGGTGCGTCTGTCGCCCGCTCATCCGGTGGTACGTCCGCAGTTCGGCGATGGCGGTCTGCCACTCGCCCGCCCGGTAGGCCGCCAGTCCGACCGCCTCGCGCACCGCCGCGATCCGTGCTGCGAGCCGCCGTGCCGCGAGCGCGTGTTCCAGGGCGAGTGCCGGATCCTCGTCGATCGTCTGACCTGTCGCTACGAGGTGCCGTGCCACCGTCTCGGCGACGGGTTTGGCCAGGGACAGCAGCTCCGCCCGGACTGCGGTGTCGAGATCCGTAGCGGCGATCTCGTCGGGAATTGCCGGACCCTGCGGCTCCCTGGACGCACCGGCCGTCCGGTCACCCCGATCCCGCCGGTCGGCACCGAAACGAGCTTCCCCGGCCGATCCCCGATCCGAGTCAGTCCGGCGCGGATAGGCGTCGTCGCGCGCCGCCGGACCTCGCCGTCCAGCATCCGTACGCGGCCGCTCGGCGCGGTCCCCCGACGTCCGTGCAGAGTCCCGGTCGTCACGACGTGCTCCACGGTCCGCGCCACGGAAACCGTCCCGATCCGGCCCCCGGAAGCCCGCGCCCTTCCGGCTGTCGGAGCCCTGGCCGCCCTCGCCGCCCCGATAGCCGCTCCCCGTCCCACGCGAAGCACTCCGGTTGTCACTGCCGCGCGACTGCCCGCTGCGGAAGCCACCGCCACGCCGATCGTCACCACCAGGGCCGGTACGCGAAGCGCCCTCACCACGGGAACCACCGCCACGCCGGTCATCGCCACGCCGGGCGTCGTCCCGGCCGGCGTCGTCCCGGCCGGCAGGATCCCGGTAACCGCCGCCACGCGAGTCACGATCACCGTACGAGTCACGGCCACCACGGCGGTCGTCGCCACCCGGCCGGGTACCCGAGCCACCCCGGTAACCACCCTGGCCGCCCTCACCGCGGAAGCCACCACCACGACGATCGTCACCACCCGGCCGGGTACCCGAGCCACCCCGGTAACCACCCTCGGCCCGGAAGCCACCGCCACGCCGGTCGTCGGTCCGCCGCGCGTCGTCGCGGTATCCGCCGGTGCGCTGGTCGCGATCGGCACTCCGATGATCCCGGGAGCCGTCGCGGGCGTCCCGGCCGTAGTCACCGCGAGGAGCGCTGTCACGTGCTGGACGGTCGTCACGTCGAGCGGACGGATAGCCACCTTCCCGGTAGCCACCGGTCCGGTTCCCGCCCCGCGAATCCGATCCGCCCGCACGGTAGCCCGGCCGGGAGTCCGGGCGTCCCGAGCCGGAGTCGCCGCCTCGAGAACCGCCGCCGCCAAAACCACCCTGCCGGTCATCGCCTGCGCGTCGGTAACCGCCGCCGTCGCGGAAGCCCCCACCGCCGCCACGTGAATCGTCGCGAGGCCCACTGTCGCGATATCCGCGACCGGACTCGCCGTCCCGCTGTCCCGACCGGAAACCACCAGGTCGCGAATCCCCGCCCCGGGATCCCGCGCCACCAGTGCTCCGGTTGTCGCGCCCACGGTCGTCGCGCCCACGGTCGGCTCGGAAGTCGCGGTCACCGCGAGAATCCCGACCCCCGGCGGAGCCAGCTCCGCCCGGTCCGCTACGGAAGCCGCCGCCACGTCGGTCGTCGCCGTCCCGGCGGTAGCCACCGTCCCGGGATCCGCCCCCGCCGTCTCGGGCGGCAGGCCGGTCCCGGCGGTCGTCGTCGCGACCGCCTCCGGTGGGGCGGTCGCCGCCCCGGTAACCGCCTCGATCGCCCGAGCCGCCGCGCGAATCGCGATCTCCGCGATAGGGCGGACGACCGTCGCGCGACCCAGATGCGTCGCGGCCGCCTCGGCGGTCCGGACGATCGTCTTGGCGGCGCGGACGGTCTCCGCCGTGCGCTCCTGAACTCACGGGTACATCCTTCCTTATGGCGATATCGCCGGAACACGCAGTGCAGGGCCACCCGCAACTGGGTGGCCCTGCACTAGAAGATGTCCGGCGGCGTCTTACTCTCCCACACCCTCCCGAGTGCAGTACCATCAGCGCTGGAGGGCTTAGCTTCCGGGTTCGGAATGTTACCGGGCGTTTCCCCTCCGCCATAACCGCCGTAACTC
>NZ_JADPUN010000306.1 GCF_015690345.1 Plantactinospora alkalitolerans | reverse complement strand
TTGTGCTCGGCCAGCGCGGCCGTGGCCGGCACGAGGAACTGGATCTCACCCGCCCGCCGCGCCAGGGTGGCCGCGTTCTCCAGCAGGGCGCGCGCCTGCGGCTCTCCCCGGCGCGACCTGAGGCTGCCCAGCACGGCCAGCGCCGGCACCAGGCTGACGCCGGGTGCGTCGACCCCGGCGAGTGCCTGCTCGGCGTCGGCGTGGGCGGCGCTCCAGTCGCCCTGCGCCAGCCGGATCCGCGCCCGGTGTCCGAGCAGGTGCCGGGCGTACCCGTCCAGGTTCCGCGCCGAGGTGAACCGCAGGGCGCGGTCGAGGACGTCGAGCGCGGTACCGAAGTCCCACCGGTCGGTGGTCGTCGTCGCGAGGTTGACGAGCGCCCGCGCGGCATGGTCGTCGAGTCCCGCCGCCGCCGCCAGCGTGTGCGCCCGCGTCAACTCGGTCGCACCGCGATCCTCGCCGCGTTGCAACCGCGCGGATCCGACGTTGACGAGCGCGTGGGCCTGCGTTTCGACGTCGTCGCATTCGCGGGCCAGTGCGAGCGCGCGGTCGCCCCACTCGATCGCCTCGGCCTCCTCGTTGGCGAGCATGTGCAGCTGGGACAGGTTGCTGTAGGCCATCGCCAGCTCCCGTCCCGGCGGGACTCCGCCCAGCACCTGGATCGCCTGGCGGGCGACGGCTCTGGCCTCCTCGGTACGCCCGGTCCACCAGGCGAGCCGGGACACCCAGCGCAGGTCGTCGCCGGTCCGTACGACGTCGCCCGTGTCCTCGCGCAGCGCGAGCGCCTCCCGGCGGGCGTCGAGTGCCGCCTCGGCCAGGCCGGCGAGGTAGGCCGCGTACGAGTAGGACTCCAGCAGGTGCGCCCGGTGCTCGGGGGCGAGCCCCACCGAACGCGGCAGTGCGGTGGCGTAGTGGTCGGCGGCCTGCCGGTACGCCCGGACCGCCGTGGCTCGCCGGGCCGCCACCGGCGCCCAGTGCAGTACCGCCGCCGCGTCGTCGGCGTGGTGTGCGTGGTGCACCAGGCGGGCGGGGTCGACGCCGGGACGCCGGGTCAGGGCGGCCAGCACCGTCGCGTGCAGGGCGGCTCGGCGTACCGGCGACAGTGACTGTTCCATCGCACGGCGCAGCAGCTCGTGCCGGAAGGCCACCCGATCTCCCGCCGCCACCAGCACCCCACGAGCCAGGCACTCTTCCACCGCCGTCGCGGGACACGAGTCGAGCAGCGCCGGCTCGGCTCCGGAGGGCACCGTCGAGACCAGTGCCGCGACCTGTCGCGCCGGTGCGGAGACCGTGGCGAGGCGGCCGAGGACCAGGTCGGTGACGGTTGCCGGGATCGCCGAGCCGGCCGATGCCAGCACCTCCGTGACCAGTAGTGGATTGCCGCCGGTCACCTCGTAGATGTCGGCGGGGGACCGTCCGGTGTGCCGGGCGAGGTGGGCGACGGCCGTCATGGACAGCGGCGCGAGCGACAGCCGCCGGGTCACCGCGCGCGGCAGACCGGCGAGTACGCGATGCAGCGGGTGCAGCGGGCCGACCTCGTCCTCGCGGTACGTGAGCACCAGCAGCGCGCGGCACCGCGACAGTCGCCGTCCCAGATAGCCCAGCAGGTCCAGCGTCGCCTCGTCGGCCCAGTGCAGGTCCTCGATGACCACGACCGGGCACGGACGTGATCCGGGCCCGTCGAGCACGTCGAGGAAGGCGTCGAACACGCCGTCCCGCCGCTGGTCGGCGTCGACCCTGCCGAGCCGTTCCGCGAGCGCGCCGCCGACCTGGCGGCCGATGTCGTGCAGCGGCCCGAGCGCGCGCGGGGTCAGCAGCGGGTCACAGCGGCCCCAGACCAGCCGCCCGTGCGCCGCGACCGTGTCCGCGAACACGCCGACCAGTGTCGACTTGCCGGATCCCGCCTCGCCGGAGACGATCGCGATCCGTCCCTCGGCCGCGCTAGCCCCCAGCAGGTCGTCCAGCTCGTCCAGCGCGCCGGCGCGTTCCAGCACGTCCATCACCGCTCAGCGTGCCACGGTCACCTGCCGCCGGTCGCCACCCGATCGGTCCGGCCCGCTCGGACGTCGGTCGGCCCTGCTGGACTGGTCTGCGGGGGTGGTGCGGCCGGTGTACGTGGCCCGGGTCGGACCCGGGCTGCGCGGAGGGCCGGCACCTGTCAGGCGCGCCGTCTGCCGGGAGCCGGCCCGGCCGTGCTTTCCCGGACGACCAGCTTGTGCGGGGCCCGCAGTTCGAGACCCGGCGGAGGAGTGCGGCTGTCGATCCGCAGCAGCAGCCGTTCGACGGCGGTGGTCGCGATCATCTCCTTGTCCGGCGAGATGGTGGTGACGGTCGGATTGGAGTACGCGCCGTCCTCGATGTCGTCGTACCCGATCACGGCCACGTCCTCCGGCACCCGCAGGCCACGCGACACCAGCGTGTGTATCGCGCCCAGCGCCACGAGGTCGCTGTAGCAGAAGACCGCGTCGGGCGGGTGGTCCAGGTCGAGCAGGTGGGCCATTGCGCCGGCACCGTCCGGCCGGTTGAACCGGGGCGTACGGATGATCAGTTCCTCGTGCACCGCCAGGCTCCGGCGTTCGTGTGCCTCCCTGAACCCCCGGGTACGCAGCTGCGCCGCCTCGCCCGTCTCGTACGGCTGGTCGCCGATCGCGGCCACCCGGCTGCGCCCGAGGTCCAGCAGGTGTTCGGTGGCCTGCCGGGAGGCGGCGACGTCGTCGATCCCGACGTGGTCGAACGTGCCGTCGCTGACCCGTTCGCCGAGGATGACCAGCGGCAGCGTCGGGTCGCGGTCGGCCAGCGCGGCCTGGGACAGGCCGAGCGGGCTGAAGATCACCCCGTCGAACAGCAGCCGGCTGGAACCGTGGTTGACGAGCATCCGCTCGTGGTCGCGGTCCCCGTCGGTCTGGTCTATCAGCACGTTGTAGCCCTGCACCCGGGCCGCCCGGATGATGCTCTGGAGCAGTTCGGAGAAGTACGGGGTGTCGAGGTAGGGCACCACCACGGCGATCTGTCCCGAGCGACCCTGCGCCAGGTTCCGGGCCAGTACGTTCGGCCGGTAACCGAGTTGGTCGACGGCCCGCTGCACCCGCAGCCGGGTGCGTTCGGTGACGTTGGCGTAGCCGTTCACCACGTTGGAGACCGTACGGCTGGACACGCCGGCGAGTTCCGCCACGTCGCGGAGCGTGACCTCTCGTCCTCGTCGCATCTGGTCCTCTCCGCTGACGTGTTCTCCGGCTGAGGTTAGACCCCGGCGGAGTTTCGGAAACGCTGCCTCTTGCCGTCCATCGGGCCTCCGTGCATGCTGTTTGCAGCGCTGCAAAGGTCGTGCCGGGATGGGACGGCAATCCGCCGCGATCTCCGAAGCGACACCGCACCGAAGGGAACCCATGCTCACCGCAACCGTTGTCCTCGATCCCGCTGCCGTGGTGGCACCGGTCAGCCGCCGCACGTTCGGCTCCTTCGTAGAGCACATGGGGCGGTGCGTCTACACCGGCATCTACGAGCCGGACCATCCGCAGGCGGACGAGGACGGGTTCCGTGCCGACGTACTGGCCCTGACCCGGGAACTGGGCGTCACGATGGTCCGCTATCCGGGCGGGAACTTCGTCTCCGGATACCGCTGGGAGGACGGCGTCGGGCCGGTGGCGCAGCGGCCCCGCCGGCGGGACCTGGCCTGGCACAGCATCGAGACGAACGAGGTCGGCATCGACGAGTTCGCCCGCTGGGCGGCGAAGGCCGACGTCGAGATCATGTACGCGGTGAACCTCGGCACCCGGGGCGTCCAGGAGGCGCTCGACGTCCACGAGTACCTCAATCACCCCGAGGGCACCCAGCTGTCCGAGTTGCGCCGGGCCAACGGGGCGGCGAAGCCGTACGGGATCACGCTCTGGTGCCTCGGCAACGAGCTGGACGGGCCGTGGCAGACCGGGCACAAGACCGCCCAGGAGTACGGGCTGCTCGCCGCCGCCACGGCGCGGGCGCTGCGCTCGGCCGAGCCGGGCCTGGAACTGGTGGCCTGCGGCAGCTCCGGCTCGTCCATGCCGACCTTCGGCAGCTGGGAAGCCACGGTGCTGGAGCATGCCTACGACTCGGTGGACTACGTCTCCTGCCACGCCTACTACGAGGAGCTGGACGGGGACCTGGGCTCGTTCCTGGCCAGTGCCGTCGACATGGACCACTTCGTGGACAGCGTCGTGGCCACCGCCGACAGTGTGGGCGCCCGGCTGCGCAGCAAGAAGAAGATCAACATTTCGTTCGACGAGTGGAACGTCTGGTACCTGTCCCGCTTCCAGGGCCAGGAGCCGAGCGCCGACTGGCCGGTGGCGCCCCGGGTGATCGAGGACGAGTACAACGTCGCGGACGCCGTGGTCGTCGGCAATCTGTTGATCTCCCTGCTCCGGCACAGCGACCGGGTCACCGCCGCCTGTCAGGCGCAGCTCGTCAACGTGATCGCGCCGATCCGCACCGAACCGGGCGGGCCGGCATGGCGCCAGACCATCTTCCATCCGTTCGCCAAGACCGCCGCGCTGGCCCGGGGGAGCGTGCTGCAGACCCGGCTCGCCTCGCCCACGTACGACACCGCCAAGCACGGCGAGGTGGCCGTGGTCGACGCCGTCGCCACCTACGACGGCGAGGCCGGCGACCTGGTGGTCTTCGCGGTCAACCGCGACCAGGCCGAGTCCGTGGAGTTGACGGTCGACCTGCACCTGTTCGACACCGACCTCCGCCTGGCCGAGGCGTGGACCCTGACCGACGACGACCTGCGCGCCACCAACACCCGCGAGCAGCCCGATCGGGTCACGCCGGTACCGGTCGAGCGGGTGACGGTCGACGGCGGCACCCTGCGCGTCGTCCTGCCCCGGGTGTCGTGGAGCGCGATCCGGCTGCACCGTGCGGAGCCGATCGGCTGAGGCGACGCCGCTGACGCGGTGGGCCGCCGGGCCGGGACCCACCGCCGGGTCGGGTGGTGGGCCCGGCGGCCGCCGCGACTCGGGTGCTGAACAACTGGGCGTATCGGTTGGTCGCCGGGGACGGACGCGCGGCGGTGGAGGTGCTCCTGCTGACGCGGTAGCGGTGGGGGGAGGTGGTCCGCAGACGCGGTAGCGGTGGGGGACGGGTCAGGTCTGGTCAAGAAATTGTTCCGGATCCTGGATTCGCCGTCGGTGGCAGGTATGATCCGCCGGTTGAGCCCCCCGCGGCTTGGCCCAGACGCCGGTACCGGGCTCACGATCGTATGGAGGATGGCGCATGTCCCGAGGCCAGGAGCTGTTCGACCTACAGGAGGACACGTCCGCGCGACCGACCTTCGAGTCCGCGTTGCGCGGTTACGACAAGCGGCAGGTCGACCAGTACGTGGCGCAGGCGGCCAGCGACATCTCGAAGCTGACGGCCGAGCGTGCCCAGGCGTTCAACCACATCCAGAACCTGACCTCGCACCTGAAGCAGATGCAGACGGAGCTGAGCGAGCTGCGTGACCGGCCGCCGCAGTTCGACCGGGCGTCGTTCCGCGACCTTGGCCCGATGGTGGACCAGATCCTGGCGACGACCGAGAAACAGGCCGAGGCGATCATCGAAGCCGCCGGGCAGCGGGCGGCCGAGCACCAGGCCGAGGCGGAGCGGTTTCTCGCCGAGACCCGGGAGCAGGCCGACCGGTGCAGGGCCGATGGCGAGGCCGCCCAGGAGCGCGCCGAGCAGGAGGCCAAGCGGATCAACGAACGGAGCGTCCAGCAGGTCGAGCAGGCCCGATCCGAGGCCGAGGGGATGCTGGAGTCGGCGCGGGCGCAGATCCAGCAGGAGATCGAGGCGGCACACGCCCAGACCCAGCAGGAGCTGGCGCAGTGGCAGGCGAACGTGGAGCGGGAGGTCGGCGAGCGGCGTACCGCCATCGAGTCGGAACTCGCTCGGCAGCAGGAGCGGGGCGAACAGGAGAACGCCAATCTCCGGGCCGAGGCGCAGCAGTACGCGAACGAGCTACGCCGGCACGCCGAGGAGCAGGCGGCCGTCCACCAGCAGCAACTCGCCGTCGTGATCGAGGAGCTTGAGTCGCGCCAGCAGTCGTTGGCCCAGCTGCAGGCCGCGCAGGAGACGGCGCAGCAGCGGCTCGCGCAGACCCGCCAGGACGGGGCGATGGCCGAGAACGCGGTCGCCCAGTTGCAGCAACGGTTCGGCGAGATCAGGCAGGAGCTGACCGGTCAGCTCAACCGGCTCGACGAGGCCCGCCGGGCGGCCGAGGCCGCCGAACGGCACGCGGTCGAGGTACGGGCCCGGGTGCAGCGCGAGGCGAAGCGGGTGGCGGACCGGGCCGCCGCGGCGGTGATGGCGGCCGCGGCGATCAGCGGCGAGACCGGAGAGTACCGGATGGTCGCGGTCCGGCCGGAGGCCGAGCAAACCGTTGACGAGGCGCCTGAGCCGCGAGCCGCCGAGGTGTTCGAGCCGCGAGCCGCCGAGGTGTTCGAGCCGCGAGCCGCCGAGGCGTTCGAGGCGTTCGAGCCGCGAACTGCCGAGGTCGAGCCGGACCCACCCGCGCCGACCGCCGAGGAGAACAACAGGCTGCCGGGCGAGGTCGTCGCGGTGCGCCACTACACGAGTTAGGTCTGCTGCCGGACGGACGTCGACGGGGGCGGTGCGGCCGGGACCGGCCACACCAGCCCCGTCCGGCCCAGTCCTGTATGGAATGCGAGCATGTCGGCCATGGAAATCTACGAGGACGCCCGTACGGTGTCGCGAGCCGATCTGGCCGCGTGGCTGCGTCAGCTGGCCAGTCAGTTGGAGTCCGGCGCGCAGATCTTCTACGGCGCGGCCGGTACGGTCGCCGTCGCCGACCAGGTCCACTGTGAGCTGGAGATCGAGCGCGAGGACGGGGAGATATCGGTCGAAATCGAGTTCAGCTGGCCCAGCCCCGAGGCGTCCGGCCCGGCCGTCCGGCCCGGTGCGGAGGACACCACCGACCGGGACGAGGCAGCCGGGGAGGAGTCCGGCGAGGCCGTAGCGGCCGTCGAGGCGCCGGAGGTCCCGGTGACGCCGGAAGCCTCGGCGGTGGCGGAAGGCTCGGCGCCGCCGGAAGCCTCGGTGGCGCCGGAAGCCTCGGTGGCGCCGGAAGCCTCGGTGGCGCCGGTCGCCAGCCACGGTACCGGCGACGGTGCCGATGCCGATGCCGATACGGCGGGCGTCACCGATACGGCGCCGGTTGCCCTCGAGACCGGATCGGACCGGGACGCGGAACCCGCCGCGAAGGCGTAACCGGCCCCGGCTCGGCGTGATGCCTCTGGTCGGCGTCTGCCAGCCTGCAGGGCTTGCCCGTCGTCGGGCGGGCAAGCCCTGATCGCGGAAGCCGTCGATCCGTACCGGGTACCGGCCGGCCCGGCGCTCGCCGAGCGACTTCCCGCCGCCCTCGTCCACTCCGACCCCGAGCGTCGCGCGCTGCTCGACCCTGTCGACGAGCTTTCCGAGGTGGATTGACGGGCAAACCGGGCATACGTCGGCTCGGGCTGGCGGGGTGTCGTGGAACGCGTCTTGACAACAATCGCGGACATCCATAATGTTCGGTCGATTGTATCGTTTCATTTTCGCGCCTGCACCGTGGACCGGGGCGGCCGGCACGTGACACCAGGAGAAATCGATGGGACCTCGTACCGGAAGACGTCCTGCGCCCGCGCGGCTCGCGGCGGCGCTCGTGGCCTGCGCATCGGCGACCGCCCTGCTGGTCGGCGGCCCGGCGGCGGTCGCGGCGAAGCCGGCCGGAGGTGGACCCAACCCGAAGGGTCCCGCGCTCGAACACCTCGACCGTGGGCTGGTCGCCGCCGCCTCCGGCGAGGGCGTGTTCCTCAGTTGGCGGCTGCTCGCCGGCGAGGTCTCCGGGCGAACCAGCACCGGTCTGACCGGCGCGAACTTCCACGTCTACCGGGACGGGCGGCGGATCGCGACCGTCACCGACAGCACCAACTACCTCGACCGGGCCGGTACGCCCGCCGCCTCGTACCGGGTCGCGGCCGTGGCCCGGGGCCGCGAGGTCGACCGCAGCCCGGCGGTGTCGCCGTGGGCCGGCGGACACCGGGACCTTCCGCTGCGCAAGCCCGCCGACGGCGTCACCCCGGTCGGCGAGGCGTACACCTACTCGGCCAACGACATCAGCGTCGGCGACGTCGACGGAGACGGGACCTACGAGTACGTCGTCAAGTGGGATCCGTCGAACTCCAAGGACGTCTCCCAGGTCGGCTACACCGGCCCGGTGTTCATCGACACCTACACGCTCGACGGCACCCTGCTGCACCGCATCTCGCTCGGCGTCAACATCCGCGCCGGTGCCCACTACACCCAGTTCCTGGTCTACGACTTCGACGGCGACGGCCGCAGCGAGATGATGTTCAAGACGGCGCCCGGTACGAAGATCACCCGGTACGACCGGACCGGTGCCGTCGCCAGCGAGCGGTACATCACGATGCCCCGGGAGGACGTCCGGGCCGGCTACTCGCACACCGACGACTACCGGCTGACGCCGACGGCGTACCGGGAGAAGCTCGTCGAACTGTTTCTCGGCTGGCACCGGCACCCGGAGGTGCTGGCCGGGCGCTGGCCGGCAACCCTGGAGCAGGCCTTCGGCATCGCGCCGACGTACCAGTACCCGCTCTCCCGCACCGACGCCGAGGCGCTGACCGACTACTTCATCGACGTCTACGCCCCGGCACGCAGCACCCGCAACGCGCTCCGCTCCTTCCAGGGCTTCATCGTCGACGGGCCGGAATACCTCACCGTGTTCGACGGTGCCAGCGGTCGCGAGCTGGAGACCATCCGGTACAAGCCCGGTCGGCACGACGACGGGCTCATGTGGGGCGACTACGCGATGAGCCGGATCGAGCCGGCCAACCGGGTCGACCGGTTCCTGGCCGGGGTGGCGTACCTGGACGGCCGGCATCCGTCGGCGATCTTCGCCCGGGGCTACTACACCCGGGCGACCCTGGTGGCCTACCGCTGGGACGGCCGGCGGCTGCGCGAGGACTGGTACGTCGACAGCGGCTGGGTGCCGATGACGAACCCGTTCAACGACGGCCCGCACGGCCGGGAGGGCACCGATCCCGAGTACGGCACCCTCACCACCCAGGGCGCGCACTCGCTGAGCGTGGCCGACGTCGACGCGGACGGAAAACAGGAGATCGTGTACGGCGGCGCGACCATCGACCACGACGGGAGCCTGCTCTACAGCTCGTACGACGTGCTCCCGCCGGGTAGCGCCAACCCCGGCGCGATGGCGAAGCTCGGGCACGGCGACGCGTTGCACGTCACCGACATCGACCCGAACCGTCCGGGCCTGGAGATCTTCATGGTGCACGAGGGCGCGAGCGGTGCCCCGTACGGGTACGCGCTCCGGGACGCCGCGACCGGCGAGGTGATCTACGGCGGCTACACCGGCGTCGACACCGGCCGGGGCATGGTCGGCGACGTCGTACCCGCCGAGCCGGGGCTGGAGACCTGGGCGTCGACCGTCGTCGGTGCGCCCACCGGACCCGGTCTGCGTACGGCCGACGGCGACCTGCTCGGCACGAACATCCCGGGCACCAACCAGAGCATCAGGTGGGCGGCGGACATGACCACCCAGATCGTGGGTGGCGCCCAGGAGGTGACTCCGACCATCGACGACTGGCAGCGCGGCCGGCTGCTCACCGCCGAGGGCACCCGGACCAACAACGGAACGAAGGGCAACCCGGGCCTGGTCGCGGACGTCCTCGGCGACTGGCGTGAGGAACTGCTGACCCGGACCGTCGACAGTTCGGCGATCCGGATCCATCTCAGCACCGAGGTCACCGACCGGAAGCTGTACACCCTGATGCACGACCCGCAGTACCGGGTCGAGGTGGCACGGCAGCAGACGACCTACAACCAGCCGTCGTACCCGAGCTTCTACCTCGGCTCGGACATCGACTGGTCGCGGGTGCCGCTTCCGGGTCGCTGACCGCCCCGCCCGTCAGCCGTCCTCGACGAACGGATCCAGTAGGCGTCGTCGCTGGTGCGTGTCCACGGTGCGCTCGCCGTCCGCGTGGACGCCGAGTAGGTAGTGTTTCTCCCAGTCGGTGTCCTGGCGGGTCGGCGTGCCGGACGTCTGCGTGGCCAGGAACTCGCCGCGTTGCCGCTGGAAGTGCCGGTACCGGTCGCGCACTTCAGGGTCGTCGGCGAGCCGGCGGAGCCGCGGCTGGAACTGTTCGAGGTCGGCACGCCGGACCGGATGGATCATGCAGATCGGTTCGTCCGCCTCGAACCGTACCGGGACGTCCCGTCTGGTGAACCTCCAGTTCATGGTGAACGGCGCACTCGCCCAGTCGGCCTCCACCACTCCTTCCAGCGGCTGGATCGCGTCCTTGAGGTAGTTTGCCGGCCCGCGTACGTGCAGGTTGAAGCCGGGCGGCGTCCGGAACAGGTAGCCGACCGTCCAGGTGAGGATTCCGTAGCCGAAGTGGCTGGCCGCGTACCGGGGCTCCTCGCCGCCGTCGTAGTCGACGGTGACCGCAGCCGTCGACTCGCCGCCCGTCCATCGGGCCGTGAACGGGGCGTCGTTGAGGATCAGCCAGCCGCTCTGGTTGGCGATCAGCATCGGCAGGCAGCGGTAGGCGAACCGGTCCCTGGTCTGCGTCATCCAGTCCCGCATCAACCCGGCGGTGTCGATGCGCGGGCCCCCGTCGTGCAGGGCGTACGCGGTGAACTGGCGTCCCGGATCCGCCCCGGAGTCGTCGACGGTCCGGTCGGTCATGGCCCGTCCTGGTACGCGTCCCGGAGCACCTCGATGATCTGGCTGTCGGTGGCCGGCCGGCTGTGCACGGGTGGGATGAAGAGCGTCCCGGACTGCGGTCCGGACGACAGGGCCTCGGCCAGGTGCGACAACCGGTGTCCCGTCACCACCGGCTCAAGCGCGGGATGGGTCCGGGAGAAGACGACGAACACGCGGTGCTCGGGTGGGTAGAACCGCAGGAGATGGTCCCGGAGCCGGCTGAGCCGTTCTGCGTCCGGCACCGCCAGTCGGAAGGTGGGGTCGGCGAACGTGGTCGTCTGCCACAGCACACAGGCGACGTCGTTCTGGAGCGGGCGCTGCCGCAGGACGATGTCGGTGGCGTCGTAGATCTGCAGGCCGTGCGCCGAGATGTCGTATCCGACGTCGATGAGGAGGGTGTCCAGGGACGAGACCCCCGCGAGTACGTCGACCCGGAGCCCGAGCAGCTTTCCGGCGTTGCGGATCAGCGCGGTGGGATGGCAGTACATCTGCGGATGGCCGTAGGTGGCGAAGCAGACCGGTGACTCCTCGACCGCCGCCGACACCACGGCGGCGGCCATGCTCTGGTATGAACCCAGCCGGGGCTTACCGAGTCCGTAGAGGTGCAGCAGACTCGTCACGTTCGGGTTGAGGGTCCTGAGGTGCTCCTCGACGCCGAACGTCGCGTCCACCAGGAAGACGCGGGAACACCGGCGGATGACGTCCGTGGTCTCGGCGGTGATGTGCCGTACGCCCAGGATGCCGAGCCCGACGACGGCGATGTCGAACGGCGCTGGGCCGGGGCTGTCCGTCCGGGTCATCGGATGGTCCTCATCAGTCGTTCGACGGCGGCGACCAGGTTCAGGTGGTCCTCCGCCACCAGGACGTCCTCGACCGCCCGCAGCACCTCGGCGCGACGGATCGGGTCGTGTTCCGGATCGGGGTCGTACAGCGGATCGTCCTCGGTGCCGAAACTGTGGAACGGCGTCGGCCCCGAGAACGGCATCGGCGTGGTGGAGAACGGCGACGGCCACGGCACCGACGGTGGCGGT
>NZ_JADPUN010000305.1 GCF_015690345.1 Plantactinospora alkalitolerans | reverse complement strand
GTCGTACCTCGCTTGCGGGCGGAGCAGGCGGAAGCGTGGGGTCACGGCGGGGAACGGCCCGCGTCGTCGGCTCCGCCGTGGCTTGCTCTACCGCCCGGAACCTAGTCGCCGGCCCGCACCGACATGATCAACTCCGGTTGGCCGATCGTTCGACGGTCGATCGGTTGAGCCGAACGGTCGACCGGCATGCGTACGGTCCCGACGCCGCGACGGACCGCTTCCGTACGGCGCGTCCAGACCGCCCGGCCGGACCGCCGCCGCTGCGCGGTCCGGCCGGTGCCGCTACGGTCGGATTTGTTGGGAAACCGTGCCGGTCCCACCCGGGCCGGCCGTTCCGGATAGCGTGCTGACGAAGAGGAACCGCATGACCGTCAATATCGACCTGACCGGCCGGACCGCTCTGGTGACCGGCTCGACCCAGGGCATCGGCGCCGCCATTGCCACCCAGCTCGCCCGCGCCGGCGCTCGGGTGGCGGTGAACGGCCGTACCGCCGACAGTGTGGGGCGGGCGGCGGCGGCGCTGCGGGCGGAGGTGGCCGGCGCCGACGTGATCGAGATCGCGGCCGACGTCGCCAGTGACGAGGGGGCGGCGCGGACCCTGGAGGTCCTGCCGGCCGTCGACATCCTGGTCAACAACCTGGGCATCTTCGGCGCCGTTCCCGCCCTGGAGATCGACGACGAGCAGTGGCGTCGGTACTTCGAGGTCAACGTGTTGGCCGCCGTCCGGCTGACCCGCGAATACCTGCCCGGAATGATGGAGCGCGGCTGGGGACGGGTCCAGTACATCGCCAGTGACTCTGCGGTGGTGATCCCGGCCGAAATGATCCACTACGGCGTCACCAAGACGGCGTTGCTCGGCGTCTCCCGGGGCTTCGCGAAGGCAGCCGCCGGGACGGGCGTCACGGTCAACGCCGTGATCGCCGGCCCGACCCACACCGGTGGGGTCGAGGACTTCGTCTACGAACTGGTGGACCGGCAACTGCCGTGGGAGGAGGCGCAGCGCGAGTTCATGCGGGCGCACCGGCCGCAGTCCCTGCTCCAGCGGCTGATCGAGCCTGCCGAGATCGCCAACCTGGTCACCTATCTCGCCTCGCCGCTCGCCTCGGCCACCACCGGTGCGGCGGTCCGGGTCGACGGCGGCTACGTCGACGCGATCGTCCCCTGACGGCGCAACTGCGTTGACGGCGGCTGGTCGATCAGTGCCGGTCAGGGCGCACCTGGTCCACGGGGGTTGGCAGTCAGTCGCGCCTCAGGCCGGCTTGGCAGTCAGTCGCGCCTCAGGCCGGCTTGGCAGTCAGTCGCGCCTCAGGCCGGCGAAGATGACCGCGAGCGTCCGGGCCTGGAGCTGGTCGTCCCATCCACCGTGCAGGGCGCCCTGGCACACGCTGAGAAAGAGTGCCATCACCTCGGGTAGCCGTACCGGGGCGGCGACGGCTCCGGCGGCCTGGGCCTGTTCGAGCAGCCTGCCCACCGCCTCCTCGAGGTGACCTGCCGCCTCCGGAAGCCGGATGTCCACGCCGGACCCGGCGAGCAGGTCGACGACGGTCTTCTTCGCCGCGGCCTGCGCCACCACGTGCCTGAAGAACGCGAAGAGGTCGAGTCTTTCGGCCTCCTCGACGAGCTGTGCCAGCAGTCGCTTCATGATCGCGGCGAGCAGGTCGTCCTTGGTGGGGAAGTGACGGAAGACCGTGCCGATGGCAACGCCGGCCCGGCGGGCCACCTCTTCGGTGGAGGCACGCGGGCCGGCCTCGGCGAAGACCGCCTCGGCGGCGTCCAGGATCCGTGCCCGGTTGCGCTGCGCGTCGGCACGCAGCGGTGGTCCCTCTAGCAAAGTGAGTCTCCACTCATTATTCTCGTGGGGTAAGTCGAGTCAGGACTCATTATCCAGGAGGACGACATGACACCAAGCGAGATCTTCGACAGCATGCGCGCCAGATGGCTCGCGAACCTGTCCACCTACGAGGCGGAGCTGCTCGCCGACGACGTGGTGCTCGAGACGCCGTTCGCCGTACCCGGCCGTCCGACGCGTACCGAGGGCAAGCAACGGGTCGTCGAGTACACGGAAGCGAGCCGGGCGGCGTTCCCGGTCCGGTTCGACGACTGCCGCAACGTGGTCGTGCACGAGACCGCCGACCCGGAGGTGATCGTGGTCGAGTACGAACTGGTCGGCACGCACACGGCGACCGGGGTAACCGCCTCGGCGCCGTTCATCGGGGTGCTGCGGACCCGGGACGGCAAACTGGCCCACTGGCGCGAATACCAGCACACCCTCGCCATCGCGCAGGCCGTCGGTCAGGCATAAACCCGGATCAAGATCAGGCTGCCCGTGGTGACGACGAAGCCCACCGCGCAGACCTCAGCGGCCCGGCAGAGGTTGTTAGGCTGGCCGCGACATGGGGGAGATCCGTAGCCGAGCCTTCCCTCCGTTGAAAGGACACGGCAGGGTGCGGATCGACGGGGCGCAGCGGCGCGCCAGGATCGGCCGACGACACCGGCTGGCGGTTCCGGCGCGAACCGACGACCCGCTCGAGGTCGCCCGGGACCTGGTGGCGCTGCACGCCTCCGATCCACCCACGGTCTACCTGGCGCTGTTCGCCCGGTCGACGAGCGTCGACGTCGCGACCGTCGACCGGGCCCTCTACGAGGCCAGGACCCTGATCCGGATGCTGGCGATGCGCCGGACCATGTTCGTCGCCCCCGTCGAACTCGTACCGGTGCTGCACGAGGCGTGCGCCCGTACGGTCGCCGGGCGGGAGCGCCGCAAGATGCTCGGCTTCCTCACCGAGGCCGGTGTGGCCGACGACGTCGAGCGCTGGCTCGCGGAGGTCGAGGAGGTCGCACTGCGGGCGATCGAGGCGCGCGGCGAGGTGACCTCGATGGAACTGGCCGAGGAGGATCCACGGCTGCGCCAGCCGCTGGTGCTGTCCCCGGGCAAGTCCTACGAGGGGCGGCAGCGGGTCGTCACCCGGCTCCTGCTCCTGCTCGCCGCCGACGGGCGGATCGTCCGGGGCAGACCCCGGAGCACCTGGGGATACAGCCCGTACCGCTGGTCGCTCGCCGACCGCTGGTACCCGGAGCCACCGGCCCAGTGGTCGCCCGAAGACGCCGAGGTCGAGTTGGCCCGTCGCTGGCTGGCCGCGTACGGGCCCGCTCCGGCCGACGACCTGCGCTGGTGGACCGGATGGACGGTCGGGCAGGTGCGTCGGGCGCTGTCCCGGCTGAACCCGGTCGAGGTGGAACTCGACGACGGGACCGGGCTGCTCCTCGCCGACGATCTCGAACCGGTGGCTCCGGCGGAGCCCTGGGCCGCGTTGCTGCCGGGCCTCGACCCCACCCCGATGGGCTGGTCCCGCCGGGACTGGTTCCTGGGCGAACACGGGCCCTCGCTGTTCGACCGGTTCGGCAACATCGGTCCGACCGTGTGGTGGGACGGCCGGATCGTCGGTGGCTGGGCGCAGCGCAAGGACGGCGAGATCGCGTACCGGTTGCTCGAGGACATCGGCTCGGACGCGCTCGGCGAGGTGCGGGCGGCCGTCGCCGAACTCACCGACCGCCTCGGCGCGGTGCGGGTCACGCCGGCCTTCCGGACCCCGCTGGAGCGCGAACTGTCGGCCTGATCCGGGCGCGCCGCGCCGAGGCGGGGCTCAGCCCGCCACCGGCTCGTACCGGCGGGGCAGCCCACCTGTCCGGTCCGCCCAGGCCACCACGTCCGCCACGGTGGCGTTGCCGCCGCAGAGCACGAGCCCGAGGACGGCATCCCGGCCGACCCGTTCGATCACCCGCCGGGCGGCCGGGACCAGACAACCGGCCGCCGGTTCCAACCACAGTTTGGCCTCGTCGGCCACGGTGAGCACCCCGTCGATCGCCTCGGCGTCGGAGACCACCAGCACCTCCTCGACGTACGCCCGGACGTGCGCCAGGGTCAGTTCGCTGACGGTCGGGGCGCCGAGCGTGGTCGAGATCGAGGTGACGCCGACCCGGACCGGCTGGCCGGCGGCCAGAGCCCGGGACATGCTCTCGGCGCCGACGGTCTCCACACCCCAGATCCGTACCGCCGGGTTGGCCGCCTTGATCGCGGTCGCGACCCCCGAGATGAGCCCGCCACAGCCGATGCTGACCAGTACGTCGGTCAGGTCCGGCCGGTCGGCGACGAACTCGGCGCCGACCGTCCCGTGCCCGGCGACGATGGCCGGATCCCCGAGCGGATCGACATAGGTCATGCCCCGTTGCCGGTGCTCCTCGGCGATCTCGAACGCGTGGGAGACGTCGGAGGTGAGCAGCAGCGTCGCCCCGGTGGCGCGGACCCGGGCGATGGACCGGGCGGGAGCGGCCTGCGGCATCACGACGGTCGCCCGGCCTCCCATCCGGGCGGCCATCGCGGCGAGGGCCAGGCCGTGGTTGCCGCCACTGACCGTGACCAGCCCGGCGGCGAAGTCCTCCGGCGGAAGCGACAGCAGCTTGTTGGCGATGCCCCGGGGCTTGAAACTGCCGGAATGCTGGAGGATCTCCAGCTTCAGCGCGACCGGAACGTCCAGCACCTCGGCCAGCCCGGGGCTGGCGACGGTCGGGGTACGCAGGACGTGCGGCTGGATGCGGGCAGCGGCTTCCGTTATCCGCGCGGCGGGGATCAGCTCAACCATGTCCACGGACGGTACCCGGCGCCCGGGGGAGCGCAGACGCCGAGAGCGCGAGCTCCGAGGGATGCGGATTAACCCGGCAACGAACAACATCTTGCCGCAGTCTGGGCAGGTGAGAGCGAGTACCAAGGCGGCGCTCGAGCGCGACCCGGAGGGGTCGCGCCGGGTCTCACTCCTGGAACTCTTCTTCGACCTGGTGTACGTCGTCGCGCTCGCCCTGATCTCGCGACACCTGGTGCAGAACCTGGACTGGATGGGCGTCGCCCAGTCGGCGGTGCTGCTCGCCGGGGTGTGGTGGGTGTGGGCGATCACCGCGTTCCTGACCGACCTCTACGATCCGCAGCAGGTCTCGATCCAGCTGCTCACCGTCGCCGTCATGCTGGGCAGTCTGCTGATGGCGGCGGCCGTGCCGCACGCGTTCGGCTCCGGCGGCCTGGTCTTCGCCTGCGCGTACGTCGGGATCCACCTGGGCCGTGGACTGTTCCTCGTGCCGAATCTGCGGGGTCAGCGGGCACAGGGCCGGGCGATCCGGATCTTCTTCTGGTTCGCCATCTCGGCGGTGCCGTGGATCGTCGGCGGGCTGATGTCGGAGGAGGGCGTCCGGACCGCTCTCTGGGCACTGGCGGTGCTGATCGACTACTTCGCCTTCAGCCTGGGCTATCCGACCCCGGGGCTCGGGCGGTTGCCGGAAACGCAGTACAACGTCACCGCCGCCCACCTCGCCGAGCGTTACCAGCAGTTCTTCACGATCGCCCTCGGCGACGCGATCCTGATCACCGGCTTCACCTACAGCGAGGTGCGGGCGGGACCGGCGCATTCCGGGGCGTTCCTCGTCGCGTTTCTGAGCACGGTGCTGCTGTGGCGGATCTACACGCACCGGGCCGGGGAGGTCCTGCCGCTGGCGATCGAGTCGGTCCTCGAGACCCGGCGGTTCTTCCTGGTCGCCCCGTACACCCATCTGATGATGGTGACCGGGGTCGTGCTCAAGGCGTCGAGCTTCGAACTCATCATCGCGCGTCCCCTCGACGATCCGGGCTGGGCGATGATCGCACTCGTGCTGGGCGGGCCGGCGCTGTTCCTGATCGGCCGGTCCCGGTTCGAGTACGAGGTCTTCGGCCGGGTCTCCCCGTCCCGGCTGGTCGCCCTGGGCGTACTGGTCGCGATCACTCCGGTGATGCGGCTGGTGCCACTGGTCGCGATGGCCGCCTCCGTCATGGCGGTGCTGGCCGGAATGGCCGCGGCGGACACCGTGCGCAGTTGGGGCCGTGCCCCGGAACAGCCGAACCCCCCGGCGTAGCCGGCCGTTGCCGCAGGTTCCCCCGACACCTCGCACACCGGGGCGGTCGGGCCGCTGGTGTGCGGCCGGAGTTACCGGGTAGGCGGGCGCCACAGCGGCACCGGCAGAGTGGAGCGACCGATGAATCTGTCCCATCTTCCGCTGCGCGTCGCGATCGGCGCGTTCGTCCTGAATTCCGGCCTGTCCAAGTGGACCCTGGAGGGCGAGCCGGCAGCCGCCCTTCACGGGATGGCGGCCGGCGCGATGCCGCCGGTCAAGCGGATCGGACCCGACCGCTTCGCCAAGCTGATCGCCAGCACCGAAATCGCCCTGGGTACCGCCCTGCTGGTGCCGGTCGTCCCGTCGGCCCTGGTGGGCGCGGGACTGGTCGGATTCGGCGGCGGCCTGCTGCGGTTGTACCTGGCGACCCCGGGGCTCCGCGAGCCGGGCAGTGTCCGGCCGACCCAGCAGGGCGTGCCGATCGCGAAGGACAGTTGGCTGGTCGGTGCGGGACTCACCCTGCTGCTGGACGACCTCTTCGGGCGGATGTCGAGCAAACGCCGGGGCATGAGCATGCATCTTGCGCGGAACTGTAGAAAACGTCGGACCTGATCAGGTTGCTCCTGATCCGTCTGCTCCTGTTTCGCCGTGCCGACGCCGGGTACCCGCGAGCGGAGGCGCGGAGCAGCGGCGCCACCGGGATCACCACTGCGATCACCACTGCGTTCACGACCGCGATCACCACTGCGTTCACGACCGCGATCACCACTGCGTTCACGACCGCGATCACCACTATGTTCACGACCGCGAACATGACCGGGTACCGGACGACGGGGCCTGGGGGGGAGGGCGACGGTATGGCTGGGATCGTCCTGCGGAGTCTTGCCTTCAACGACCACGACCGGCTGCCGGACCGGTTCTCCCGGTCCGGCGGGAACATCTCGCCGCCGTTGGAATGGCTCGATGTTCCCGAAGAAGCCACCGAGCTGGTCCTGCTGGTCGAGGACCGGGACGCGGGGCGGACACCGTTCCTGCACTGGCTGGTGACGGGAATCGAGGCGGTTTCCGGCGGCGTCGGCGAGGGCGAGGTACCGCCCGGCGGACGTACCTGGACGAACGGCTTCGGTACGGCCGGCTGGGGTGGCCCGCACCCGCCGATGAACGACGACCCGCACCGGTACTTCTTCCGGCTCTACGCGGTGAACCGGCCGCTGGAACTTCCCGGTGCCCCGCAGGCCCCCGACGTGCACTCCGCCGTCGAGAAACTGGAACTGGCCAGCGGCAACATGGTCGGCACCTTCGCCCGCTGACCTGCCTGTTCCGCCGGACGCCGCCCGGAGCGGTCCGAAAACCAGCGGCGCGAAGGCCCGCCCTCGGGTTGGATGCTCGGCATGCGGTTCCCTTCCGGCTGGTCGGTACGCCGACCGACCCTCGACGACGTTCCGGCGATCCTGGCCGTCGTGCAGGCGAGCGACATCGCGGCCCTCGGGCACACCGACTTCAGCGCCGAGGACGTCCGCGAGGTGCTGACCGCCCCGGACGTCGACCCCGCCCGGGACTCCTGGCTGGCGCTGGAGCCGGACGGTGGGGTCGTCGGCTGGGCCTACCTGGAAGACTCCAACCGGGGGCCACGGGAGACGGTCGAGGTCTACGTGCACCCGGAGCGGGGCCTGCCGGCACAGGCGCCGCTGCTGGCGCTGCAACTGTCCCGCTCCGGCGAGCGCGCGGCGGAGTTCGGCCTGGACCGGATGACGGTACGGGCCATCGCGCTGCCCACCGAGGAGCACTGGATCGGCATCATCCGGAACGCCGGGTTCGAGTTCGTGAAGCGCTACGCCCGGATGCGCCGGTCGCTCGCCGGGATACCGGCGCAACCGCCGCCGCCCCCGCCGGGAATGCTGATCCGGCCGGTCCGTTCGACGGACGAGACCGACCTGCGGGAGTTCCACCGGATCCTGGACACCGCCTTCCGGGACACCCCGGACTACCAGCCGGCGACGTACGAGCAGTGGCGCGCGCAGGTCGCCGCGTTGCCGAGCGTCGCCTGGGACGAGTGGTTCGTCGCCACGATCGACGAGCAACCGGCCGGTGTCCTCCAGTCCGCCGACCAGACGCTCGACCAGAACGAGGGCTGGGTGAAGCAGTTGGCCGTGCTGCGGTCGTACCGCCGGCGTGGGGTGGGCGGTGCGCTGCTCGCCCACGCCTTCGCCTGCTACGCCGCCAAGGGACGCGAGTACGCGGGCCTCGGCGTCGACCTGAGCAATCCGGCCGAACCGGTCCGCCTCTACCGGGCGGCGGGGATGACCCCGAGGTACGAGGCGGAGATCTTCGAGCGGACCGTCGGCGCAACGCCCTGACCTCGACGGCCGGGACGGCCGGGCGGGACGGGCGGACGGGGTGCGGGGACGGTACGGGACGGCTGTCAGGCGTCGATCAGGTCGCCAGCGACGTCGGCACGGTCGAGCGAGGAGAGGAAGCGGTAGTCGTACCAGTCGATCTGGATGGCCCCGGTGGCGGCGTAGCAGCCGATGACCCGGCCGGTGAAGCCGCCCGCGACCTCCGTGGACAGATATCGCCCGTCCAGTTCGGCGAGGGCGACGAATTCGCCGTCCGGGGCTTCGAAGCCCAGTCGCACCACGTCCGGCTCCTGCCGGGGATGGTCCATACCGGGCCCGGAGGCCCAGGTCTCGACGCGTAGCACCACCGGTCCGGAGACCGTACGGCTGGCGAGTTGCTCGCACAGTGGCCCGATCCGGGCCCGTACCCGGACCTCGTCGGCCTCGACCTCCACCTCGTAGTGGTGCTGCTCGTCCAGGCGTACCGCCAGGCCGCCCCGGCCGTGCCGGGCGTCGACCAGGGCCCGTACCCGGACGTCGTGCTGTTCCTGCCGACGTCCGACGAAGGTCACCGTCGGGTCGTCCAACGAGCCGCCCCGGGCCCGCAGGGTCAGCCAGCCGGGCCGCTCCAGCAGCGAGACGTCCTCGGGAGGGCGGGACCGCAGCGAGATCCACCGCGGGTGCAGCTCCGCCGCGTTGAAGTCGTCCCGGGCCGGCGCCGCCGGCACCGGTGCCGGCGGCAGGGTCGGGGCGCGCATCACCGGGGCGACCGGGCCGATCACCGGCCAGCCGTCGGACCAGGTCACCGGGGCGAGGAAGGTTTCCCGGCCGAGCACGTGCCAGCCGGGGGTGCCGCCGCGCGGCCGTACGCCGAGGAAGATCAGCCACCACGAGCCGTCACCGGCCTGTACCAGGTCACCGTGTCCGGTGTTCTGGATCGGGTGGTCCGTGCCGCGGTGGCTGAGGATCGGGTTGGCCGGGCAGGGTTCGAAGGGGCCGTCCGGAGCCGGGCCACGGGCGATCGAGATGGCGTGGCCGCGTTCGGTGCCGCCCTCGGCGATCAGCAGATACCAGGTGTCGCCGATCCGGTAGAGGTGCGGTGCCTCGGGATACTGGGAACCGGGGCTGCCCGACCAGATGCGTTTCGGTCCGCTCAGCGCGGCGCCGCTTGCCGGGTCGATCCGGACCTGATCGATGCCGGCGAAGGTGCACCAGCAGTTGCCGTCGCCGTCCCAGGCCAGGTCGGGGTCGCAGCCGAGTACGTCGGGCAGGTGCACGGGCTCGGACCACTTCCCGGCCGGATCGTCGGCGGTGACCAGTATGGTCCCGCCGTGCGGGATGTTCGACGTGATGAGCCAGAACCGGTCGTCGTGGTACCGCAGGGTCGGTGCGTAGACCCCGCCGGAGGACGGCGTGCCGGGCGGCAGCAGCAGTTGGCTCGGCCGGTCCAGGACGTTGCCGATCTGGTTCCAGCCGACCAGGTCCCGGCTGTGGAAGATCGGCACTCCGGGGAAGTACTCGAAGCTCGAACAGGCCAGGTAGTAGTCGTCACCGACCCGGCACACGCTCGGGTCGGGATGACAGCCGGCGATGACCGGGTTGGCGAACGTCCGCATCAGTCGTCGATCATCGCTTGGTCGCCGGCCGCTGCCGTCGGCACGGCGAGGCATGTCGTTGACTTTCCCGTCCCGCGCCCGCAGCGTGTCTTGGCGGAACGAGTCACCCTCATCGACTATCCTCTCCGGCGAAAACTTTCCGGAATAATTCCGTAACTAGATCGGAACGCTATGGCTCCCTGTCCGGACAGTCAACCCCGAACTTCAGGCAAAATACTGGACGCGCGGGCTGTGGAGGTCGGTACAGCCTCGAAAGTGTTTCGGTCGTAGGCTGAAGCCTCAACAAAGGAGCTGCCTCGTGACGGTCGACGAAGGACGCAGGATAACCATCACCGCCATCGCCCAGGAGGCGGGCGTGTCGGTGCCGACGGTCTCCCGGGTACTCAACGGCCGCAACGACGTGGCGCCGCAGACTCGCGAGCGGGTGGAGGAGCTCCTCCGCCGACACGGCTACCGCCGCCGGGCGACCCGGCCCCGGTCCGGGGCCAGTCTGGTCGACCTGATCTTCAACGATCTGGACAGCCCCTGGGCGGTCGAGATCATCCGAGGTGTGGAGGACGTCGCCCACGCGGCCGGGGTCGGCACGGTCGTCTCCGCGATCCACCGGCGTTCCACCTCCACCCGGCAGTGGTTGCAGAACCTCCGCACCCGGGCCACCGACGGGGTGATCCTGGTCGCCAGCGACCTGGCCCCGCCGGTACACGCCGAGCTGCGACGGCTCAACGTTCCGATGGTGCTGGTCGACCCCGCCGGAGTGCCGAACATCGACATCCCGACGATCGGCGCGACGAACTGGGCCGGCGGGCTGCGCGCCACCGAGCACCTGCTCTCGCTCGGGCACCGGCGGATCGGCTTCATCGCCGGCCCGCCCCGCCTGCTCTGTAGCCGGGCCCGCCTCGACGGCTACCGCGCCGCCCTGGACGCCGCCGGAATCCCGCTCTGCGACGAACTGATCATGCCCGGCGACTTCTACCACGAGTCGGGATACTCCGGCGGGGCCGCACTGCTCGCCCTCGACGAGCCGCCGACGGCGATCTTCGCGTCCAGCGACCAGATGGCGTTCGGGGCGTACGAGGCGGTCCGCCGACTGGGGCGCCGGGTGCCCGACGACGTCAGTGTGGTCGGCTTCGACGACCTGCCGGAGGCGCGCTGGGCGTCGCCGCCGCTGACCACCGTGCGCCAGCCGTTGGCCGAGATGGGCCTGCTGGCCGCCCGTACCGTGCTTCGGCTGGCCCAGGGCGAGCCGCTGGACACCCCGAGGGTGGAGCTCTCGACCGACCTGGTGGTCCGGGACAGCTCGGCGCCCTATCCGGCTCGCTGAGATCGAAATTTCCGGTAGGACGCCCCCTCGATTACCGGGAGATTTCCGGTACGACAGGCCGGTCGAGTCGTAACCGGTGCCTCGCCGCGCCGACCTCGATCGCACTCCACGCGCCGCCGTACCACATGACCCGGCTGTCCCAGGCCGACCCTGCTCACGCACGGCGTCGCCGACGTGCCGAAGTCGGGTCGCTCCGCCGCAACCACCCCCATCCGGCGGAGCGGACCGGTTTGCCGGGTTAGAGATGATCGGGTGCTGGGTACCACCCGCGGTAGCGACGCCCTGCCGCAAGGCGGGGCAAATGGACCCGAGGGAGCACCGATGAGACTCGACGACGACGACATTCGGACCACGGGCGGCGGTGGCGGGGAGGGTCCGGCCGACGGCGGAGCCAACCCGATGGGCCGGGACGGCGGTGCCGACGGTGCCGCCGAGGGCCCGGCCGATGCAGGCGCCACCCCGGGACAGCACGACGGTGGTGCCGACGGTGCCGCCGAGGGCCCGGCCGACGGAGGGGCCACCCCGGGACAGCACGACGGTGGTGCCGACGGTGCCGCCGAAGGCCCGGCCGACGCCGGTGCCACCCCGGGGCAGCAGGAT
>NZ_JADPUN010000240.1 GCF_015690345.1 Plantactinospora alkalitolerans | reverse complement strand
GCCCCCCGGTCCGACAGGTCCGCCGCCCGTAACGCCTTCGACCGGTACTTCGAGATCACCGCACGCGGCTCCACGCTGGGCCGGGAGGTGCGGGGCGGTCTCGCCACCTTCTTCACGATGGCCTACATCGTGGTGCTCAACCCGCTGATCCTGGGCAACGCGGTCGATGGCGACGATGCGCGGCTGGCCATTCCCGCGCTGGCCGCCGGGACCGCCCTGGTGGCCGGGATCATGACGATCCTGATGGGTGTGGTCGGCCGGTTCCCGCTGGCGCTGGCCGCCGGACTCGGGGTGAACGCGCTGGTGGCGTACGAGATCGCACCGCAGATGACCTGGGCCGATGCGATGGGCCTGGTGGTGATCGAGGGTGTGATCATCGCCATCCTGGTGCTGACCGGGCTGCGTACGGCGGTGTTCCGGGCGGTCCCCACACAGCTCAAGACCGCCATCGGGGTGGGCATCGGGCTCTTCCTGACCATCATCGGGCTGGTGGACGCCGGGTTCGTCCGGCGACTGCCCGACGCCGCCAACACCACCGTGCCGGTCGGCCTGGGCATCGGCGGCAAGTTGGTGACCTGGCCGGCCCTGGTCTTCGTGCTCGGCCTGCTGGTGACCCTGGTGCTGGTGGTACGCCGGGTCAGGGGCGCGATCCTGATCGGCATCCTCGCCTCGACGGTGCTGGCGATCGTGGTCGAGGCGATCGCCAAGGTCGGCCCGTCGGTGGTGGACGGGCGGCCCAACCCCACCGGCTGGTCGCTGAACGTGCCGGCGCTGCCGGAGACGGTGGTGGACACCCCGGATCTGTCCCTGCTGGGCCAGTTCGACCTGCTCGGCTCCTGGCAGCGGGCCGGTGTCCTGGTCGCGGCGATGTTCGTCTTCACCCTGTTGATCACCGACTTCTTCGACACGATGGGCACGATGGTCGCCATCGGCCAGGAGGCCGAGCTGCTCGACGAGCGGAAGATGCCGCCGCGTACCCGGGAGATCCTGCTGGTCGACTCGATCGCCGCGGCGGCCGGCGGCGCGGCGAGCACGTCGAGCAACACGTCGTACATCGAGAGTGCGGCCGGGGTCGCCGAGGGGGCCCGGACCGGCGCGGCCAACCTGGTCACCGGTGGGCTCTTCCTGCTGGCGATGTTCCTGGCGCCGCTGGTCGCGGTGGTGCCGTTCGAGGCGGCGTCGGTGGCGCTGGTGATCGTCGGCTTCCTGATGATGACCGCTGTGAAGGCCATCGACTGGAACGACTACGAGATCGCGATCCCGGCGTTCCTCACCATCGTGCTGATGCCGTTCACCTACTCCATCTCCAACGGCATCGGAGCCGGTGTGATCAGCTACGTCCTGGTCAAGGTCGCCCGGGGCAAGGCCCGCGAGGTGCACCCCCTGCTGTACGGGGTGGCGGCGCTCTTCGTGCTGTACTTCCTGCGCGGCCCGATCGAGACGGTGCTGTTCTAACCTGCGGATGCCCGCCCCGGCGCGGTGACGGTGGTCATAACGAGTGGTCGTTAGCCTAGCTTATTAGTTAGGCTAACGATCGTGACGGAGTGGACGGTGATGGCGGAGCGCATGCCACCGGCGCAGCTTGCGACGTTGCTGCGCGACGCGATCACCCGACTCAACCGACGGGTACGGCAGACCCGACCGGTGGGCGACCTCACGGCGACCCAGCTCTCCGCGTTGACCAGCCTCGAGCTGGCCGGTGCGCTGACGCCGCGTGAGTTGGCCGACACCGAACGGGTCCAGCCGCCGACGATGACCAAGATCGTTGCGAAGTTGGAGGAGCGCGGTCTCGTACAGCGCACCCCCCATCCGACCGACGGCCGCCAGGTCATCCTCGCGACGACCGACACCGGCCGCACGGTGCTGGCCCAGTTCGACCGGGCCCGCAACGAGTGGCTGGCGAGCCGGCTCGCCGAGCTGACCCTGGAGGAACGCGACGCGCTCCAGCGCGCCGCGGAGATCCTGCAGAAGGTGGCGCGCGACTGACCGCCGCACACCCCCGGGTCCGCTTCGTCCAGAAGGACTCCCGGCCGCAACACGAAGGCCGGGAAACGACGGATGACGCGTACGACCCGAGGAGGCGCACCCCGAGTGCGGGCAAAGCTGAGCACCACCTTCCAGTCCCTGACGGTTCGCAACTACCGTCTCTTCGCCACCGGCCAGCTGATCAAGTTGATCGGTGTGTGGATGATGTTCGTCGCTCAGGACTGGCTGGTCCTCGACCTGTCGGATGACTCGGCCACCGCACTGGGTGTGGTCGTCGCGTTGCAGTTCACCCCGGTGCTCCTGCTCACCCTCCTCTCCGGCCGGTTGGCCGACCGGTACGACAAACGGGTCCTGCTCTTCGTCGCGAACGCCACCTGGAGCGTCCTGGCGCTGGCCATGAGCATCCTGGTGATCACCGGCGTGGTGCAGTTGTGGCACGTCTTCGTCTTCGCCGCCCTGCTCGGTACGGCGAACGCGGTCGAGACCCCGGTACGGCAGTCCTTCGTCTCCGAACTCGTCGGCACGCCACTGCTGCCGAACGCGCTGGCGCTCTCCGCCGCGACGTTCAACTCCGCCCGGATCATCGGCCCGGCGGTGGCCGGAGTGGCGATCGCCCTCTTCGACGTCGGACCGGTCTTCCTGATCAGCGCGCTCGGTTCGGTCGCCCCGCTGGTCTGCATGATCCGGATCCGCCCCGCCGAACTGCACCGTGACGACCTGCTGCCGGTCAAGGACCGCGACTCGGCACGGGTGATCGACGGCCTGCGGTACGTCGCCCGCCGCTCCGACCTGGTGCTGCCGATGGCACTGATGTCGGTGATGGGGATGACCCTGTTCAACTTCCAGCTCACCCTGGCCGCGCTGGCCAAGACCGTGTTCAACACCGGCGCCGCCTCGTTCGGCCTGTTCAGCACCGCACTGGCGGTGGGCGCGCTGGCCGGTGCGCTGGCCGGCAGCGGGCGGCGCAGCCGACCGTCGGTCTGGACCGTGCTGGGTGCCGCCGTGGCGACCGGTGTCTTCGGCACCCTGGTCGGGCTCGCCCCGACGTACTGGCTGGTCCTGACGCTGCTGCCGTTCACCGGGTTCTTCATGGTCTTCTTCGCCCAGGCCTCGAACCAGCGGGTCCAACTCGGCGTCGACGCGGCGTTCCGGGGCCGGGTCATGTCGCTGTGGGTGCTGGTCTTCCTCGGTACGAACCCGGTGGGCGCGCCGATCATCGGCTGGGTCGCCGAGCGGTTCGGTGCCGGGGCGAGCATCTGGACCGGTGGCCTGATCTCCCTCACCACCGCCGTGGCGGCGCTGGTCTGGCAACTCCACCGCACCGGCACCCGCCTCCGCCTGCGCATCCTCCCCCTACCCCGCTTCTACGTGGTACCCCCCGCCGAGGTGTAAGGAAGGGCCCCTTCTTATCGCTTTCTGTATAGGAAGGGCCCCTTCTTAACCGGGCTGGCTTGGCAACGGGCTGGCGGCCGGTGGAAGTCGTACCTGTCTGGTTAGGTGGTGGAATGCTGCGAGTCCGACTACTGGAGTGCCTGGCCGCCGACCAGGCCCGGCTACGGCAGGTCGCGCTGACGGACCTGACCGCCGCCGTGCCGGGTTGTCCGGACTGGAACGTCGAAGACCTGGTCCGCCACGTCGCCGTCATATATCTGCACAAGGTGGAATGCATGCGGTCCGGGCGTGCGCCGCAGGACTGGCCGCCGGACCTGTCCGACGAGGAGCCGGTGGCGCTGCTCGACCGCGCCTACCGTGCATTGCGGGGCGAGTTCGACAGCCGGGACGCGGCTGCGGCGGCGCCCACCTGGTACGACCCGGACCAGACCGTCGGCTTCTGGATCCGTCGGATGGCCCAGGAGACGGTCATCCACCGGCTGGACGCGGAGTTGGCGACGGGCCAGCCGGTCGCCGACATCCCCGCGGATCTCGCCACCGACGGCATCGACGAGGTGCTCCGACTCTTTCTGTCCTACGGGACCCGGCGCTGGCCGGAGGACTTCTCGGCGGTCCTGCCCCCGTCAGCCGTACTGGTTCGGGTGACGGCCGGTCCGGCGAGCTGGCTGATCCGACTCGGACCGCACGGTGTGGAGGTCGAGTCCGTCCCGGCCGACGCCGCGCCGGCCGGCGTCGAGTCGCCAACCGGTGCCGAGTCCGGGGTCATGCCTGGCAAGCGGGCCGCGCCAACCGCGCTCGAGTCGGGGGTCGCGTCTGGGCAGCGGGTCGCGCCTGGGCAGCGAGTCGCGTCCGGTGCGAAATCGGTCGGCGCCGGGTCGTTGGGCATGGACGGTGACGATGCCGGGGCGACCGCGTCGATCAGCGCCGCCCCGGACCAACTGCTGCGCTGGCTCTGGCGGCGCTCGGCCGAGGACGCGGTCAGCTGGACCGGCGACCGGGCGGCCGTGGACCGACTCCGTCTGGCGCTCGGTCCGGCGACTCAGTGAGATGAATATTCGTTGATTGCAAAACGGGTGGCGAGGCGGGTTACCGCCGTTTAGCGTCGGAGGATGTGGCCATCGTGCATGCTTTCGCGCTGCCGCTGGCAATTCTGGCCGTGGTCTGTCTGCCGGCGGTCGTTGCGGCACTGATCTGCGCGGACGAGCTGGTCGACCGTTTCGTCTGCTGGATCGTCGAGCGCCGGGAATCCGGTCGACTGCGCCGGGCGATCAACCGCCTCGATCGGACGTTCGAAGTGGATTCGCTGAATCGCGAGATCGACCTCGCCGAATTCGATCGAGTGGATCATCCCTCATTCGAACGGATCGCCTCGGACCTGCGCCGGTTGGGCGGCCAGCGCCTCGGCGTCGCGGGCCGGTCCCGGCTCTGGCAGAACGCCGTGCTGGAGGCGTACGACGACCGGCTGCGGCTGGCGAGTCGGTGTCTGGGCGTGGCGGAGCACCTGGGCGACCTCGACGGGGTCGACCTGGAGATCGAACGGGTCCGGGTCGAGGGGGAGTTGCAGGCCGCCGGCCTGATCCTGCCGGCCCCACGTGCCGGGCCCCGCCAGGACAGTACGTGAGCGGTCCGCCGCCCGACGCGAGCGCCGGCCCGCCGTACGGCGCGGGGTAGCCATGGACGGAGTTCCGCCATGCGGCTGTTCGTAGCCATCTATCCGCCGCCGGAGGCGCTGGACGACGTCGCCGACCAGACGAACAGGCTTCGCCTCGGTGCGGCGTCCGCCGCCGGGATCAACGTCCGGCTGGCGCCCAGGTCGAACCTGCACGTGACCGTCGCGTTCCTCGGCGAGGTCGCCGACGAGCGGCTGCGCACAGTGGAAGATGCCCTGACCCGTGCCGTCCAGGACCGGCACTGCCCGCCCGTCTCGCGCCGGGGCGGCGGAACTGCGACCAGAGGGCGACGAGGTACCGCCGTTCCCGGCGCCCCGGAGGTACCCGTCGAAGGCGGGGCGCCGGAGTCCGGACCGGCCCCGCCCCGGCTGCGACTCGGCGGCGGCGGGCGCTTCGGCCGGGGTCGGTTCACGGTGCTCTGGGTCGGGTTGCTCGGCGAGGTCGACGCCGTACATCGACTGGCGACGGCGATCCGACGGGAACTGCGTCGGGCCCGGGTGCCACATGACTTCCGGCCGCTGCGGCCACACCTCACCCTGGCCCGGCCCGGCGAGCGACTGGACCGGGCAAGCCTCGACGAGGACCTGCGTACTCTCGACGGCTACCTCGGCCCGTCCTGGCCGGCGACCGAGATGGTGCTGGTCCGCAGCCACCTCGGCCCCCGACCGACGTACGACCGGTTGGCGACCTGGGATCTGTAGGACTGCCGCCGACCCGGCCGCCACCGAACCGACGGACGGCGAGTCGGTGACGGATCTGCCCTGTCCAGGCCGCCCGGTCGGTGACGGATCTGCCCTGTCCAGGCCGCCGGTCCGCCGAGCCGGGGCGGCCGGCCCGCCTGGGAGAGTGATGGACCTACCAGGCCCAGGCCTCCGGGCCCGGGCCGCCCTTGCCGATCGGCGGGAAGAGCTCGTCCAGCCGGGTCAGGGTGTCGTCGTTGAACTCCACCGTGAGTGCGCCGAGCGCGGCGTCGAGATGTTGCACCGTCCGGGGGCCGATGATCGGCGCGGTCACCGCGGGCCGGGTCAGCAGCCACCCGAGCGCCACATCTGCCGGATCGTGGCCGAGATCGGCGCAGAGCTTCTCGAATCCCTCGATCGCGGGACGGCGTTCCGCCAGCAATTTGGTGGCGTGTTCACTGCGGGTCCGTGCCGCGCCGCCCTCGGCGAGCTTGCGGATGGCACCGCCGAGCAGGCCGCCCTGCAGCGGCGACCACGGGATTATGCCCAGGCCGTACTGCTCGGCCGCAGGCAACACCTCCAACTCCACGTGCCGGGTCATCAGGTTGTAGATGCACTGCTCGGAGACAAGGCCGAGGAAGTTGCGCCGGTTCGCGGACTCCTGTGCCCGGGCCAGGTGCCAGCCGGCGAAATTGGACGATCCGACGTAGAGGACCTTGCCCTGGGCGACCAGGGTCTCCATCGCCTGCCAGATCTCCTCCCACGGGGTGGTCCGGGAGATGTGGTGCATCTGGTAGAGGTCGATCCAGTCGGTCTGCAGCCGGCGCAGCGACTCGTCGCAGGCCCGGACGATGTGCCGAGCGGAGAGTCCCTGCTCGTTCGGCCAGTCACCCATCCGGCCGTACACCTTGGTGGCCAGCACCACCCGCTCACGCCGGTCGTTTCCCTGGGCGAACCAGCGGCCGATGATGTTCTCCGTAATTCCCTCTCCGGTCTTCCGCCCGTAGACGTTCGCGGTGTCGAAGAAGTTGATGCCGTGCTCCAGCGCCCGGTCCATGATGGCGAAACTGTCCGACTCACTGGTCTCTGGCCCGAAGTTCATCGTGCCCAGGCAGAGCCTGCTCACCGACAGGCCGGTCCGACCCAGATTCGTATATTCCATCCCCCCACCCTGCCACGCGGCTCCGCCGGATGTCGATCAAGGAAAGGGCTTCCCGGCGCCCCGTCACACCACCGGGCCGGGGCCGGCCGGACCGATCCGGTCATCGGCCGGACCGGCCCGCCGATGACCGGACAAACCCATCAGGCAGATCGAGGTGTACGGGATCAGGACCCGTCGCGGGCGGCCGGGCCGCCGCCGAAGAGGACGTCGTCCCAGCTCGGCAGGCGCTTGCGCGGCTTACTCGACGGGTCTGCCGACTCGGCCGCCGGAGCGGCGGCGCGGCGCGGCCGGAGAACCGCGAGCGATGGCACGGCCGGGACCTCCTTGGGCGCGTCGGCGTCGTCGTCGAAGGCGGAACCCGCACCACCGCCGAGCAGTGCTGCGGCACCACCGGCCACGGGGCGCTGCCGGGGAGTGTCCGGAGACGCCATCGAAGCGGCCGGGTCGAGCCCACGACCGGCGGTCGAACCGAGTGGCCGGTCGAGGGAGGCGAGCAGTGCGTCGCGACCGGCCCGGATCGGGTCACGGGCGGGTCGGGTGTGCTCGCCGACGGCCGCCGGCAGGCCGTGCCCGCCACGGCTCGGCTCCACCCGGGACGGGCCGGGCAGGGAGCGACCGCTCCGCTCCGGCGCCGGCTCCTGGCCGAGCAGCGGCGCGGGCCGTTCGGCGCAGAGGTACTGCGCCATGTCGTCGTGCGGCGTGACCGACTGGCGTGCCTTGTCGAGATCCCAGATCGCCTGGGCGGTGGCCTTGCCGGAGGGCCAGGTCGCGACGATCCGCCACGTCCCGTCATCGCGCCGGTAGGCGTCCCAGGAGATCTTCTCGGTATCGATGCCGTGCTGCGACAGCCGGCCGTCGACGATCTCGGCGAGCGGCGTCTTGTTCTCGGCGTTCCGCAGTCGGGTACGCCGGGCATGCTGGGCGAGCATCGCCCGCTCCTGGAGCACCGGGCCCGCGTACCGCAGCACCCGGTCGACCGGAACTCCGGCGATCCGGGCCACGTCCTCGGCGGACTCGCCCGACCGGATCCGGGCCTGGATGTCCCGGGGAGACAGCGACGGTGCCGGCTCGGTGCCGGGGCTGGCCGTGGCCAGCGGAGCACTGCCCGGTTCGGTGTGCAGGACGGTCGCGACCCGCTCATCGATCGGCAGCGCGAGAAGACGGCCCACCTCGTCGGTGAGCACCATAGCTTGGCCGTCCTCGGAGAGGGCGACGAAGCGTACTGGCCGCATCGCGTAGCCTCCGTCCCGCCTCGCTGGCCCCACGCCACAGGTCAGACACCCGGGCGTCCTTGATACACGGTACGCCCGTCCGTCATCCGTTGGGGGGAGCCACGCCCGCATGTCGCGGGTGAGCTGCATTAATTGATCAATCGGGTCGGGTGGCCCGTCCGACCGGCCCGACCCGATTGATCAGGCGGCTCAGAGCCGGTCGACCACGTAGTCGACGCAGGCGGTCAGCGCCTCGACGTCGCTCGGCTCCACGGCCGGGAAGAGGGCCACCCGCAGCTGGTTGCGGCCCAGCTTGCGGTACGGCTCGGTGTCGACGATCCCGTTCGCGCGCAACGCCTTGGCGATCACGGTGGCGTCCACGCCATCGACGAAGTCGATCGTGGCCACCACATTGGAGCGCAGCGCCGGGTCGGTGACGAACGGGCTCGCCACGGCGGACCGCTCGGCCCAGCCGTACACGATGGAGGCGCTCTCGGCGGTGCGCTTGGCTGCCCAGGTCAGCCCGCCCTGTGCGTTCATCCAGTCGGTCTGCTCGGCGGCCAGGAAGATGGTGGCCAGCGCCGGGGTGTTGTAGGTCTGCTCCAGCCGGGAGTTGTCGATCGCCGTGACCAGGTCGAGGAACGCCGGGATGTACCGACCCGAGGACTTGATCTCGGTGGCCCGGGCCAGCGCGGCCGGCGACATCAGCGCGAGAAAGATCCCGCCGTCGGAGCCGAAGCACTTCTGCGGGGCGAAGTAGTAGACGTCGGTCTCCCGGACGTCGACCTCCAGCCCGCCGGCCCCCGAGGTCGCGTCGACCAGCAGCAGCGCGTCGTCGTCCGCTCCGGCCACCCGGCGGATCGGCACCGCGACGCCGGTCGAGGTCTCGTTGTGCGGCGTCGCGTAGACGTCGACGCCGGCCTCGGCGACCAGGGACGGTGCCGAGCCCGGGTCGGACTTGCGGACGGTCGGCTGGCCGAGGAACGGGGCGTCGGAGACCGACTTGGCGAACTTGGCGCCGAACTCGCCGAAGCTGGCGAACTGGGCCCGGTCGCGGACCAGCCCGAAGGCGGCCACCTCCCAGAAGGCGGTGGCACCGCCGTTGCCGAGCACCACCTCGTACCCCTCGGGCAGGGAGAAGAACTCGGCGATGCCCCGGCGCAGCCGGGCGACCTGGTCGCGGACGGTCTTCTGCCGGTGCGAGGTGCCGAGGTACGTCGTGGCGACGTCGGCCAGCGCGGAGACCGCCGCGGGACGCACCTTGGACGGGCCACAGCCGAACCGGCCGTCAGCGGGTTTGATCTCGTCAGGAATCCGAATGGTCGATACGTCAGCCACGGTTACGAAGATCCTTCCGGTGGGCCGGGGGCCCTGGAGCCGAGCGGTTTATCCGGCGACGCTGCCGCCCACCCATCCTCGCACCTCCGCCGCGCGGCCCGCTCCGCGATCCCACCGCCGCAGGTGAGTCGTCCCCCACACGTCTGAGGCGTTAGGAAGGGCCCCTTCTTATACAGAAAACGATAAGAAGGGGCCCTTCCTTACATCTGTCAGACGTCGTGCGGGACGGCGTCCCAGCCCTCGACCTCGGCGGGCTTGCGCGGGGCCGGGCCGGTGTAGCGGGCGGCGGGCCGGACCAGTCGCTTCAGCTTCTTCTGCTCCAGGATGTGCGCGCTCCAGCCACCCATCCGGGCGCAGGTGAACATCGAGGTGAACATGTGCGCCGGCACCTCGGCGAAGTCGAGCACCACGGCGGACCAGAACTCCACGTTGGTGGCGAGCACCCGGTCGGGCTTGCGGGCGTGCAGCTCCTCCAGGGCGGCCTTCTCCAGCGCCTCGGCGATCTCGAAGCGGGGAGCGCCGAGTTCCTTGGCCGTACGCCGGAGCACCCGGGCCCGCGGGTCCTCGGCCCGGTAGATCCGGTGCCCGAAGCCCATCAGCCGCTCGCCCCGGTCCAGTACGCCCTTGACGTAGCCCTCCGCGTCCCCGCTGCGCTCGACCGCTTCGATCATGTGCAGTACCCGGGACGGCGCGCCGCCGTGCAGTGGGCCGGAGAGGGCGCCGATGCCGGAGGAGATGCAGGCGGCGGCGTCGGCGCCGGTCGAGGCGACGATCCGGGCGGTGAAGGTGGAGGCGTTAAGGCCGTGCTCGGCGGCCGAGATGAAGTACGCGTCCACGGCCTTGACGTGCCGGGGGTCGGGTTCACCCCGCCAGCGCTTCATGAACCGCTCGACGATGGTCTCCGCCTTGTCGATCTCCTTCTGCGGTACCGCCGGCAGGCCGAGACCACGGGCCGACTGGGCGACGAAGGACAGTGCGGTGACCGATACCCGGGCGAGGTCCTCGCGGGTCTGCTCGTCGGTGATGTCCAGCAACTGGGAGAGTCCCCAGTACGGGGCGAGCATCGCGACGGCGGACTGCACGTCGACCCGGATGTCGCCGGAGTGCACCGGCACCGGGAACGGTTCGGCCGGCGGCAGGCCGGGACCGAACCGGCCGTCCACGAGTAGCGCCCAGACATTGCCGAAGGAGACCTGGCCGATCAGATCCTCGATGTCGACTCCCCGATAACGCAGCGACCCTCCTTCCTTGTCAGGCTCGGCAATTTCGGTCTCGAAGGCGATCACGCCTTCCAGTCCCGGTTTGAAGTCGGACATCTGCGCTCCTGGATCGGTCGTCCGTGCACTCGGTGCTCATCCGGTGTGCCCGGCAAGAGCCCTCGGCGAACTCAGCGATGTATTCGTGCCATCTTGCCTGGTGGGTAACTAACTTTGCGAGAGGTCACGGTTGTGCTACACGCGACACGTCCGTCCGGGGGCCAGAGGTGGCACGGTTCGGGCGACCGCGGGCGGCGCCAGCATGGGGGGAGCGACGCGCTCCGATGCCGGTTCGGCTGCTCCCAGAAAATGGATGAGGATGTGACGTGATGCGGGACACAGTGCCGCCGGCCGAACTGCGCCGGGAGTACGAATCGGTGGAAGGACTTTCCCGGGCCGACCTGGCGGCCGACTGGTGGACCCAGTTCCACAGCTGGTTCCTCGACGCGGTCGGCGCCGGGTTGCCCGAGCCGAACGCCATGGTGGTGGCCACCGCCGACGCCGACGGTAGGCCCAGCACCCGAACGGTCCTGCTGAAGGGGTACGACGAGCGTGGCCTGGTCTTCTACACCAACTACGGGTCGCGCAAGGGTACGGAGGCGCGGGTCAACCCGTACGCCAGTCTGTTGCTGCCCTGGTTTCCGATCCAGCGGCAGGTGGTGATCTGCGGCACGATCGGGCCGGTGGACCGGGCGGAGACCGAGGCGTACTTCGCCGCCAGGCCCCGCGGCTCGCAACTCGGCGCGTGGGCCAGTCCGCAGTCGGAGGTGCTTTCCGACCGGGCGGCACTCGATGCCCGGTTCCAGGCCGTCATCGAGCGGTTCCCCGACGGCGTACCGGTGCCCGCGCCACCGCACTGGGGGGGCCTGCGGGTGGTGCCGGAGACGGTCGAGTTCTGGCAGGGACGGGCCAGCAGGCTGCACGATCGACTGCGCTACCGTCGGTCCGGTGCGGAAGATTGGATCATTGAGCGGCTCGCGCCTTGACCAGTAGTGCCAGGGACGCGGACCGGCTGACGGCAGGACCGCCGGGCGGGAACGATTCCGCGGCGGGCGAGGGCGACTCCGCAGCGGGCGGGGGCGACTCCGCGTCGGATGGGAGTGACTCCGCGTCGGGTGGGAGCGACTCCGCGTCGGGTGGGAG
>NZ_JADPUN010000304.1 GCF_015690345.1 Plantactinospora alkalitolerans | reverse complement strand
TCCGCACCCCGGCTGCGCGCGGCCGGGGTGCGGACGCTGGCCGATCTCGGTTGCGGCCTCGGCGCGGACGCGATCGCCGCCGCCCGCGCCGGCATCCGGGTGTACGGCGTGGAGGCCGACCCGGTCACCGCGGCGATGGCCGCCGCGAACGCCGGGGCGACCGGCGTGGCCGACCGGTTCACGGTCAGTTGCGGCGACGCCACCCGGTTCGACGTCGACGACGTTGGCGGTGGACCGGTCGACGCGGTGTTCTGCGATCCGGCGCGCCGTCGGGCCGGCACCGGCCGGCGGGTTTTCGACCCGGCCGCCTACTCCCCACCCTGGAGCTTCCTGCTCGGCCTCGCCGAGCGGATCCCCCGGACGGTGTTCAAGGTCGCCCCCGGGATCGACCACGCGCTGCTGCCGCCGGGCGCCGAGGGCGAGTGGGTGAGCGTCGGCGGCGACCTGGTCGAGGCGGCCGTCTGGTGCGGTCCGCTCGCCGCCGCGCCGCGCCGCGCCACCCTGCTGACCGGATCGGTCACGCACGAGCTGACCGGCACCGGCACCGTACGCGCTCCGGTCGGCCCCCTCCGGCGCTACCTGTACGACCCGGACGGCGCCGTGGTCCGGTCCCACCTGGTCGCCGAGTTCGCCGAGACGGTCGACGGCACCCTCGCCGACCCGGACATCGCCTACGTCTACGCCGACTCCCCCCGGCCGACCCCGTTCGCCCGCTGCCTGGAGATCGTCGACTCGCTCCCCTTCTCGCTCAAGCGGCTCCGCACCCTGCTGCGCGGGCTCGGCATCGGCCGGGTCGAGATCCTGAAACGCGGGTCGGCGCTGGAGCCGGAGCGGCTCCGTCGTGACCTGCGGCTGACCGGGTCCGAACCGATGAGCCTGGTGCTGACCCGGATCGCCGACGCACCCGTGGTGCTGCTCTGCCGGCCCGTACCACCGGCCGGCACGGGCGCGGCCGAGCGGCGATAGGGTGCGAGGGTGGCGGGCAGGGGAACACCGGCGACGGCGCTGTTGACCCGGCAGCGCGTTCCGCACACCCTGCACCCGTACGACGTCGCGCCGGAGACGCCCAACTACGGTGCCGAGGTGGCCGCGGCGCTCGGGGTGCCTCCGGAGCGGGTCTTCAAGTCGCTCGTCGCCGCCGTCGACGGTGTGCTGACCGTGGCGGTCGTGCCGGTCACCGGGGAGTTGGACCTCAAGACGCTGGCGACGGCGGTCGGTGGCAAGCGGGCGGCGCTGGCCGACCGGACCCTGGCCGAGCGGACCACCGGCTACGTGCGGGGTGGCATCAGCCCGCTGGGCCAGCGCAGGGCGCTGCCCACGGTGGTCGACGCCAGCGCCGAACGCTTTCCGACGATCTACGTCTCGGCCGGGCGCCGGGGTCTGCAACTCGAACTCGATCCGGCGGACCTGATCCGGCTCACCGCCGCCACCACCGCGCCGCTCGCCGCCTCCTGACCTCGGCCGCCGCGCCCCCCGTCGCCGGTCCTGGGCTCTTCATCCTGGTTCAAGGCATCGGTCCCGAACGATGGCGATGTATGTCCATCACGTTGCTGAATTGTTATCGGCGACAACAAACTCGTGTCCTCGGCGGCCTTGCCCCGTCGGCTCCGGGCGCAATACGTTGCCGGACACAACAAAAGTGTGGCGGACGGGTCGCCGCAGCCCACCAGGAACGCCAACCGACCCGTTCGGGTGTACCACCGCACCACCCCGATCCGAGACACCACACCCACCCCGAAAGGACCCGTGCAATGCGCAGAGGGATCCTCACCATCGCCGCCGTGAGCCTGCTGGCCACGGGCGGCCTCGCCGCGTGCGGCGAGGACGACGGCAGCGGCGGTGACACCGCGAAGACGCCGAAGATCGGCGTCATCCTTCCGGACAGCGCCTCCTCGGACCGTTGGGAGACCGCGGACCGCAAGTACCTGGAGGAGGCGTTCAAGGCCGCCGGCGTCGACTCCGTCATCCAGAACGCCCAGGGCGACAAGGCCCAGTTCCAGACCATCGCCGACCAGATGATGACCGACGGCGTCAACGTCCTCATGATCGTCAACCTGGACTCCGGCACCGGCAAGGCGGTGCTGGACAAGGCCAAGACCCAGGGCGTGCTCACCATCGACTACGACCGGCTCACGCTGGGCGGCTCCGCCGAGTACTACGTCAGCTTCGACAACGAGGCCGTCGGCAAGCTGCAGGGCGAGGGCCTGGTGAAGTGCCTGACCGAGAAGAACGCGCAGAAGCCGGTCATCGCCGAACTGAACGGCTCGGAGACCGACAACAACGCCACCCTGTTCAAGAACGGCTACGACGGGGTGCTCAAGGCCAAGTACGACTCCAAGGAGTACGTCAAGGGCCCGGACCAGTGGGTGCCCGGCTGGGACAACGCCCAGGCCGGCACCATCTTCGAGCAGATGCTGACCCAGCAGAACGGCAAGATCGACGGCGTGCTGGCCGCGAACGACGGCCTGGGCAACGCGGTGATCTCCATCCTCAAGAAGAACAAGCTCAACGGCAAGGTGCCGGTGACCGGCCAGGACGCGACCGTGCAGGGTCTGCAGAACATCCTCGCCGGTGACCAGTGCATGACCGTCTACAAGGCGATCAAGAAGGAGGCCGACGCGGCCGCCGAACTGGCGATCGCGCTGGCCAAGGGCGAGAAGAAGGCCACCGACAAGACGGTGAAGGACCCGGAGGGTGGCCGCGACGTTCCGTCGGTGCTGCTCGAACCGAAGCCGATCTACAAGGACAACGTGAAGGACGTCGTCACCGACGGCTTCATCACCAAGGACGCACTCTGCGGCGGAGCCTTCGCCGCGCTGTGCACCCAGGCCGGCGTGAGCTGACCCCGATCGACGCCTCGGCTCGGCCGGCCCCGCCGACGGCTCCGCCAGTGCGCCGCGACGCACCGACGGAGCCGCCCGGCAGCGCCGCCGGATGCGCCGCCCGGCACGGATCGCTCCGTGCCGGGCGGCGCACTCGCCCGCCGGCGCACCGGACCGGGCCGCGCAGTCGGACCACGATCGGAAATCCGGTCCTGGCACGTGATCGGACCTGCGATCGAACGCCCTCGATCGGCCCTCGCGATCGGACACCCGTGTAAAGGAGACCCACCGTGTCCGCCACACCCCTGCTGGAACTGCGCGGGATCGACAAGAGCTTCGGTCCCGTCCAGGTCCTCCGAAACGTCGACCTCACGGTCAACCCCGGCGAGGTGACGGCACTCGTCGGCGACAACGGCGCCGGCAAGTCCACCCTCGTCAAGTGCATCAGCGGGATCTACTCGTCCGACGGCGGAGAGGTCCTGTTCGACGGCCGGCCGGTACACATCGGCGGTCCCCGCGACGCCGCCGCGCTCGGCATCGAGGTGGTCTACCAGGACCTCGCGCTCTGCGACAACCTGGACATCGTGCAGAACATGTTCCTCGGCCGGGAGAAACGCAGCGGCCTCGTCCTGGACGAGCCGACCATGGAACAGATGGCCGCCGAGACCCTGGCCGGCCTCTCGGTCCGCACGGTGAAATCGCTGCGCCAGCACGTGTCCAGCCTCTCCGGCGGACAGCGGCAGACCGTGGCCATCGCCAAGGCGGTGCTCTGGAACAGCCGGGTCGTCATCCTCGACGAGCCGACCGCCGCACTGGGCGTGGCGCAGACCGCCCAGGTGCTGGAACTGGTCCGGCGGCTGGCCGACAACGGGCTGGCCGTGGTCCTCATCTCGCACAACATGAACGACGTCTTCGCCGTCTCCGACCAGATCGCCATGCTCTACCTGGGCCAGATGGTCGCCCAGCTCAAGACCAGCGACGTCACCCACGCCCAGGTGGTCGAACTGATCACCGCCGGACGCAGCGGCGGCCTCGGACTGGCCGGCGACAACGGCAACGGCAACGGGAAGCGCGACACCCAGACCACCGAGACGACAACGAGCGCAGGAGCCGACGCATGAGCGCCCCCACCACCGCCCCGGTGCAGCCGGTCGAGGTGCCGCCCCCGCCGGCGCCCACGGTCGGCAGCCACCTCCGGGACTACCTGGCCCGGGTCGGCGGCGGCGACATGGGCGCCCTGCCGGCCGTACTCGGCCTGATCGTGCTCTGCGCGGTCTTCGCCATCCTGCGGCCGAACTTCATGACCGAGGGCAACTTCGCCAACCTGTTCACCCAGGGCGCGGCGGTGATGCTGATCGCGATGGGCCTGGTCTTCGTCCTGCTCCTCGGCGAGATCGACCTCTCCGCCGGCTTCGCCAGCGGCGTCTGCGCCGCAGTGCTGGCCCAACTGGTCACCCTCAAGGGCTATCCCTGGTACGTCGCGGTCGCCGCGGCCCTGGTCACCGGTGTGGTGATCGGGCTCGTCATCGGCTTCCTGGTAGCGAAGATCGGCATTCCGTCCTTCGTGGTCACCCTCGCCGCGTTCCTCGCCTTCCAGGGCATCGTGCTGCTGCTGATCAAGGGTGGCACCAACGTCTCCGTCCGGGACGACGTACTGGTGGCGATCTCGAACCGGAACATGCCGCCGTGGCTGGGCTCGACACTGATGCTGCTCGGCGTCGCCGGCTACGCCGCCGTGCAACTGCTCCGGCACCGCAACCGCACCGCCCTCGGGCTGATCACCGAGCCGCTCGCCGTGGTGCTGATCCGGATCGTCAGCCTCACGCTGATCGCCGGCACCGCCGTCTCCATACTGAACCTGGAACGCAGCCGGAACCAGCTCGTCTCGCTCAAGGGCGTGCCGATCGTGGTGCCGATCATCGTCATCCTCCTGATCATCTGGACCTTCGTCCTCCAGCGCACCGCGTACGGCCGACACGTCTACGCGGTCGGCGGCAACCGGGAGGCGGCCCGCCGGGCCGGTATCAACGTGGACCGGATCCGCATCTCGGTCTTCGTGATCTGCTCCTTCATGGCCGCGATCGGCGGCATCGTGGCGGCCAGTCGGGCCTCCTCGGTCGACGCGAACACCGGCGGCAGCAAGGTCCTGCTCTACGCCGTCGGCGCGGCGGTGATCGGCGGCACCAGCCTCTTCGGCGGCAAGGGCCGGATCGTGGACGCGGTGCTCGGCGGTGCGGTGATCGCGGTCATCGACAACGGGATGGGGCTGCTCGGCCGGAGTTCCGGGTTCACCTTCGTGGTGACCGGACTGGTGCTGCTGCTCGCGGCCAGCGTCGACGCGCTGTCCCGGCGCCGGGCCGCCGCGACCGGTAATCGATAAGGGGCACCATGCGCGCGGGGCCGAGCCAGGAGGAGATTCGCCGGCAGAATCTCGGCGCGCTGCTGCGGTACGTACACATCCACGGCGCGACCTCCCGAGCGGAGTTGACCACCTCGCTCGGGCTGAACCGGAGCACCATCGGCGCGCTGACCGCCGAGCTCGCCGCGGCGGGACTGATCAGCGAGCGGGCACCCCGGGAAACCGGCCGGGCCGGACGACCGTCGCTGGTCGTCCGGCCCGAGTCGGCCCGGGTCTTCGCGTACGCGTACAGCATCGAGGTCGACCGGCTACGGGCCGCGCGGATCGGCCTCGGCGGTGTGGTGCTGGACCGGCGGCAGGCCGAACGCCCACCGGGCCTGCTGGCGGAGGACAGCCTTCCGCTGCTGGCCGGCTTCGCGAAGGACATGCACCAGTCGGTGGCCGACGGCTCGGTCTACGTCGGCAGCGGCATCGCGGTCTGCGGGCCGCTGCGCCGCCCGGACGGCGCGGTACACATCCGCCCGGACGGTGACCGGTCCGGCGGCGGGGAGGGGAACAAGTCGCTGGGCGAGTCCCTGGGCGAGATCCTTCCGTCGGAACGCCCGATCCTGGTCAGCAACGCCGCCGACGCGAGCGCGGTGGCCGAGCACGCCCGGGGGGCGGCCAACGGCTTCGACGACGTCATCTACCTGCACCGGGACGTCGGCATCGACGCCGGAATCATCGTCGGCGGGCGGCGGCTCACCGGTCAGGGCGGATACGCCGGCGAGGTCGGACACATGGTGGTGCACCCCGGCGGGCGGCCCTGCGACTGCGGCTCACACGGCTGTTGGGAGACCGAGATCGGCGAGTACGCGATGCTCCGGGCCGCCGGCCGGAACGACGCCGTCGGCCGGGAGGCCGCGCTGCGGCTGATCGACGCCGCCGCCCGGGGCGACGCCAAGGCGCAGGCCGCGATACGTCAGGTCGGCGACTGGCTCGGCTTCGGCGTCGCCAACCTGGTCAACATCTTCAACCCAGGGGTGGTCATCTTCGGCGGAACCCTCCGGGACGTCTACCTGGCCGCCGCGGCCCGGGTACGCAGCCGCCTCAACTCGCTGGCCCTGCCCGCCTCCCGCGAGCAGGTACGCCTGCGTACGCCCCAACTCGGCGAGGACGCCGCCCTGGTGGGCGCGGCCGAACTCGCCTTCGAACACCTCCTCGCCGACCCGCTCGACGCCGGCTGAGCGGTGTAAGGAAGGGCCCCCGCTTATCGTTTTCTGTAGAAGAAGGGTCCCCTCCTCACACCCCTCCTAACACCCTCAGCCTCAGAGCGGGTCGGCCACCCGGTCGATGACCAGTTGACCGGCGCCGAGGATGCCGACGTCGGCTCCGGTGCCGAGGCGTTCGATCAGCAGCGTCTGGGTGGCCAGCGGCAGGCAGCGCTCGTACAGCACCGACCGCACACTGGCCAGCAGCGGCTCGCAGTCGGCCAGCAGGCCGCCGATCGCGACCGCCTGGGGATTGAAGAAGTTGACCACGACGGCGAGGATCTCCCCGATCGACCGGCCGGCGGTACGGGCCAGCGCGGTGGCGTGGCGGTCGCCGTCGTCGATCAGGCGCATCACGTCGGGCAGACTCTGCACCGGCAGACCGCGCTCGCGTAGCGCGCCGACCAGGGCGGCCCCGCTGGCCACCGCCTCCAGGCAGCCGGTGTTGCCGCAACTGCACAGCGGTGCGGGGTCGGCGGTGAAGACCCGGCAGTGGCTGATGTCGCCCGCGGAGCCCTGCCCGCCCCGGTGCAGCCGACCGCCGGAGATCACCCCGGCGCCGATTCCGGTGCCGGCCTTCACGTAGACGGCGTGGTCGAGTTCCGGGTGCTGCCAGCGGTGCTCGCCCAGCGCCATCAGGTTGGCGTCGTTGTCGACCACCACCGGTACGTCGGTCCGGCCGGCCAAGAAGCCGACCACGTCGAAGCCGTTCCAGCCGGGCATCCGGGACGGCGAGACGATCCGGCCGGTGCTGTGCTGGACCGGCCCCGGAATGCCGACCCCGATTCCGCGCAGTACGGCTCCGGGCCCGGACGCGCCGCGCATCAGCCCGGTGACCTCGGTGAGCAGCGTGCCGAGCACCGACTCGGGGCCGTCCTCGATCCGTACCTCCAGGGACCGGGATTCGACCACCCGGCCGGCGAGGTCGAGCGTGCCGATCCGGGCGTGGCGGGCACCGAGGTCGACGGCGCCGATCACCACTGTGTCGACGGGCACTTCGAGTTGCCTGGGTCGCCGCCCGCCCCGGGACCTGCCGGCGCCGACCTCGCGGAGCAGCCCCCGCCCGATCAGTGTCTCGACGCGCTGGGAGACGGTCGATGGCGACAATCCGGACAGGCGGGCCAGATCCGCCCGGCTGGCCGCCGCTCCGGTGGCCACCAGTCGGAGCATTTCTCCGGCGTTCGCACCCCGTACGGCGGCCCCGGGCGCCTCGTCATCCGTCACGACAAGGTTCCTAGCATCCACGCTTCCTCCGGGCAAGCGGTTGACTTACTCGACGTGGGTACATTAGAAAGCCACTGTTACTCCAAGTAATCGAAAACTTAGTTCGGTTGTTGGAGAAAGTCCGAGGATTGGAGCAGGTAGCCCGCCATGACAGGGACCCCTTCCGCCGATCTTCGGGCGGCGGACCATCCGGCAGCGCCGATGGTGGCGGTACGAGGCCTCCAGAAGTGGTTCGGCACCAACCACGTCCTCCGGGACGTCGACCTGACGGTGGCGACCGGCGAGGTGGTGGTGGTGATCGGGCCCTCCGGCTCCGGCAAGTCCACCCTGTGCCGCTGCCTCAACCGCCTCGAGGTGGCCGGCGCGGGAAGCATCGAGATCGACGGCCGACCGCTGCCGGCCGAGGGGCGTGACCTGGCCCGGCTCCGGGCCGACGTCGGAATGGTCTTCCAGTCCTTCAACCTGTTCGGGCACCGGACCGTGCTGGAGAACGTCACGCTGGGCCCGACCAAGGTCCGCAAGGTCCCCCGGGCGCAGGCTCGGGCGGAGGCGCGCGTCCTGCTCGACCGGGTCGGCATCGCCGACAAGGCCGACGCGTACCCGGCGCAGCTCTCCGGCGGTCAGCAGCAGCGCGCCGCGATCGCCCGCGCCCTGGCGATGCGCCCGAAGGTGATGCTCTTCGACGAACCGACCTCGGCGCTCGACCCGGAGATGGTCAACGAGGTCCTCGACGTGATGGTGTCGCTCGCCGCCGACGGAATGACCATGATCGTGGTCACCCACGAGATGGGCTTCGCCCGCCGCGCCGCCGACCGGGTCGTCTTCATGGACGACGGCCGGATCGTCGAGTCGGCCGGACCGGAGGAGTTCTTCGCGGCGCCGCGCAGCGAACGGGCCAGGGACTTCCTCTCCAAGATCCTTCAGCACTGACGTTCCAGCGAGGAGTGACATGTCGATCCTGACCAAGAGGCTGCGGCCACGGCGGACGGTGGCCATCGCCGCCGCCTCGGTCGCGGTGGCGATGGCCGCCGCCGGCTGCGGCGGTGGCGGTTCGGGCACCCCCGGTACGCCGGGCGGGGCGGGCGTACCGGGTCTGGGCGGCACCGGCGTGGTGGACCAGGCGGTGTACGACGCCGCCCCGGTCGCCGCCGACGCCGACATCCCGGCCGGTTCCACCATGGAGAAGATCCGCCAACGGGGCAAACTGCTGGTCGGCGGCTCCCTGGACGCTCCGCTGCTGTCCCAGCAGGACCCGGTGAGCGGCAAGGTGGAGGGCTTCGACGCCAGCCTCGCCCGCCTGTTGGCGAAGTACATCATCGGCAGGCCCGAGGTCGAGACCGTGACCATCGGCACGCAGACCCGGGAGGCGCTGCTCCGCGCCAGGTCGGTCGACACGGTGTTCCAGACGTACACGATCACCCCGGAGCGGGCCACCCAGATCGCCTTCGCCGGCCCGTACCTGACCTCGGGGCTGGCCGTGGCGGTGAAGAAGGAGAACACCACCATCCACGGCGTGCAGGACCTCGCCGGCAGGAAGGTGGTCGTCGGAACGAACACCCCGGCGGTGACCGCGCTGCCGACCGCCGCGCCCGGTTCCGAGCAGGTGGCCTTCGCCACCGACCCGCAGGCCGTGCAGGCACTGCTCCAGGGCCGGGGCGAGGCGTACGTCCAGGACTTCACCCTGCTCGCCTCGAACGCCAAGGTGAACCCGGGGATGAAGGTGGTCGGCCAGCCGTTCACCACCGAGCCGTACGGCATCGGGCTGAACCGCGACGACGCCCAGTTCAAGGAGTTCGTCAACAACTGGCTGACGAAGATCCAGGCGGACGGCACCTGGGCCAGGGTGTGGCAGGCCACCCTCGGCACGGTGGTGGAGGGCGGCGCGCCCACCCCGCCGGCGATCGGGTCCGCACAGGGCTCCTGAGCAGCGTCCGACGGCGATGAACCCGTTCTCCGGATACCTCACCGAGTTGGGCCACGGGCTGGTCACGACGGTCGAACTGACCGTCGTGACCACCATCGCGGCGCTGCTGCTCGGCGTCGTGGTGGCCACCCTGCGGATCTGTCCCGTGCCGCTGCTGCGCACCGTCGGACTGGTCTACGTCGAGGTGCTGCAGAACCTGCCGCTGCTGGCCCTGCTCGTCCTGTTCGTCTTCGCGCTGCCGCAGCTCGGGATCACGTTCCCGCTGTTCACCTCCGCCGCCATCGTTATCGCGGCGTACGAGGGCGCGTACTTCGCGGAGGCGATCCGGGCCGGCATCAACACGGTCGGCGTCGGTCAGGCCGAGGCGGCCCGCGCGATCGGGCTGACCTTCAGCCAGTCGCTGCGGTACGTCATCCTGCCCCAGGCGTTCCGGGCGGTCATCCAGCCGATGGGCAACATCAGCATCGCGCTGCTGATGAACACCTCGCTGGCCGCCGCCGTCGGCGTGGTCGAGCTGACCCAGACGGCCAACAACGTCAACCTGGTCGAGGCCCAGCCGCTGCTCATCTTCACCGGCGCCGGGCTGGCGTACATGCTGCTCGCCCTGCTGATCGGGCTGGTCACCGGCCGGCTCGAACGCAGACTGGCGATCGTCCGATGAACGATCCGCAGCGGCTGCTCTTCGACGAGCCGGGACCGCGCGGGCGGCGCCGGATCCGGATCGCCACCGTGCTCGGCGTGCTGGCCATCGCCGCCGGGCTGGCCGTCGCGATCCACCAGTTCGCCGCGCACGGGGAGCTGGCCGCCGACCGGTGGCGTCCGTTCGGCACCTGGCCGATCTGGCGGTACCTGCTGATCGCGCTCTGGGCCACGCTCCGCGCCGCCGCGGTGACCACCGTACTCAGCGCCGTGCTCGGGCTGCTGCTGGCGCTCGGCCGGCTGTCCCGGCGCCGCAGCCTCCGACTGCTCGCCGGGGCGTACGTCGAGATCTTCCGGACCGTACCGGTGCTGCTGCTGATCTACGTGACGCTCTTCGCGCTGCCGGCGTACGGGCTGAACTTCTCGTTGTTCTGGAAACTGGTCGTACCGCTGGTGGTGGCGAACTCGGCCGCCTTCGCCGAGATCTTCCGGGCCGGAATCAGGGCACTGGACCGGGGTCAGGCGGAGGCCGGTCAGGCGATCGGGCTGCGCCCGGCCCAGGTGATGCGCCTGGTGGTACTCCCCCAGGCGCTGGTCAAGCTCGCCCCCTCGCTGGTCAGCCAGCTCGTCGGACTGCTCAAGGACACCTCGTTGGGCTTCGTGGTCAGCTTCACCGAGCTGCTCTACAGCGGCCAGGTGCTCGCCTCGTACACCCATCTGCTGATCCAGACCTACCTGGTGGTGGCCGTGCTCTACCTGGTGGTCAACGCGTCGCTGTCCAAGTTCGCCCGGGTGTTGCAGGCCCGGAACGGCCGGTTGTTCGGCCGGCGCCGCACACCGACGGCGCCACCACGACCCGATGACAGGGCGTTACCCACCCGATGACAGGAAAGAGAGACAGGATGACCAGGTTCGAGATCTGCATCGACAGCGTCGAGGGGGCCCTGGCCGCCGAACGGGCCGGTGCCGACCGGGTCGAACTCTGCTCGGCACTGTTCGACGGCGGGTTGACGCCGAGTATCGGCACGATCGAGGTGACCCTGCGGAGCGTGAGCCGGATCGGGGTACACGTCATCGTGCGACCCCGGGCCGGCGACTTCATCTACTCGCCACTCGAGATCGACGCGATGGTCCGGGACGTGCAGGCGGCCGTGACGGTCGGCGCGCACGGCATCGTGATCGGCGCGCTGACCCCGGAGGGTGACGTCGACGTACCGACCACCCGGCGGTTGATCGAGGCGGCCGACGGCGCGAGCATCACCTTCCACCGGGCCTTCGACATGGTCCGGCAGCCGTTCGAGGCGCTGGAGCAACTGATCGAGCTCGGGGTGGACCGGGTGCTCACCTCCGGGCAGGAGGACAGCGCGCTGGCCGGTGCCCCGCTCCTTGCCGACCTCGTCCGCAAGGCCGACGGCCGGATCGTGATCATGCCCGCCGGCGGGATCAACGAGCGCAACGTCGCCCGGGTCGTGGCGGCGACCGGCGCCGACGAGTTCCACTTCGCGGCGCTGGTCACGTCGGACGGTCCGGCGATCCACCGCAACCCGGTGCCGAGGATGGGCGGCGTGCTGAGCCGCTCGGAATACCAGCGCTCGGAGACCTCGCAGGAGCGGATCGGTCGGATCATCGGGACGGTACGGCCGTAGCGTCGGGGACGGGGGTGG
>NZ_JADPUN010000302.1 GCF_015690345.1 Plantactinospora alkalitolerans | reverse complement strand
GTCCGGTGCGTACCCGTGACCGCACCGCCTCGGCGAGCAGCGCCGGATCGTGTCCGGGCAGCCGGACCCGGACCGCCCGGGTCAACGCGAACGCCGGCTCGGTGGGCAGGCTGGCGAGGCCGCCGCCGGCGAACACCGGCCCCCGGAACGCGGCGCCGAGCCGGGCCAGCGCGGTGCTGCGTCCGCCGCCGGGCCCGCTGTGCAGGACGACCAGGCCGGGCGTGGCGAGCAGTGCGGAGCCCACCTCGACGACGTCCGGGGCCGCGTCGCCCGCACCGGCGCGGCCGACGTCCGAAAGATCGCTGGCTCGGAACTGATCGGACAGGTCGCCGACCGACGCGTGCCGCACTGGTCCTCCCCGCCCGGGGTTGGCGGCCACCGCCGCGAAAGACGGTGGCACGAACATGGGATCCTGCGCCGGCAGGATATTCGTAGTGTGATGTCCGGCAGGGACAGCCCGCCCCTGCCGACGTGTCGGAAGGACAGCAGACGAGATGAGCGCGCGCCACCACCGGGTTCCGACCATTGTCGCCGACCGCACCGCCGGCTGACGAGCCATGGGCCCAGGTCCGCTCGGCGCCCGGGTCGCCGGCCTCTGCGACGAGGTCGGACCCCGACTCGGCCCCGCCACCCAGCACCAGGTGCTGGGGATACGTCGCCGGCTCGACGAACCGCTGCGGGTGGCGATCGCCGGCCGCCTCAAGGCCGGAAAGTCGACACTCGTCAACGCGCTGATCGGACGGCGGGTGGCACCGACCGAGGTCGGCGAGTGCACCCGGATCGTCACCCAGTTCCGCTACGGCACCGCGGACCGGGTCGACGTGGTCCGACGGGACGGCAGCCGGATCAGCCTCCCGCTGGACGACGCCGGCATGATCCCGCAGCGGCTCGGCGTGCCACGCGCCGAGATCGGGTACGTCGACGTGACGTTGACCAGCGACCACCTGCGGGACCTCACCGTGCTGGACACCCCCGGCCTGGCGTCGACCAACACCTCGGTCAGCACCGGGGCGCGACGGTTCCTCTTCGAGGCGGCCGCCGCCCCGTTCGACGACAACATCGACGACGACTCGGCCGGCGCGATCGCCGGTGCCGAGGCGATCATCTACGTTTTCACCCAGTCGGTGCGGGACGACGACGTGGCCGCGCTGGAGGCGTTCCGGTCGGTCTCGGCGCGGCTGGCCAGCAACCCGATCAACTCGCTCGGACTGTTCAACAAGGTGGACAAGCTCGTCGGTGGGGCGGCCGACCCGTGGCCGGTCGCCGGGCCGCTGGCCGCCGACCAGACCGGGGTGCTCCGCCGGGTGGTGTCGGAGGTGGTGCCGATCGTGGGGCTGCTCGCCGAGACCACCGAGGCCGGCCGGTTGACCGCCGCGGACTGTGAGGCGCTGCGGACGATGGCCCGGCTGCCGCAGAGCGAGCGGCTGGTGCTGCTCGCCTCGGTCGACCTGTTCACCTCGCGGGACGCTCCGGTGCCCCGGGAACAGCGGGAACGGTTGCTGCGGCTGCTGGACCTGTACGGCATCGGGTTCGCCATCGCCCAGTTCGCCGCCCAGCCGCAGTTGGCCAGCGGAGACCTGGTCCGGCTGCTGTTCCAGGCGTCCGGCTTTCCCCGGCTGCGGAACACGCTCGACCAGGCGTTCCGTTGGCGTACCGATGCGATCAAGGCCGGCTGGGGATTGTCGAGCCTGGAGAAGCTGGCCAGCCACGCCGCCCGCCCCGAGGACCGGGAACTGCTTCGGGACGCGATCGAGCAGGTGCTGCAGCAGCCGGACTACCACCGGCTGCGGTTGCTGGAGGTGGCCCAGCTGGTCAGTTCCGGATCGGTGGAGCTGCCGGAGCCGATGGAGCAGGAACTCACCCGGCTGGCACTGTCCACCGACCCGCGCTGGATCCTCAGCCTTCCGGCCGCCGCCCCGGAACAGCTCACCAGGGCGGCGCTGGAGGCCGCCACCCGGTGGCGGGTCTACGCCGTCGCCGGAGCCAGCCCGGCCCAGTCCCGGGTGGCGCAGGTCGCCCACCGTGGTTTCTTCCTGCTCTCCCAGCGGGTACGGGCCGCCGGAGGTGTCCGGTGACCGCCGGCCGTACGGTCGCCGGGGCGCCGGGTGCCCGGACCGGCGGCGGTTCTTCGGATGCCGCGCTGGGCAGCGCCCTGACCGTTGCCGTCGACGGCGGACTGGCGTTCCTTCGCAAGGTCGCCCCGGACGCCGCGGCCGAGGTCGACGGGCTGCGCCGCCGGGTGGTGACCCGACCCTCGGTGGTCGTCGTCGGTGAGACCAAACGTGGCAAGAGTTCGCTGGTCAACGCCCTGCTCGGGGTGCCGGACCTGTCGCCGGTCGACGTCGCGGTCGCTACCGCCTGCTATCTGGAGTTCCTGCCCGGAGCCGAACCCGGGGCGCGGGCCTGGCTGCCGGGGCGGGCCGAACCGGTCACGCTGGCGTGCTCGGAGCTGCGGAACTGGGCCACCCCGCTCGGGCAGCTGCCCTCCGACCAGCGGCCGCCCCGGCACATCGAGGTGACCCATCCGGCGCCGCTGTTGCAGTATCTGAGTCTGGTGGACACCCCGGGTACCGGCGGGCTGGATCCGGCGCACGCCCAGATCGCGCTGGACGCGGCGAGCCGGGCCACCGCCCTGCTCTTCGTGGTCGACGCCGCCGCCCCGTTCGCGCAGCCGGAGCTGGACTTCCTGATCGAGGCCAGCAAACGGGTGAACCTGGTGGTGTTCGCGCTGACCAAGACCGATGCCTATCCGGGCTGGCGGACGATCCTGGCCGACAACCGGGCACAGTTGCAGGCGCACGCGCCCCGGTTCGGCTCCGCGCCGTGGTTTCCGGTCTCGGCCCGGCTGGCGGAGCTGTCCCGGACGTTGCCGGCGGAGGCGGCCCGGGAACTGGTCCGCGAGTCCCGGATCGCCGAGTTGCAGGACGCCCTGATCGGCCTCGCCGCCCGGGGACACCTGCTGCGGCAGGCCAACCTGCTGCGTTCGGTGCGCAGCGAACTGATCCGCTGGGATCTGGAACTCGGCGAGCGGCTCCGGGCCACCGATCCCGATCCGGCCGACCTGGCTCGGATCAAGCAGGAGCGGGCGGCGCTGGCGGCCCGTAAGCGTACCGAGTCCCGGCAGTGGTCGCTGGCGCTGAACACCGAGACGCAGCGGGCCCGGGTCGAGGCCACCGGCCGGCTCCGGGGGTACGTCGGCGCGTTGCAGGAGGACTTTCTGAACCGGGTCGACAGGGCCCGTGGCGACGAGATCAAGGGCCTGCCGCAGCAGGTCGACGAGGCCCTGCACGCGCTCTCGATCCGGCTGTCGGACGATCTGGAGGTCCGGTTCCGGCAGGTCGGCGAGCGGGTGTTGGCGGAGGTGTTCCAGCCCGACGAGCTGCGGTTCGTGTTGGGCCGGCTGAACGCGACGCTCCGGCACGCGCTGGCCAGCAAGCCGCGACGGGAGGGCGGTGGACCGGACAACATGATGATCGCGCTGTCGGCCGGTTCGATGGCGTTCATGGCCGGTCGTGGCGCGATGGCGGGCGCCTCCGCGCTCGGTGCCGGAGCGCTGGTCGGCGGGAGCCTGCTGATCCCGTTCGCCGGGCTCGGGCTGGGGCTGGCCGCCGGTGGGTTCATCCTCTACCGGCGCCGCGTGCAGACCGACCGGCAGCAGGCCCGGATGTGGCTCCGGGAGGTGGTCGCCGACGCCCGGGCGGCGCTGTCGGACGAGATCACCCACCGGTTCACCGACCTGCAGTACGGGCTCACGCTCGCCCTCGACGACGCGATCGAGCGGCGGCTGCGGCAACTCGACGAGCGGATCGCCGAGATCGACTCGGCGGCGGCGATGGACCAGGCCAGTCGGGCCCGGCGCCGTGCCGCGACGCAGGCGGAGCGGGAGACCGTCCGGGCCCGGGTGAAGAACGTCGACGAGGTACTCCTGCGGGCCCGGGCGCTTGCCCCGGCGCCGGCCACCGACTTTTCGGGAGCGGGAACATGACGGACCACTGGGGCGGTTGGCCGGAGGACCAGCCGGACTTCGACGGCCCGGACGGCGGGGAGTTCGCCGACCTGGGCCCGGACCAGCCCGAGGGCGACGACTATCCGGTCGAGGGCTTCGGCGCGGCCGACACCGTTCCGGACGACCCGACCGGAGCCTCCGATGTGCCACCCGAGCCGATCGGGTACGACGGCTTCGGCGCCGGATCGCCCGGGTTCGACCCGTACGCCGATGGGGATCCGTACGCCGGCGGTGAGGCCGGGACCGGGCCGGACGGGACGACGGAGGTGCCCGCCGAGGTCGGCTTCGGTCCGGCCGACCCGCCGATCGGGACGGACCCGGACCTCGACCCGTACGCTGACGCGGGGCAGTGGTCGGAGTCGGCGTGGTCGGCGCCGGACGGGTCCGATCTGGGCCCGCCACCGGAGCCGGTCGACGGGTTCCCGTGGGCGGATCCGGGCCTGCTCGGCGCCCCGTACGCGGGTCCGCCGGTCGATCCGACGACGGTGGCCGGCCCGGCACCCGCACCTGACGAGTTGGCCGACTACGCCGGGACGGAGTTGCCGGCCGACGGTGACCCGTGGTCGGCGCTGGCCGACTCCGAGGATCCGGCGACGAGCGCACTGGCCCGGTTCTGGTCGCCGGACAACGACTGATCGTCGTGCCTGGACGCGTGGCGCTGCCCGAGGCCGTGGAGCCGGCCGATCAGGCAGCCCCACACTGCCCAGTCAGGAGGCCTCCGGGCGCTGTGCGGGCTGGAACAGCTCGACGAGGTTGCCGGCGGGGTCGGCGAGCAGGATCTGGCGTCCCCTGGGGCCGCTGACCAGTCCGCTGCGGAACGGCAGTCCGGCATCGCGCAGTCGGCGGATCTCGGCGCCCAGATCGTCGACGGTCAGGTGGATGCGGTTACGTCCGGCGGTGGTGGCGTCGTCCGGGGTGGCACGGGTGCCGGAACTGGCCGGGCCGGACAGCATCAGTCGTAACGGTCCGCGTACCACGTCGGCGAAGGCGGGGGCGGCGCCGGTGTTCAGGGTGAAGCCGAGATGGGTGGTGTAGAAGTCGACGGCGGCCTGAACGTCGTCGACGACGTAGCGGACGCTGGCGTACCGGTCAAACGCTGTCACGGCGGTGTCTCCTTCAGGATCGGGTGATGCGCAGGACGGGCAGCAGGTGCCTGATCCGGGTGTCGATGTCGGCTGCCGTGCGTCGGAAAAGGGAATAGTCGGCGCGGTCGGTGTCGCCGGCGGCGGGGTCGGGAATGCTCCAGTGCACCCGCCGGGGCTGGTCCGGAAAATCGGGGCTCACCTCGCGGGCCTTGTCGCACAGGCTGACGACGTAGTCGAACCGGCGGCCGGACATGGTGTCCCAGTGGCGAGGGCGCTGGCCGGCGAGGTCGACGCCGTACTCATCCCGCAGCACCCGTACGACGTTGGCGTGCATCTGGGGCTTCGGCCGGCTACCGGCGCTTGTCGTCTCGACCTCACCACCGGTGTGGTGACGGAGCAGGGCCTCGGCAATCGGGGAGCGGGCGCTGTTACCGGTGCAGACGAACAGCACGCCGATGCGGGGGCGAACGCCGCGGGTCCGCCGGGGCGACGCGAGGCGCGGCCGGTTCCCGGTGCAGCGCCGGGTGCAGCGCCGTGCCGGTCTCGGCCAGTGCGTCCGCGCAGCGGTCCAGGTCCAGGTGGTAGTAGCTGTCCCGGCCATCGAAGCTGCTGCGTGTGGTGGTGACCAGGCCACCGTCGCGCAGGAGCCGCAGGTGGTAGGAGACGAGGTTCTGTGGCTCGCCCACCAGCGTCACCAGTTCGCGGACCCGGTAGTCGCTGCCCGCGAGTTCAGTCAGCAGCCGCCAGCGCAGTGGACGGGCGTTCAGGTCCCGGCCCCGGCCACCGCGACGAGCACGACGAGCGCCACCGCGACCAGCACGGCCAGGGTTCCGGTCCAGACCAGCCCGGTCGTTCCGGACCAGAACCTTCCGGGCCGGGTGGTCGGTTCGGCGGCGGACCGACCCGGGGCCGGCACCGGCCGGACCGCCGACGAACCGGCCGGGTCGGTGACCGACCAGACCGCACCGGGGCCCGGCCCGGAGGAAACCACGGGACCGCCCCGCCGCGCCACCACCGGATCGCCGGACAACTGCGGGGTGCCGTGGCACAACGCTCCCTCGGCGACCACCGTCTCCGGCTGGTCGAGCGTGCGGGGAGGGATGCCCAGTTCGGTGTGGATCAGCCGGGCCGCGAGCGGAATCCGGCTCGAACCGCCGACCAGGAAGATCCCGACCAGGTCGGCGGGATCCAGTTGGGCGGCGGCGATCGTCCGGGCCAGGCAGTTGACCGTCTGGAGCAGTTGCCGACGGATCACCGACTCCAGTTCGTCCCGGGTCAGGTGCGCCCGGATGTCGAGCGCCGGCAGATGCACGTCGGCGCTCGACGCCCGGGACAGCAGCTCCTTTGCGCCCCGGACGTCGTCGTAGAGCAGCGCCCGCTGTCGGCGCCGCTCGGTGTCGTCCGGGCTCACCAGGCCGTGCCACAGCTCGGGCCGGGTGCCGGCGTAGGCGCGGCCGAGATGCTCGACCAGGGCCTGGTCGAAGTCGAGTCCGCCCAGGTCGGTCAGGCCCAGTTCGGCGAGCACGTCGAAACCGCCCGCGGTGCGGCGTACCACGGCCGCGTCGAACGTTCCGCCACCCAGGTCGTAGACGGCCAACGCCCGACCTGGTTGCACCGCCGCGCCGAGGACCGTCGGGTAGTACGCCGCCGCCGCGACCGGTTCGACGACCAGGCGTGGCGGCGGCAGGCCGGCGGCAAGCGCGGCGGCGACCAGCACCGAGCGACGCCGCTCCCCCCATCGCGCCGGATGGGTCAGTCGGACCTCGTCGACGCCACCGAGTTGCCGCTCCGCCTCGACGGCGACCCGCCGCAGCACCGCCGCGACCAGGTAGGTGACCGGCACCTCCCGCCCGCCGAGCAGGACCGCACCGTCGTCGATCCGTCGTTTCGGATGCGGCTCGAACCGGGCCGGATCCAGGCGGGCGGCCCGTTCGGCGTCCCGGCCGACCAGCAGCGCACCCGCCGGGTCGAGGCAGACCGCCGACGGCAGCAGCGGGGTGCCGTCGAAGAGCAGCGGCCGGCTCCGGCCGTCGGCGTTCCGCACCACGGCGACGGTGTTGGACGTGCCGAAGTCGATGGCGAGCAACCGCATGGCAGCACCCTACTGTCCGGGGTTCACCGTGGGCCGGACGAAAGCGCCGCCCTCCGGTCATCCGATGGCCAACCACGCGGGGCATACTCGCTGCGTGATCCGGGACTTCGCCTACCTCGACGCGCCCACGCCGCTGGCCTTCGCCCACCGGGGCGGGGCCGCGCGGGGTGACGAGAACACCACCGAGGCGTTCGCCCGGGCGGTCCGGCTCGGCTACCGGTACGTCGAAACCGACGTCCACGCCACCGTCGACGAGGTACCGGTGGTGTTCCACGACGCGACGCTGGACCGGATGACCGGCGAACGGGGCCGGATCGCCGGACTGCGCTGGGCCGACCTGCGGACGATCAGGATCGGCGGTGCGGCGGCGGTGCCCCGGCTCGACGACGTCCTCGGCGCCTGGCCGCAGATCCGGTTCAACGTCGACGTGAAGGCCGACAGCGCGGTCGCGGCCACGGCACGCACGGTCGAACGGGCCGGCGCCGGTGACCGGGTACTGCTCGCGTCGTTCAGCGACACCCGGCTGGCCCGGCTGCGGCTCCTGGCCGGGCCGAAGGTCGCCACCTCACTGGGCCTGCGCGGGGTGGCCCGGCTGCGGCTCGCCTCGCTGGCGAACCGGCGGCTGGCACTGCCGCCGACGGTGGTGGCCGCCCAGGTGCCGGTCCGGTACCGGGGCGTACGGGTGGTCGACCGGCGATTCGTCGACTACGTCCACCGACTGGGCCTACAGGTGCATGTCTGGACCATCGACGAAGTCACCGAGATGAACGAGTTACTGGACATGGGTGTGGATGGCATCATGACCGATCACGTCGACGTACTACGCGAGGCGTACCTCAGCCGCGGACACTGGCCCTCCGACCGGTAGGTCGGCCCGGACCATCCCGCCCCACCTCTGTCGAAGGACCGATCATGGCCGAGACACTTCCCGCGACGGCGGAGGACGCGCCACCGAGCACCCGACACGAACGCGTCGGCTGGTACTTCTACGACTGGGCGAACTCGGCGTTCAACAGCACGGTCATCACCGTCTTCCTCGGCCCGTACCTGACGTCGATCGCGAAGGCCGCCGCCGGGTGCGCCTCGGACGACCCGTGCCGGGGCCAGCGGATCGGCCTGCTCGGCATCGACATCGCGCCCGGCTCGCTGTTCCCGTACATGGTGTCGCTGTCGGTGTTCCTGACCGTCTTCGTGCTGCCGCTGGTGGGCGCCGTCGCCGACCGGTCGGCGCACAAGAAGGAAATGCTGGCGCTGTTCGCCTACATCGGCTCGGCGGCCACGATCGGGCTGCTGTTCCTCACCGGTGACCGCTACCTGCTCGGGGCGGGGCTGTTCCTGATCGCCAACATCTCCTACGGCGCCAGCATCGTCGTCTACTACTCGTTCCTGCCCCAGATAGCCGGGCCGGAGGACCGGGACAGCGTCTCCAGCATCGGCTGGGCGATCGGGTACATCGGTGGCGGGCTCCTGCTGGCGATCAACGTGGCGGCGGTGCTGTTCAAGGACTCCCTCGGCATGGACACCGGCGAGGTCGCCCGGTACAGCATGGTGTCGGCGGGCATCTGGTGGGCCGCGTTCACCACCATCCCGCTGGTACGGCTCCGCAACCGCCCGCCGGTGGCCGGGCCGGCCCAGGGGCCGCTGCTGATCGACGGGTTCCGGCAACTCTGGCACACGCTGCGCAGCCTCCGGGCGTACCCGTTGACGTTGTTCTTCCTGATCGCCTACCTGATCTACAACGACGGCATCCAGACGGTCATCTCGCTCTCCGCCGTCTACGGCACCGAGGAGTTGAAGCTCTCCGACGACGTGCTGGTGCCGACCATCCTGATGGTGCAGTTCCTGGCCTTCGCCGGGGCGCTCGGAATGGGCGCGCTGGCGAAGCGGATCGGCGCCTGGAAGACGATCCTGATCAGCCTGGTGCTCTGGACGGTGGTGCTGGGGGTGGCGTTCCGGCTGCCGGCCAACCAGGCGGTCCCGTTCGTGCTGCTCGGTGGCGGGATCGGCATCGTGCTCGGCGGCAGTCAGGCGCTGAGCCGGTCGCTGTTCAGCCAGTTGATCCCGAAGGGCAGGGAGGCCGAGTACTTCGGGCTCTACGAGATCTCCGACAAGGGCACCAGTTGGCTCGGGCCGCTGCTGTTCGGCCTGGCGTACGGGATGACCGAGAGCTACCGGGTGGCGATCATCTCGCTGCTGGTGTTCTTCATCGTCGGTTTCCTGCTGCTGCTTGCCGTGCCGATCCGTCGGGCGATCGTGGCCGCCGGGAACGTGCCGCCCACGCGGCTCTGACCCTGGCGGCCTCCGCCCCGGACGCTGGCAGCCGTCGGGGTGGCCGGATCGGCCCGGCGTCGGCCACCCGCCGGCCGAACCGTGCACCGTGCCCTACTGTGAGGCCGCAGAGTCGTACGAGGCAGGGGGCACGGGATGGAGTCGATCGCGGTGGCGGCCGGAACGACGTTGGTCGGCGCGTTGGCCGGCGACGGATGGCCGGCGGCCCGGGCCGAGGTGGTCGCGTTCTGGCGACGGGTCCGGGCCGACGAGGCCGACGCGGTGGCCGATGACCTGGCCGAACTGCGCGCCGAGGTGCTGGCCGCCCGGCAGGCCGGGGATCCCGAGCTGGAGCGGGCGCTCGTCGAGATCTGGCAGCGCCGGTTCCAGGAGCTGTTGCGCCCCGATCCCGAACTGGCCGGCGAACTCCGGTCGATCGTCGACCGGCACCTCACGCCGACGCTGACCCCGGCCGAGCGGGCTGACCAGGAAGAGCGGCGCGACCGGCCGAGGTGACCGGCAGGTGGCCGGCGGACGACCGGAGTGGTGATCAACACGGCGGGTCGTACGAAAACGCCGGGTGGCCTAGGCTCACCGACCGTGACCGACGACATCCGTACCGACCGGGCCCAGCCGGTCGGAGCCGAGTCCGCCCTGTCCGCCGCGTGTTTCGCCGCCGGCGACGGTCGGTTACGCCACGGTGCCGCCCTCAAGTTCTTCTGGGGGCCGATGGACTGCGGCAAGTCGACGATGGCCCTGCAGATGAACTACAACCACGCCCGGCAGGGGCGGCGTGGGCTGGTGCTGACCCGGATCGACCGCTCGCTCGGCCCGCAGATCACCACCCGGATCGGCCTGGCTCACGAGGCGATCGAGGTCACCGAGGAACTCGATCTCTGCGAACTGGTGCGGTCGCGGTGGGCGGCGGGCATCGGGGTCGACTACCTGATCTGCGACGAGGCCTGCTTCTACACGGTGCGGCATGTCGAGCAGATGGCGGAGCTGGTCGACCGGTACGACGTCGACGTGTTCGCGTTCGGCCTGGCCAGCGACTTCCGCTCCTGCCTGTTTCCGGCGGCGCAGCGACTGTTCGAGCTTGCCGACGAGGTGTGCCGGATCCAGGTCGAGGTGCTCTGCTGGTGCGGGCGGCCGGGGCTGCTCAACGCCCGGGTGGTGGCCGGGACGGTGGTTCGGGAGGGCGAGCAGGTGGTCATCGGCGACACCGTCGACGCGGCCGAGGTTCGCTACCAGGTGTTGTGCCGGCGGCACTACCGCAACGGCGAGCTGGGCGGCAACCGCTGACCGTCAGCTCCGGAGGGTCCGACCGGAGTTCAGAACGGGTCGCCGCAGACCCGCCACCGGTCGCCGTCCTTCACCATCGGCATCTCCCGCACGTCCACCGCACCGGAGCGGCGGGTCAGCCTGGCGGTGACGGTGCCCCGCACCTGGCCCCGGTCGGTCGCGACCGCGACGTCGTCGATGGCGTACCGGTTGATCGTGGGCGGTACCGACATCCGTTGGACGAAGTCGTCCCGGCTCCACCGCTCCCGGGTGTCCCCGCAGAGCTTGTCGTACGCCCCGGCCGCGTCGCCCCTGGTCACGTCGTGCAGGAATGACTCCGCCGCCTCCCGCGCCCCGCCGGAGGACTGCCGGACCTGCTGGTAGTTCCAGGCGCCGAGCCCGGCCGCGCCCACACAGCAGACGAAGAGTCCGGCGGCGGCCAGCGACAGGACGCCCCGCATCCGGCGTGGCCGCCGGGCCGGACGCGCGCCCGGTACCTCGTACCCCATGGCACCGACCGTAGAGAGGTGTGGTGGCCGCCGCAGCGAACCCGCGTTGTTGCCGCCGCCGGGTCATCGGGATCGGTCCGACTCGCCCATGCTGCCGGAGGAGCGGGTAGACAGTGTCTATGACGTCCTGGTAGACACTGTCTATGACGGAGTCCGAGACCGGCCTGCGGACCCGACTGATAGAGGTCGGGGTCGACCTGGTGACCCGGGAGGGCACCTCGGCCCTGTCGCTGCGCGAGATCGCCCGCCGGGCCGGGGTCTCCCACGGCGCGCCCCGGCGGTACTTCCCCACTCACCTCGCCCTGCTCTCCGCGATCGCGCGCCGGGGATTCGCCGACCTCACCGTCGCGATCACCGAGGAGATCGCGCGTGCTGAACCGACCCCCCGGGGTCACCTCGCGGCACTGGGCCGGGTCTACCTCGACTTCGCGCGGTCCAACCCCGGCATGTTCGACCTGATGTTCCGGCACGACCTGCTGGAGAGCAACCACCTCGGCCTGCGGGAGACGGCACTGCCGCTCTTCGACCTCCTCGTCGATCTCGTCGCCCGGGTCCGGGTGGGCGGGTCGGCACCGCCGCCGGTCGTCGCCGCCGCGCTCTGGGCGAACCTGCACGGCGTGGCCCAACTGTGGGGCTGGGGCAGCCTGCAACTCGCGACCGGAACC
>NZ_JADPUN010000247.1 GCF_015690345.1 Plantactinospora alkalitolerans | reverse complement strand
CCAACGCTTCCACCCAGCCGGTGTGGCCGGTGAGGGTGTGGCGGGTGCCGCCGGTCTCGGGGTCCCAGACGCGCACTGTCCCGTCACGGCTGGCGCTGGCCAGCCAGGATCCGTCCGGCGCGACCACCAACGCTTCCACCAACTGGGTGTGGCCGCTGAGGGTGCGGTGAAGGGCGGGGTGAGGCAAGTCGGGTGGCGTCCAACGAGGGATCAGCTGTGGCGTGGGCAGGGTTGGCAGGTAGTCCTCGACAAGGCGCCGTAGGTCAGGGTTGTTGCCGAGGCGACTGACCAGGATCGCGCCGAGAGTGTGCTTGGGAGTGATCGGGGCGAGCAGATGGGCGTTCTGTCGGATCGCCCGAGCCAGCGCAGTCCCGGCAGGGGTGTCGATGTGGACGAGGTCGGTATCGACCCCAGACGGGCCGTGCCCCTGCAATCGTAGGGTGACCCACCGCAGGTTCGTCATTGTGGCCGTGAGTTCCTCATAACGGCCTGCTGCGTACAGATGCTCGGCGAGATGTCCAGTCAGGTAGTCCTCCCCGGCGGGCAGCAGCCACCAGGCGGGCAGCCCGGCATCGGTCTGGGCGACCAGCGTGGCCGCATTGTCCAACAGCAGGCCGTGCCACACCCGCCGCTGCTCTACATCGGTGCTGTGTAGCAGGTAGGCGCGGATGATGTCGTGCAGCCGGATCGTGCCCGCCTCCGCCCGGTAGCGCTGCACCAACGACATCCCCGCCAACACCGCGCACACCCGCTGGGTACCACGCCGCGTCAGACCACCGGTTGCACCCCACAATCGCTGCAACACCTCTAGCGGAATCTCGACGTCCTCACCGAAAATCGCCAGCTCCGCGAACCGCTCCGTGATACCTGGCTCCAGTAGGTCCAAACCCGCCCGCACAGTCGCCGCTACCGCCCGGCCCCGCCAGGCCGGATCGTCGAGATCGAGACTGGCTGGACCCTCTTCCGCCAGCCGGCCGATGATGTCGGTCAACGCCCACGCGACAGTGGCGCCGTAGTCCTCGACCTGCCGCACCAGCGTACGGTTGGCCACCGCGAGCAGCACCGGCCACCGGCCCGTTCCGGCCAGGACCTGGGCCACCAGGTCAGCGGACGGGTTCGAAAGTCCCTGCATCAACACCGCGGTTGCCTGCGGAGGATCCATCCGATCCACCCAGACACTCGACCCGGCCGGCACCAGACCACGGCGTCGAGTAGTCACCAACCGCTGGCAGTCAGTCCCGCCCTGACACAACGGGTCCAATTGGTCGGCCTGCCAGACATCGTCCACCACCAACAACACCGGCCCGGACCCAGCGTCCAACAACTCCCCGAGCCGGAAACCGGCCTGCATCGCATCCGTAAACCCCGGCCGCTCACCAGCAAGCTGCTCGACCAGGTTGTTAATTCGCCCCGCCAGCTCCGCCCCAGCCGCATGCTCACCGATCGTCACCCACAACAGGCCACCGGGAAACCGCACCTGCACCTGCGGCTGGTGACACAACCACGTCGCCAGGGTGGTCTTTCCGAAGCCGCCCGTGCCATGCACCCCCGCCACCGCCACCGGGCCGTCAGCGGCCCCGCACACCAGCTCCAGCAACGGACCCGCCAACTCCGGCCGCTGCACCAAACCCGCAGGCAACGACGGCGCCATCCACAGCCGCCGCACCACCGCAGGCTCGCCGCCGTCCTGGTAGACGTTAATAACGTCGGCGTTGTACATCGTCGCCTGATCGCGCGCCTCGAACCGGTTGTCGTTCAGACCGCCGTTCACGACGCCGGGGGGTCAACTGGGGCGTGGGTGACCGTAATTGAGCCACCCGGCGCGTTGTACATCGTCGCCTGGTCTCGTGCCACGAAGGTGTTCACCCACGTCCGCCCCGCGACCGACAACTCCCGCTGGGTCTCCTCTGCCCACGCCCGCAACGCCTCGTTCAGCTCCGGATACTCGTCCACCAGGTCCGCCAACCGCCGCTGCCACGCCTCCGCCGACCGCAACCGCACCGCCGCCAGTTCTTCGACCGGCGCCGCAGTGATCGCTGTCGCGGTCTGATCCGCCCAGTCCCCCGCCAACTCCGCACGTCGCTCGCCCGCACGGCCGAACAACCGCATTACACCGGAACGCGTTGACTGCCACGCATCGGTCGCCACCGCACCGACCAACGCCGAGCCACCCGCCGCCGCCACAGGCAACAGCCAGTCCGCAACCATCAAGCCCCCCTAGCGATCGACCGACGAAACAGCGAACCCAGAGTAACGCCACAATGCACAAATTGAGACCAACACTCGTCCAATCCCAGAGACCACCCTGTACCAGCAGGCAGCCCGAAGCATCTGCTCATCGGCGCCCGGAAGCTGAGCCGCTTCGGTAGACGGTCACTTGATACGCATTGTTACGTTCTGGGGACGCCAGTCGGTTCCACAGGGTGTCCAACAGCCGATCAGCGGGAGCTGCTGATTGCGGTGCGCTGCGCCAGAGCCGGTAGGCCGACCCAAGCTCACTGAACTCTGGGACGTTCCTCTCTTCAGAGCAGCAGAACGCCCAGAGTCCAGTCGAAATCACCGATCAGATTCATCCAACTCGAAGCCTGTGGTGCACAAGACGTGCTCCGCGTCCGAGGAAATCGATTCGAAGCTGGTCCTGCTCACCCCGGAGATCAACAGTCCGTGGCCGCGGCGGGCCGACAACAGCAGTCGCCGCTCGCCGCCGGTGAGGCCGAACGCCTCGCCGACGGCGTCGATGGCCTGCGGCGCTTGCCGCAGCAGCACTTGAGTGGAGGCGTTGGACACCACCGCTTGGCCGAGGTCGGTGCTCAGCACGTCGGCGGCGTCCTGGGTGACTACGGTCAGTCCGGCGTTGCGCTTGCGTGCCGCCTTGCTCATCCGGAACAGGAAGCGGGCGCCCTCGCCGTCGCGCATCAGCAACCACGCCTCGTCGACCACCACGAGCCGCCGCTGCGACAGCCGTCCCGGGGCGTCGACCGTGCGCCAGATCGAGTCCAGCGCGAGCAGGGTGCCGACAGTGCGCAGCTCGTCGGGCAGGTGGCGTAACGACCACACGACCAGGTGTCCGACCGGCGCCTGGGTGGTCGGCCCGTCGAACAGGTCGGCGAAGCTGCCATGGACCCACGGTGCGAGCCGGGCTGTCAGATTCGCGGCGGCCGGGTCGTCATCGGCGCGCAGTGCCTCGGCCAGGTCGCGCAGGAGCGGCGCTGGCCGGTGGTGCGTCGCCGGGTCCGCCGTGATGCCGGCGGCCCGGTATACGGCGAGGATCGCCCGGTCGAGGGCGGCCCGCTCCGCCGGTGGCGGCTGGTGCCCGAGCAGCACGCTGATGAGCGTGTGCAGGAACAGCCCGCGGCGGGTGAGGACATCGGGGCGGCGGTCGCCTGCCGGCAGGTCCAAGGGGTTGATCTTCACGCCGGGTAGGCCGAGGCGCACGAGGCTGCCGCCGACCGCGTCGGCGAGTCGCAGGTACTCGTCCTCGGGGTCGATCACGGCGACCTGCACGCCTTGGTAGAGGCTGCGCAGGATCTCCAGCTTCACGAAGTACGACTTCCCGGCTCCCGATCTGGCCAGGACGATTGAGTTGTGGTTCTCCTGCGCCCAGCGGTCCCACCAGACGATGCCGGCGCTGGCCGGGTTGACGCCGTAGAGAACGCCGCCGGTCGTCGGCGGGTCGCCGGGCAGTGGGGCCGGCAGGTCGGGGCTGGACAAGGGGAAGGCGGCGGCGAGGGCCTGGGTGTCCATGGTGCGCAGCATCCGCAGCCCGTCGGTGGCCAGCGGCAGGGTGGTGGTCCAGCCGGCTAGCTGCCGCCAGGTCGCGGGTTGTAACTCCAGGAGGGTGGAGGCGGCGGCGGCCCGGACCTGGGCGCACGCCTCCATCAGTTCGGTTTCGGAGCGGGCGTGCACGGTCAGGTAGAGGCCCACCCGGAACAGCTTCGCCGCGCCTCTGGCCAGTCGTTCGGCTAGGTCACCGGCGTCGTGCGCGGCGGCGTCGACGTAGGGGTCGGCCAGCTTGCCGCGATCAGAGTCGGCCCGCCGGGACGACTCCAGCCGGGCCCGTTGCTTGCGGAGCCGGGCGGCGGCGATCGGTGCCGGCAGCGGCTCGATGTGCAGGGCCAGGTCGAGCCGGCCCGGCCAGGACAGCAGCGGTTCCAGCCAGGCCCCGCCGACCTCGGCCGGGTATGCGGTCACGACGAGTGTGGCGGTGAAGCCGTCGCCGACGCGCAGCCACCGGGGCGTGACCTCGACCGTTGCCGGCGCGACCGCCGACGCCAATGAGGCCGGCTGTGGCTGCCCGCCGCCGTCGCCGAATCGTCTTTTCCTGATCATGCCTTTCTCCTTTTCGTACGGGTTCGGGATGGGGCGGCCGCGGTGATGACGGCGTCTGGTGCGGCCAGGCCGCCGGGACGCGGCGGCCGGTACGGGTCGGCTGCGGAGGTCAGGGCGGCGGTGACTGCGGCACCGTTCAGCACCCGCGGGCTGACGCCGATGCCGGTCAGCGCCCGGACGGTGTCATCGGCCCGGCGCCGCGCGGCGTGATTGGTCTCGCCGGCGGCCGTTCGGTTGACGACCAGGACCTGCCGGCGCAGCGGGTCTCGCCGGGCGGCGAGGTCGCCGAGGAACTCGGCGTAGTCGGCGCACGCCCCGCGCAGCTGCGGATGCGGTTGAGTGTCCGCCGCGGCGGCGAGGGCGCGGCTGTGCGAGGTTAGGTCGACCGGCTGCGCGGACACGACGATCTGGGTCGGCGTCGACAGGCTGTTGAGCCACCGTCCCCAGCCCTCGATCAGGGCCGCCTGCTCGTCGGGGGTGCGCAGCGCGAGGTTCACGGTGGTGGTGCCGACGATCGCCGCCCGGGCGCCACCGAGGCTGATTTCCCCGTCGTCGTCGATGGCATCGGCGGGCAGGCGCAACGGCGCCGGCAGCGGCATCCGGCCGCTCTTGGGTGTCTCGATCCAGTCCGGCGTTCCGGGATCCGCCGCGCTGTTGGCGGCGGCCAGCGACCGGGGGGTGCGCGTGTGGCGGATGGCGTGCAGGAGCCAGATGTCCATGGACAGGCCGTCGCGGCGGCCGAGAGCTAGGCCGATGACCAGTCCACCGAGCACCACACCAGTGCCGACGAGGACTGGTGCGGGTACGACAGTGTGCAAGGTGCGCCACGCGCCGTAGAAGATGAGCGCGCCGGTGGCGACGATCGCCAGCTGGTGGAACGTCAGGCCGTAGGCGACCTTGTCGGGCGCGTCGACGTCGGCGGGCATCCGCGCCCTGGTCGGCGTTTCGGTCTCAGGCCGGGTCATTTGATGGTCCTCCGAAGGGTGTTCAGGCCGGGGACGGCGCGGGCGAGCTGCTGTACCACGACGACCCGGACGACCGCGCCAAGTACGTTCGTGCCGCGTCCGTTCTGGCCCGCCCACCGGGCCATCAGTCCGGGAATCTTGACGGTGGTCCACAGCAGCACCACGACGACCAGGAGGTTCAGCGTGCCGCCTGAGTTAAGAGGCAGGCCGAACACGGGCAGCATGGTCTTCGGGTCGAGCAGTGTCTGTTCCCCTGCGGTGAGGAAGAACGCCTGGGCGACGGGTATCGCCAGGCATCCGGTGTAGGCGCGCCACCACATCCGTGCGAACTCGTCGGTCTGCGGCAGTGCGTGGCAGGCCAGCGCCAGCGGCGCGATGCTCGTCATCACCAGCAGCGCCACGAACCGGCCGATCAGCTGGAACGCGGTCGTCACGACAAGCACGGCGATGATGAGGATCAGGACCAGGAACAACAGCGGAACGGCGTCGTCCTGTGCCACCGCGAGGTGGGCCCGGATCGCGGTGAACGCCCCGTCGCCGTCGTAGCCGCCCTCGCTGATCGTCCCGGTCAGGGCGTTAGCGAGGTCGATGAGCAGGTCGCACGCCAGCTGGGAGAAATGCGCGGCGGTGAACCCGACGACCAGTCTCGGTAGGAGGTCCTTGACCGTGTACCGGGATTGCTCGTCGCCGCCGGCGACCATGACGAGCACGCCAGCGGCGACGAACGCCAACACGAAGACGGTGTCCACGATCCAGACCGACCGGCCGGTGAGTGCCTGCACCTGCGGCAGAACGGTGACCTTCGGTGTGGTGAGCAGGATGCCGGTGATGAGGTCGAAGATCGCGGTGAGGCAGGCCAGGATCGCTGTGGTGAGCCAGTCGAGGGCCTGGTCGAGGAACCATCCCATAGCGGGTCAGCTCCCGACGATGCCCTGGATGACCTGCAGCAAGATCGGTGCGAGGACGGCCAGGCCGTATCCGATCAGCGCGTTGCGCAGGGCGAGCTTGGCTTTCTCGACCTGCGACGGGTCACCACCTGCGGTGGCCCAGTACACGCCGGCCAGGACCAGGAACAGGGTGGCGATCGCGGCGAGGATCCCCATGATCCATGCCTGCAGGTTGGCGATCACCACGGGCAGCGAGTTCGCCGCCAGGTAGACGGCGCCGCCGGGATCGGCGTACGCGGTGCCCGGAAGGATGAGTGCCAGGCCGACGCCGGTCAGTGGCCCGGCCAGGCGGAGCGAGAGACGAGCGGCTTGCTGGGTTCGAGGGATGTTTTGTGGGGTGCGGGACATTGGGGTTCACCTCCCGCCGCGCCTGCGGCCGAAAGCCGTGACCGAGGCGTGGCGATTGCTCGAAGCGGTCCGAAGGGACCGCCGCCGGGCGCAGGTGAAGGAGCGAACGAACCGCTGAACCCCGGGAGGAGCTCGTCCTCCCTCGTGGGTGGGTTGCGGTCATCAATGTGGTGTCAGCGCATCAATTGGCGCGGCACCCGAGGCACGCGGATCGCGGATCCTCGTCTCGCCCGGCGGCGGGCGGGACCGGCGAGCGGTACGGCTCGGAAAAGTCCCGCACCCCCAAACCGGGTCTTGTGAGCCGTGACGAACACTTGCCGTACTCACACCTCGCTCACACCGCCTTGCGCGGACTCACATCGCAGGTCAGGGCCCTGCTCCGCGGACGACAGCGTGGCTAGGGACGAGGACTCACAGATGGATCCGAACCAGCTGCCTGTGAGGGCCTGTGAGCGCCGCCAGGGCTCACAACCTCTGGCAGGGCTTGACATCGCGCGTCGGTCCGACGAGATCCGGCATCAAAAAACGGCTGTGGCCCGACGAGGCGTCGGGCCACAGCCGTCTCGGCTGCCGGAGTCAGGCGGCTGCCGCAGCGTGTTCCCGGGCGGCTTCGCGGCGGGTGGCTGCGGCGCGGCCAGCACGCTGCAGGCCACGCCGCTCAGCGCGCATCCGCAAACGCGCCAGAGTTTCCGGCGACGCGACGCCGGTCAACAGCCCATCCGCGAGGGCTTCAGCGATGCGGCTGTCGATGCGTGTCAGCCGCATACGCAGGGCGTCGACATCGACGCCGCTCGCGGCGGCGATGGGCTCGATCGCGCGATGCCCGAGCCGCACGTCGATGTAGGCCTGCTCATCCTCCGGATCGAGGATCCCGAGATTCACCGCACGACGGACCAGCAGGTCCGGGTGTCCGTACGGGACCTGGGGGGTGCGAGAGCCCGGCGTGACGTGCTCGATGTCCTCCACCGGCAGGTATTCCTGGTGCTGCAGCCGCAGGTCCCGCCCGGCTCGCCATGCCGCCTTGCACAGGCTTGCGTACGGCGCGGGCTTGGCCAGGTCCGCCCGGTCACGCAGCGCCGTCAGGAAGCCGGTCAGGATCTCGGCGTCCACGTCCGCCGGGTCGCCGCTGTACCCCTCACACAACCGGGCCGCGTACTGCTGCAGCGCGGGCATCGCCATGCCGACCGCGGCGACAACCCAGTGCGGCCCGTCGAGTCGGGCACGGCGGATCAGCTCCCGCCACACCTCGTCACGCGCCGTGTAGGCGCGGGGGTGACGCAACAGCCAGGTCCGCAGCCTGGGCAGCGGCATCACCTGTTGCGGGAGACCTGTGTCGGGACCGAAAGCCGCGCAGTCGAGAGCCAGTGGCGCAGGCTCGCATGTCAGCGTGGCGAAGGCGGTCGCCGCCGCGTCGAGGGCGGACGATGGCCAGTCCGTAGCGTCGGACACGCTCATGGCAAAACTCCTGTGACAGTGATGGAATTCGATGACATCGCCGGTGGTGTCACGGCGAGCGATGACATCGATTCCGCCACAGCGGGCTCACAAGCCTCTGACAGAGCTGCTCAGACCTCCGATCGCCGCCTGTCTCCCGACCTCTGTCAGCGGCGCACCCGGGAACGGTTTCATCGGCTGTGATCGTGGCAGAGGTTCTGACAAAGGCGGGCTGACCTGCCCTGTGACATGCTGACAGAACTTCTGACACGCGTTCCGGTGGTGCTGTCACAGGTTCAAGCCGCGACCTGCGACACGTGGGTCGACAGCGCTGTCAGCGATCGAGTGGTCGAACCTGTGACAAGCCAGCCTGCTCACAGCGGCGGTGTCACAGGTTGCCGTCCCCGACCCGCGCCAGCTCGCCACGGGCCTGTGACAGTCGCGGGTCCTCTGTCACGGTTGACGACGAACCTTTGACAGACCGCGCCGACCCGATGGCATCGGCCTACGCCTGTGCCACTGGCACAACTCTCGCAGTGCTGGCCAACGCGGCGATCCACGTCAACGTCCAAGCGTCCCCCGTGATCTGAGACAGCATCCGCTCACCACCTCTGTCAGTCACACACCGTTACTGGCAGAGGTGGTGAGGCCCGCGCGGTTCCTTGCGGCGGCATCCACCTGACTTTGGTCGCCGCATCGGCTGGACCGGGGAAAGCGGACGAACCAGGACGGGTGCCGGCCAGTCGGAGTCTGTGAGCGGCTGTGAGTTCGGCAAGTGTTCGCCACGGGTCACAAACCCCGGTTTGGGGGTGTCAGCGCATCACGGCGCGGCGCGGAGCCGACAGCACATGAGCGAGCACACGCCGCACCAGCACGACCAGGCCGACCACAACGAGCCGGCCGACAGCACACTCATCGACCTGATCGCCGGCGACCCGCCGGTACCGATCACGGTCTGGCGCACGGCCCGTACCGGCGCCGAAACCCACACCAGTCTGCCCACCCGTCTGGCCTACCGTCTCGTCGCCGCCTACAGCCGGCCCGGGGAGGCGGTCGTCGACCTGACCCCGGACCACGCCCTGGCCTCGATCTGTGCCCGGGGCGGGCGCCGGCACCACCGCGCCTGGTTCACCGACACCAGCTCCGGTCTGCTCATCGGCCCGGCCACCACGGACCCGCCGGTGGCGCCCGAGACCAACCCGCTTACCGCGTCGTCCGAGTCGGAGGCCGGCGAGGGAGCGGACCCGCCCGAGCTGACCGAGTGGTTCGGTGACGACCTCACCGACCCTGACCTGTCCGGCACCGACACCGCGGTCCTCCGGCCGCCCGACGACGGCCCCCTGGACGAGGCCACCAGCCTGATGGTCGCCTGCTGGCCGCTGCACGAGGCGGACACCCCCGCACGGGTGCGTCTCGCCTGGCTCCTCGCGGCCTGCGCGCGGCTCCTGCGTCCCGGCGGCTGCCTCGTCCTCGTGGTCGGCGTGCCCGCCGGTACCGAGCCCACCCCGGAGGACTTCGGTCCGCTCGTGGCCGCCGCCGCCAGGGCGGGGCTCGGGTATCTGCAGCACATCGTCGCCGTCGAGGCCGATACCGACGGCGACCAGTTCGTCTACCACGTCATCACCGACGAGGAACTGCTCACCTTGGCCCACGCCGACCCCGAGCAGTGGGCCGTCGCTCATCTGCGGGTGCACGCCGACCTGCTGGTCTTCACGCCGCAGCCGGCCAAGGCGCCCGAGTCGGGCCGCCGCCGCAACCGCGGGGGCGGTGAGCGACGTGCCTGAGCACACCAGCACGGGACATTCCGAGCCGGACGAACCGGACACCAACGGCCCCGCCGCTAGCGAGGGCTACCAGCGCCGGCACCGCGAGTACGAAGGCCGCCACCGCGCCGACCCCGAAGGTCTGTCCGTCTGGGCGACCGCCCAGTCGACCGGCCCGGTCCAGCGGCGCGGCCGGTACGTGCCGGAGTCGGTCAAGCATCCGGCCCGGATGCTGCCAGCGATCGCCGCCCACGCGATTCACGCCTACACCCAGCCGGGTGATCTGGTCGTAGACCCGATGTGCGGCATCGGCACCACGTTGGTCGAGGCGGTCCACGCCGGCCGCGACGCCTTCGGCATCGAGTACGAGCCGCAGTGGAGCAACATCGCCGACGCCAACATCCACCACGCCCACAGCCAGGGGGCGACCGGACGAGCATCGGTGATCCGCGGTGACGCGACCCGACTGGTGTCCCTCGTTCCGGCGGCCCTCACCGGCCAGGCGGCGCTCGTGGTCACCTCACCGCCATACGGGCCCACGGTGCACGGACTGGTCCGCCCCGGCGAGGGCGGAGTCGTCAAGCACGACGACCGGTACGGCGAGGACAAGGGAAACCTTGCCTATCGCGACCTGACCGGTCTCGCCGACGGATTCGCCCAGATCCTGCACGGCTGCGCCACCCTGCTGCGGCCGGGCGGTGTCGTCGTGGTCACGGCCAGGCCGTGGCGCAAGCGCGGCGAGCTGGTCGACCTGCCCAGCGCCGTCATCGCCGCCGGTCTCCGCGCCGGCCTCGTACCGATCGAACGGTGCGTCGCCCTGCTGGCGGCCGTCCGCGACGGGCACCTCGTCGCCCGCCCGTCGTTCTTCCAACTCCAGCAGGTCCGCAAGGCCCGCTCGTCCGGGGTGCCGATGCACCTCATCGCCCACGAAGACGTGTTGATCTTCGCGAAGGAGACGTCGCCGAAGGACGGAACCGGGGTGGTTGCGTGACCGCATCCACCCACCGCTACCTGTCCCTGGGCGCCGGAGTACAGAGTTCCACACTTCTGCTGCTTGCCGCACAGGGCGATATCCCTGGGTTCGACGCGGCGATTTTCGCCGACACCTCATGGGAGCCGACTGCGGTCTACCGGCATCTGGACCTGCTGACCGGCATCGCGAAGCGGGCCGGGATCGAGGTCGTGCGCGTCGGTACCGGGGATATCAGGGCTGACGCGCTCGACCCGAACCATCGCTTCGCCTCAATGCCCTTGTTCACTCTGGGGCCGCGTGGCGAGCGGGGCATGGGCCGGCGGCAGTGTACGTCCGAGTACAAGATCAAACCGATCAAAGCGGAGGTGCGGCGCCGCCTGGGCTATCCGCACCCGGCTCGGGTACCGGCCGGCGTCCGGGCGCAGATGGCGATCGGGATCAGCCTGGACGAGATCGGCCGGGCCCGTGACTCCGACGTCCGCTACATGCACAACGTCTTCCCGCTGCTCGACCTGAGCTGGCGGCGGACCGACTGCCTTCGCTTCTTGGCCGAGCGCGGTCTCGGAGACACTCCGAAGTCGTCGTGCGTGGGCTGTCCGTTCCACGACGACGGCTTCTGGCTTGCCCTGCGCGAGCACAGCCCACAGGAGTGGGCGGACGCGGTCGCCTTCGACCGTTCGATCCGCAACGGTTCGGCACGGGCCAACACGGACGGGCACCCGCTGCGCGGGCAGTTCTTCCTGCACCGGCAGCGGGTCCCGCTCGACGAGGTGGTCCTGCGCCCACGCCCACGGCCGGCGGATGCGCCTGGTTGCGGTCCGTGGACCTGCCCCCACAACGAGCCAGTGACAGCAGGCGCCGGGCGTGGGGAGGTGGCGTGAGATTTGCGCACACCACCGCCCCACGCATCGGGTCGGTCTGCAGTGGGTACGGCGGACTCGATCTGGCCGTCGAGCTGGTGCTCGGCGGCCAGCTGGTCTGGTACGCCGAAACCGACCGGCACGCCGCCACCGTCCTCGCCCACCACTGGCCCAGCATCCCCAACCTCGGCGACATCCGCACATTCGACTGGCGTCAAGCCGAGCCGGTCGACATCCTCACCGCCGGATTCCCGTGCCAGGACATCAGCAACGCCGGGAAACGCGTCGGTATCACCGGCGAGCACTCCAGCCTCTGGACGCACGTCGCCCGAGCCGTTCGCGACCTACGACCCCCGGTCGTGTTCGTGGAGAACGTGGCCGCCCTCCTCCGACGAGGCTTCGACGTCGTCCACGCCGACCTGGCCGAGATCGGGTACGACACGCGCTGGACATGCCTACGCGCATCCGACGTCGGTGCCGCCCACCGACGCGACCGGCTGTTCCTGCTGGCCACACCCGCCGAACGACGGGGAGGGGGTGCGGACGTTGCCGACGCCGTGCGCCCGTGACGGCAAAGGGCCGGGCCACCAGTACGGGCTGCCCGACCTCATCGAACCGTCCGGATCGATCCACAGCCTGCTCCCCACCCCCACCGCAGTGGCGTACGGCGCGAACAAATCCCCGTCGGCGGGAGCAGCCCGCCGGCCCAGCCTGGCCGGCGTCACCAAACAACTCCTTCCGACGCCGACGGTGGCCGACAGCCGATCCTCGGCCAACGCGACCGCCGGACGCACCACACCCGCCGGGCACGCGGGACGGACGCTGACCGACGCGGCTCGGCTGCTGCCGACGCCGAGAGCCGGCGCTACCGACCCTCCGCAACCGCGAGCCGGTATCCGGCCGCCGCGCTCGCACGTGCTGCTGCCCACCCCAAGGGCAACCGATGGATTCAAGGGCTGCCCGGGGCAACGCGGCTCGCACGGCGACCTGACCCTCCCGTCGGCGGCAGTGCGGGTACCAGCCCGGACTCTGCCCACCCCGCGCGCTTCCGACGCACGCGGACCCGGTCGGCACGGCGATGGTGGGGCGGACCTTCGCACCACGGTCGCCGGGCTGGGCCAGCCCGACGCCGACAGATGGGGTATCTACGCCGCCGCCGTGGCGCGGTGGGAGCTGCTGCTCGGCCGTCCCGCGCCGGAGCCGACCCAACCGGGCCGGAACGGCAAGCCGGTCCTCGCGCCGACGTTCGTCGAATGGCTCATGGGTCTCTCACCGCAATGGGTGACCGACCCGGACCTGGACCTGCCGCGCACGCTCGCGCTGAAAGTTCTCGGCAACGGCGTCGTGCCGCAACAGGCAGCCACCGCGCTGCGGCTGCTGCTGTGCCCGTACCAGTGGGAGGTGCCGGCATGACCGGACCTGCCTCCCTGGACGACTACCGGTAGCGGCTCGTAGGCCAGGTCGAGCTGTACCTCGGCGACGCCCGCCAGGTGCTCACCGCCATGCCCGACGGCAGCGTTGACGCCGTGGTCACCAGCCCGCCGTTCTGGTCGCTGCGCGACTACGGCACGGGTGCGTGGCACGGCGGCGATCCCACCTGCCCGCACCCGGTGCGGGCGGAACGGCGGATCGACGGGGCGTCGTGCGGCCGGTGCGGCGCGACGTGGGTCGACCCGCAGTACGGGCTGGAACCCACAGTGGAGGAATACATCGACCGCCTCGTGCCCGTGTTTGACGAGGCGATGCGAGTGCTCAACCCCGCCGGAACACTGTGGCTCAACCTCGGCGACAGCTACACCGGCGGTACCCGCCGCGCATATGACACCAGCGGCGGCATCACCGGAACACGGGGACTGCCCACTACCGGTGTCGGCTCACCGTTGCCAGCGAAGAACCTGATCGGCGTGCCCTGGCGGACCGCCTTCGCCTTGCAAGCACGCGGCTGGCGGCTCCGCAACGCGGTCATCTGGTCGAAGACGAACCCGATGCCCGAGTCCGTGACTGACCGGCTGAGCACCGGCTACGAACTGCTGTTTCTGTTCACCAAGTCCCATTCCTACTACTTCAACCTTGACCCGATCCGGATCCGGCTCGTGCGGCCGGAGGCCGCCGACGGGACCCGGATCATCGGCGGGGCGCGCAAGGGCCGCACCGGCGGTATCGGCGCGACCGAACGCCGCCGCGGCACTGCGGCCTACGGTGCTGGCAAGTACGGCGCCGACGAGGTCGGCGTCGAACCGAGGGCAGGACGGGGCAACCTTGTCCCGCTCGGCCATGCCCACACCGCAGTCCATTCAAAGGGACGCAACCCGGGGGACGACCTATTAACTGCACCTACCACCCCTCGCGATCATCTCGCCGAGGGTGCCTGGATCATCTGGGGGTGCACAGCATGGCGGACATTCGGGCCAATCTCAGGGACGGCCGAGCGGGCGTGCCACGCGTCGGCGGGGTACGGGCTGGCGACCGGGCGTCGCTGCCGTACCTGGTAGTCGACGGCGCAGGCGAGGAGGTCGAGCCGATCAGCCAGTTCCTGCGGGAACTGACACTTAGCGACCGCAGCGCGTTGACCGTCAAGTCCTACGCTCACGGTCTGCTGCGCTGGTGGCGGCTACTAGACGTGCTTCGGGTGGCGTGGGCACGTGCGACCACCGACGAGGTGGCGGTGCTGGTGGGCTGGCTGCGGTGTGCCTCGAACCCGCAGCGGCGCCGTCGCAGAAGCGATGTCCCGCCCGCCGGGAGCGTCAACCTGAAGACCGGCAAGCCGTCGTTGGCCGCCGGGTACGCGCCCGCGACAATCAACCACGCGCTGTCGGTGCTATCAGCGTTCTACGACTTCCACGCACGCCGCGGCCGCGGACCGGTCATCAACCCGGTACCGGTCGCGCCCGCACGGCGGTCGATGCTGGCTCACCACAACCCCATGCACGCGGTGCCACGTTCGCCACGGGCGCCGCTGCGGCAGAAGGTATCCGCCCAACCGCCGCGGGCGATCCCGGATCCGTTGTGGGACGAACTGTTCGCCGCCATGACCTGCCACCGCGACCGGGCGTTGCTGGCGCTGTACGTCTCCAGCGGCGCCAGGGCCAGCGAGTTGCTCGCCCTGCTCATCGAGCACGTGGACTGGGCCGGACAACGGATCTGGGTCGTGTCCAAAGGCAGCCGCGCCTTGCAGACCATCCCCGCCTCGCCGCAGGCGTTGACCTACCTGGCGCTCTACCTCGACGAGGCGGGCGTACCGAGCGCGGGCGAGACCGTGTGGCGTGCCCGCCGCGGAGAGACCCGTCCGCTGACCTACTCGGCGATGCGCCGGGTCGTGCAGCGCGCCAACCACAAGCTGGGCACCAACTGGACGCTTCACGACATGCGGCACACCGCCGCGACCCGCCTGGTCAACGACCCCGCGCTGACCCTGCCCGAGGTGCAGACAATCCTGCGACACGCCCACTTGTCCACCACCCAGCGCTACCTCAGCCCGAGCGTTGAGGCCCTGTTCGACAAGCTGCAGGCCCACTTCACTCGCCCCGCCCCCGCGCCGCGCAGCTTCCCGGCCGGCTACGCGCCCGAGGACGTCGCGGTCGTGTTCGGTGCCTGAAACCACGACCGGCCGCATCCGCCGCAACTCGCCCCCAGCCTTGCCCAGCGTCCACGACGACTTCGCGGATAGCAGGTTTCGTCACGGCAGCATCCAGCCGGCGGCACCGCCGCCCACCACCCAACCCTGGTGGTTCGGCGACCTCGGTTCCGCCGACGGCGAGGACATCGTCACGGTGGCTGATCGGGTATGGCCGGCCTCACCGGCCACGGCGCTGAAGCGGCGCCACTCGCTGCGCCGCCTCCTCGACCACCTAGCGGCGGTGCCCGGCCAGACCTGGCAGCAGCGCTGGGATGCCAGCACGTTCGCCGACGGCGCCCGGCCGGTGGCCGAGCTCGACACCGGAGGGCAGAGCGTCGCGAGTCTGGGGCTGCGGGTCCTGTTGTGCCTGCGGGTGATCCGCCCGACCCTGCCGGAGATGCGCGCCAACCGGCTGACCGGTTACGCCGACCTGTTCCGCCAGGCACAAGCGGACCCGGCGCTCGACGCGTACTTCGCGGCGGTCCGGCAGCGACCGGTGGTGCGCAGCATGCACATGACCGCCACCTTCGACGTGGCGTGCGCGCTGACCATCTACGGCATCCCCTTGGCCGAACTGACCGCCCAGGCACTGCTGCACTACGCCTGGGAATGCCGCCGCCACGGTGTGACCTACAAGAACCGCGGCAACCGCGACACCTTCGGCGGGTTGCTCGCCTGGCAGGTCCTGCACGACATCGGCCAATTCCCACCCGGCACGCCGCAGTCGATCCGCGCCGCCGGCTAGGCCGGGCGGCGCAGCGTCGAACAACTCATCGACCAGCACACCATCGCCAACCCCGCCGTCCGCGACCTGCTGGTCGAATACCTGCGCCGCCGCGAACCCGGCGTCGACTACAGCACGCTGCGCAGCCTGGCCACCCGCCTGGCCGGCACGTTCTGGGCCAAGATTGAGAAAATCAGCCCCGGCCAGGCGGACCTGCGCATCCCCGGACACGTCTACGACCAATGGAAAGCAGAGATCAGCCTCCGCCGCGACGGGCAGCCGCGCATCAACATCGACCCGATACTGCTCGCCATACGCAGCCTCTACCTGGACCTGCACACCTGGTCGGTGGGCGAACCCGAACGGTGGGCGCAGTGGGTCGCCCCCAGCCCGGTCGACCCCGCCGACCTCGTGGGCAGCGGCCGGCGCCAACAACGCGCCCGGGAACGCTCCGCCGACCGCACCCGGCTACGCCAGCCGCTGCTACCAAGCCTCGTCGGCCACGTCCAGGACAGGTACCAGCACCGGCGGCAACTGCTGGCCGCGGCCGGCGACGCCGAACCCGACGCCCTCGTCACCGTCGACGGCCATACCTACCAACGTGTGTGGACCCGCGAGGACCAGCGGCTGCTGGTCAGCGACGGCCACCGCCGCATCCGGGTACGCGACCAGGCGAGCGGTGAGATCCTCAACGTCATCCGCGAGGAAGAAGCCGCGTTCTGGGAATGGGCCGTCGTCGAAGTCCTACGCCACACAGGCGTGCGCATCGAGGAACTGCTCGAGGTAACCCAGCTGAGCATCCGCCAGTACCGCCGACCCAACGGCGAAGCGATCGGCCTGCTCGTCATCGCACCCTCCAAGACCGACCGGGAACGGGTCATCCCTATGACCGCCGACTTGCTCAGTGTCATCGCCGCGATCATCCGCCGCCACACCGCTGGGGGTGCCCCGATCCCGTGCATCAGCCGCTACGACCCGCACGACAAGACCCACAGCTCGCCGATGCCGTTCCTGTTCCAGCGTCAGCTCGGCACCACACGCACCGTGCTGTCGCACGGTGCGGTCTGCGCCATGCTGCAACGTCGGTGCGCCTATCTCGCCGCCAGAAACCCGCAGTTCGCCGGTGTTGTCTTTGCGCCGCACGACTTTCGGCGCTTGTTCGCGACGGAACTGGTCAACAATGGCCTGCCTATCCACATCGGCGCCGCCCTGCTCGGCCACCTCAACCTGGAAACCACGCGTGGTTACGTCGCCGTCTTCGAAGAAGACCTAATCCGCCATTACCAGGGCTTCCTTGAGCGACGCCGGCAGGTACGACCGGCTGAAGAGTACCGTCCGGCCAGCGACACCGAGTGGGCCGAGTTCGAGGCCCACTTCGACAAGCGCAAGGTGGAACTCGGCAGCTGCGGTCGACCCTACGGGACCCCATGTATTCATGGACATAGCTGTATACGGTGCCCCATGCTTCACGTGAACCCGGCGATGCTGCCCCGCCTGGACACGATCGAGGACGACCTGATGAAGCGACGCGACCGCGCCTCGCAGGAGGGTTGGCTCGGGGAAATCGAAGGGATCGACGTGACGCTGAGCCAGTTGCGCGGCAAACGCGATCAGACCCTGCGCTTGTCCAAGACGGCGGCACCTGTCTACCTCGGCATCCCAACGACGCCCTCGGCATTCGGCCACGAACAGGCTTGATGGCCCCGGCGATGCGTCGGGATGATTCCCGGTCTTCGTATCACGGTGACAGAATCGGTCGGGTGGACCACGACCCACTGCCGGTGGCCGCCCGCCTGCTGCGTGACCGTATCGCGATCGACGCGAAGATCGCCGCGGTGATCGGGCGCCCAATGGCCGCCGGACATCTCGGTGAGTGGATTGCCGCCCGGGTCTTCGACATCGAGCTGGAGTCCAACGCCACCACTGCCGGCTTTGATGGCCGCTTCACGGCGGGCGCGTTGAACGGGCGGACGGTCAACGTGAAGTGGTACCTCAAGCGCGAGGGTTTCCTCGACCTCACCGACACTGACGTCGTCGATTACTACCTGGTGTTGACCGGGCCAACGGCGCCGGCGACACACTCACGCGGTGCCGGCCGGCCCTGGTGCATCACCTCGGCATACCTGTTCGACGCCCGACTGCTGCTGAACGATCTACACGGTCGTGGCGTGAAGATCGCGGTAGCGTCCAGCGTCCGCGCGGCGCAGTGGGAGGCGGCGCAGATCTACCCTGAGCAGCGCAGCCAAGCGCTGAGTTTGCAACCCGCACAGGTCGAACGGCTGCGGCAGTTCGCGCTATGACCGTTTCCTGGCAGCACGCCGCGGACGTCTCCGGCCGGGTCCTTCAACAGCGTGGGCTTGATCCCGAGGCCGTCACAGATGTTGACGCGGCCTGGGCCGCGTTCGAGGAGTTCGTCCGAACAATGACGGCGGCAAGGTGGGACGACGAGACGCTGCAGGTGGTCGTCGGGCGGCCGTGTGACCGGAACGATCAATGCCAAGATCGCCGCGGCTTATGGGCCGTCCCATGAGCGCCGGACATCTCGGCGAGTGGATCGCCGCTCGGGATCTTCAACATCAACCTGGAGTGCAACGCCACCACCATTGGCTTCGATGCCCGCTTCGCCTCCGGCGCCTTGACCGGTCACACCGTCAACGTCAAGTGGTACCTCACACTGATGTTGGGGTCGTGGGTGGACGCCCGCAACAAGCCGTTCTTCCCAGGCTAGGAGGTTATAGTGTCCAGGGCATCTTCGACATCGTTCGACGCGAATCCAGGCCTCGTCGTGCCACGATCCACGCGAATCCGCTCAACTCCCGGAGAGCCCGACCTGACGCCCGATGTGCGTTCGGGACGGTTTACCTGACCGATGCGGTAGCGGGCGCGCGCTGTCGGTGGTCGGCCGAGTGCAACTGATAGCGTACGAGACTACCGCGCTCCCTTCGTCGGACCGCTGTCACGTAAGCAGGGAAGCTAACATGACCATTGAGTTCGCCTTCGGCGTTCCGACCCGATTGGCGTTCGGGCCGCGGAGCGTCGACGGGCTCGCGACGGCGGTCGCCGAGGCAGGCTCGCGCGCGCTGGTGATCACAGGCCATGGGAGCAGCCAGCGAAGCGGGCTGCTTGACCGATGCACGGATGCGCTCCGCGAGGCCAGCGTGCAGACCGCGGTATTCGACGGCATCGACAGCAACCCGACGTATGAGTCCATTCTCGCCGCCGCCGCACGCGGACGCGCTACCAGCGCGGAGGCGATTGTCGCCATCGGGGGCGGCAGCGCCATGGATGCCGGGCGACTGATCGCCCTCGCCATGGCCGATCCGGAACGATTCTGGGAGTGCCGTGTCACCGGTTCGCTCAGCGTGCCCGGCATTCCGGCCAGCCTGACTCCCACGTTTACCGTTCCCACCCTGCACGGCACGGGCGCCGAGATCTCCCCGGCCGCCCTGGTGCGCCGGGGAACGGCCAAGGAGGTGTACTTCAGCCCGCATCTCTTTCCCCGGGCAGCCTTCGTGGAGCCCTCACTGGCGCTGACGGCCTCCGCCAAGCTCACCGCCGAGTCCGGCGTCGATGCATTGATCCAGGGACTGGAGGCGTACGTGTCGCGCACGGCCCAGCCGTTCTCCGATATGTTCGCCTTGGAGGCGGTTCGCCTGGCCGCCCGGTGGCTTCCCGCGGCGGTCCGGGATCCGGCCGATCCGGAGGCCCGCGAATTCGTGGCGCTGGCCGCACTTCTCAGTCTCTATGCGGTCAACCAGGCCGGCGTCGGTGGCATCCACGCGTTGAGTAATCCACTTAGCGGGCGGTACAACGTTCACCACGGCCGTGCTCTAAGCCTGGTTGCGGTGGCGGTTGTGGAATACAACCTGGCCAGCTCGCCCGATCGGTTCGCGGCTGTCGCACGACTGATCGACGGCATGGATGCCGGCGACCCTGCTCGTTCGCTCGGAGGTTGGCTGGCGGGCGTCGGCCTAGGTGGGCGGCTGTCCGACCATGGGGTGCGATCCGACGATTTGGACGCCATGGCGGTGGAGGCACAGAACCCGGACATGGCGACGAATCCTCTGGCCCTACCGCCCGAGGTCGTCTGCAGGATCTACCGGTCACTGATGTAAGCATGACCGGTCGGTGGATCGTTCCGACAGAGGAGCTCCCGGGCGCGCCCGTCGCGTTGGTCGGCGGTAAGGCGGCCGGCCTGGGGCTCCTGTTTGCCGTGTCGATACCGGTGCCCACCGGCTTCTGCATCACTACGGCGGCGCTGACGGCCGGCGACGCCGCGGAAGACGAGATCCGCGCCGCCTTGGTGCGGCAAAGAAAGGCGGGCATCCAGCGCTTTGCCGTCCGCTCCTCCCATCTTGGTGAGGACACAGCAGATGCTGGCGCTCCCGGCATCTATCACAGCGAAGTCGGGGCCTCAACCGACAACGAGGTGCTGGCTGCCGTCCGCCGCGTCTGGGAATCGGCGACCGACCCGTCGGCCGCCGACTACCGCCGTCGGCGAGGCATCCACGACGACGAAAAGCCCATGGCGGTGCTTGTGCAGCACGCGCCGTTAGCGGTAGCCGGCGGCGTCATCTACACGATGCTGCCGCACGATAGCGATCCGAGCGCGGTTCTCATCGAGTACGCGGCGGGACCGCCGAGCAACGTGACGGACAACGTCGTCATGCCGCACCGGTGTGTGGTGAGCAAACGCCGGCCGGAGGATGTTCGGCTCAACTCCACCATCCTCGCTCCTGACCAGGCACGAACCTTGGTGTCGTGGGCACTCGCCGCCGAAAGGAGCGTCGACGCGCCGCTGGATCTCGAATGGCTGCTGGACCCGGACGGTCAGTTGTGGATGCTCCAGGCACGCCGGTTGCTGTACCCGGCGGCAAGAATGACGCCGCCATACACGGCGCCCGCAGCGGGCGCGAGCCTTCGCAGCGAGAAACTCGTCCCGTTCCAGCTAGCGAACGCCGATGTGCCCACGATCGAGGCCCACCTCATTCTGCCAAGCGCCTTCCAGGCCGCAGGTTCGACCGCGGTCCGTGACGCGTGCGCCGAGGTATTCCGCCGATACGTCGCCACCGGCGCGGTCTCGATCCGGTCTGCTTACTGGTCGGCACGGGAATCCGGCGACATGCTTCCGCAGTCACCGGAACTACGGTCCGTCGACGACTGCCTGGCGTACCTCGAGTCGTACTGGCAGTCGGTGCGGGCCGGCGGCCACGTCGACTATTCCACCCAGGTCGCTCTGCTGGTCTCGAACTGGACGCTGCCGCGAGCTTCCGTGATCGCCACCGTTCCCGGGGGCGGCCAGCCGATCGTCCTCGCGGCGGTTTACGGCCTCATGGATGGCCTGGAGACCTGCAGTCACGACGTCTTCGTGGTGGACGCGGACAGCTTCGAGGTGCGTTCCGCGCGCACCCCGGCCAAGCCATTCGCTGTGCTGACTGGCCATTCCCTGCCACAGGAGCTGCCCGCCGAGTTGCGAGACCGGCCGGTGCTCGCCGAGCACGAGATACACGCGGCGGCTAGCGTTGCTGCGGCGGTCGCGGCAGCGGTCGGCCCGGCGCGGGTGGAACTCCTTCTCCTTCCGCGGGGAGCGTCCACCGGCCGGCCGATCGTGACCTGGCAGATCACGTTGCTCGCGCCCGGCACCGACATGAAGTACTACGCCGTGGTGGAGAGCGGAGATCAGCGCGCGGTCGCCGAAGGGCGCTTCGCACCACTCTACCGCCCGGACGACGTCCAAAGGCTGTCCACGGACGAAGACGAGGCCCAGATCGTGGCGATCAATTTCGAGAGATTCAAGCTGCGCAATCCGCAGCTCGTGGCCGAGCTCGCCGCCAGATTACGCGACAGCGGGCAACCGGTGGCCTTGAAGGGCTCCGTACTCTCCCATTTCGCCGCGCTGCTGCGCGAGTACGGCGTCACCGTCTTCCCGGTCAACGACCTGCCCGCCCTGTCGGCCGGGACGCCGGTCTGCCTGATCCCCGTGTGACACTGCGGTCAACGATTACGAGTCAGGAAGTATGTCAGCAGGTTCACGAGGATGCCCGACGCGATCAACGCTAGCGTCGGCATGGCCGAGACCGACCAGCCGTTGGCCCAGAGATAGATCACGAAGAGGGCGACGGTCATTGTGGCGATAATGAGTACCGATCTGACCGCCCGGCCCTCTCGCAAGAAGCCTTCCGCGCACAATTCCTGCAGTACCTTTAGGGCAAGGACGCCTTGGTAAACCCAGTAGACCGGCGCGTGCTCGCCCGCCGTCACGCGGCGACTGCGAAACGACCCCTTGAGAGTGCCATCCTCCAGCTGGCGGCCCAGCAACATCTCCCCCAAGCCGGCCACCCTCTGCTGCAACCCTTGCGTGAGGGCGGCGGACCGGAACCGTAAGTCGAGCAGGAGCGCACCCATCGCCCTGACCAGCAATGCCTCAATGGGGTACTCGTGAGAGATGATGCGCTTGACGTAACGGCTGCGGCCACGCGAGAGAAGCTGCTCGTATTCGTCAAAGCAATCCGCCGTGACCAGCGTCCGGACCCTTCTCTTCGACGTTTTCCGCACCAACCATCGGGCCGCCAGACCCAGCTCGTCCCGGCTACTGTCGGGCGACCGCAGCAACGCGAGAACGGCCAAGGCGGTGTGCCCGAACAATGGGGGCCCGCCATAGGACCGGCCGAAACCACCGGAGCCCGCCTGGGCCGTCTTGAGCCAGGAGATCGCGTCGTCGCGCATCGCCCGTAGTCGCAAGTGATAGCTCACGCCGTGCTCTGGCCTGATCAGCGACATCCATTCGTCCAGCAGGACCACCATGCTAGCGGTTGGTCCCACCGCAGGGCCGTACTGGTCGGGATCGGCCATGTGGGTGGTACCGGTGTAATACCAGCCCATGCCCACTCGGTTGTGCTCTATCCAGGAAACCGATTCCTGCAGCCAGGCGGCCCGCCCGGCGGCGCTCGAGAGCTCGGCGGCCGAGGCGGGGGTCCGCGGGACACCGGAATCACCGTCCGGCGCCAGGAAACCAGCACCCAGAAGCGCTTGAACAGCGAAGATGGTGTCGTTGACGATCCCCTCCATGTGGTCCTTCGCGGAAATCGACGGGGTGAGCCGGATCGACGGCCACGAACCGTCCGCCCGTCTCAGAGAGACCAGCGTGACCAACGCCTGCTCAGTCATCTCGGCGCGGTCCGCGTTGCCCAACGCAATCCCCGCTAGCGAGCTCAGGAGCCCCAGGGAGGTGGCGCAAGTGTCGATCTCGAAGGGAGCAATCGACGCCGACCGATCATCGTTGAACAGCGGCCACAGCAATCCCACCTCGCCGCCGATCTTGACGACGGTCCTCCGCGGGACAATGAACTCACTGGCGAGGCGGACGCCGACCCGAATCCGCTCCATGGAAAGGCTGGTGTCTGCAGGAATCAAGGTTTCTCCGAACGGACCTTCTCATCGGGCCGAGCACTCTTCGAATGAACACTCACAACGCCGCAGGAGCCAGAATAATGGGACATTCGAAGTCGCATCTGGTACAACCCTTTTTTCCACCCCCGACCTCTTCGCCGAAAAGCCCGCCGGATACGACACAACTCACTTGGGCTCCGCGCTGCTTTAGAGTGAGCTCGTCGCGTTTGCGTATCTGCGGAAAACGGGTCAGGTTCACGGCATGCGCGGCGACGCGAGCGGCCTTCAGGCCCTCGATTATCGATTCCGTTGTGGGCACTCCACCGGTATGTTCCTCCCGCGACACGGAATTGAGGACAGAAGCGCCGCCGAGAAATGCCATGAATGCTCCGCCGATCGCGTTCGTAACATGATCGAAGCCGATGGCACTGTCGGTCACCATAGGGCCGAGTGGCATGAAAGGGCAGCCAGCGTCGGCGACGAGTTCGCAGTATTCGGCGATCTTGTCCATGGCCAAGTGGCCGACGCCCTCCATGAGGCAGGAAACGCCGCGAGACCGCAGCTCCCTGATGATTTCGATCTGCCTCGCCGTCTCCAGCCGGTGAGCCTCGTCGAGCCCGGCTGCTATGTCCGCCGGCCGGAACGTCGTGCCCACCGAGACAGTCGCCCCATGGCGGAGGAACAACTTCGCGATATCGTCGAAACCTTCGCGGAAGGCGTTGGTGCGCTGGCCCTTCTTCAGTTGCGTCCGAATCGCCAGTCCGCCACCCCGGGAGGTCACCGGAACCGCTCGCGACTTAGCGGCGATCTCGTAGATGTCCATGTCGGAGGTGAAGTGGAGTGTCATAAAAGCGACGCCGCCCTCGAGCATTTCCTCAATGCGCTCGAGCAGTGGCTCCTTAAGCAAGCCGTGTCGTGGTGAATATGCCGTATACTGCGGAAGGGTACCCACCGGGCCGGCGAAGGTCTCGACCATATCCCGCCAGAAATCTTGTTCCTTTGGATCGATGGTGTGATCCATGACGAGATCGGGTCCGAAGACGCTTTCGCTGAGAAATTCGATCTTTCCTTGTTCGCCCGCGCGAGGCGTCCAATGCGAAATGCCAATGTTGGTGTTTACCTTAATGGGAACCACGCGCCCGACCGCCACGTCGTGCTTTCGGCCGCGCAGCACGACGGCGCTACCTTGATCGATGGCCGCGCCAAGATCGTCGACGTCGACATATCCCGCTCGCACATCATTGATCTCGGCAATCCGAGCCACGTCACCCACGATCGAAGGCTACTACCTTGATTGTGGGTGAACAACGGCCGATGAGGCGACATCCAGTGTCATGAGCGGAGGGCCCACACCGGCCCCATGGTCAGCTCTGAGGTTTCAAGATCAGCTATTGCATGAGTAGTAGTTGACTCAGCGGCCCAAGCCGTACTCCGACACCAGGACCCCCGTCGCCAACCTTTTTGGGGCAGAGAGCGACATCCACCTCCTGATTCCGGTGGAACGAGGAGCGCGGTTCATACGCGCATCGCACGCTGCCCTTCGTGAAGTCAAAGACGGACAAATGTCGCAAGACGGGCATCACTAACGCCCTCTTGACTGGTGCAGAGAAGTGTGGCGGATCGCGACCCGCCCCTACCGGGGGCCGCACGTGGCGCCGTTCCCGGTCGATCTGCCGCTACGGGCGATCGCGGCCGGCTGCCCACCCGGCGGTGTGGTCTTGGATCCCTTCTCCGGGGCCGGGACGACCGGGCTCGCCGCACTGCAACTCGGCCGGCAGTACGTGGGCATCGACATCAACGCCACGTTCCACGACGAGGCGCTGAACCGACTCGCCCAGCACCTGCCCGACGACACGTCGAGCAGGAAGGGCCGATGAGCCTGCGGACGGTGCCGGTCACCTTCGGCCAAGCCTGCAACTTCATCGAGGACTGGCACAGACATCACCGGCCACCGCGCGGTCACAAGTTCAGCGTCGGCGTGGCCCGAGACGACATCCTGGTCGGCGTAGCGGTTGTCGGGCGTCCCGTCGCCCGGAAGCTCGACGACGGTCTGACGCTACCCGCAACCACGGATATCAGAACTTGCGGAATGCTTCCCGTGGGGAGACCTCAGTGGCGTGTTCGACTCCGCTTCGGCGACCAGCTTGTTTGGTCGATCGGCACGCTGTAGCCGATGAGCGTGCACCCGATCATGGCCACCGCGTCGTCGGGCGCCCGTCTAGGTGATCCACTAGCGAGCGGGGTCGTCAATGTGTTGATTTGAGTCTGTTCGCCCGGATGGATGAATGGATGAGAACGTGGTTGAATGCCGCAGCGATGCTGATCGCTGCCACGAAACGGCGAAGGCGGTCTCCTCCGCGCCCGTCGTCCAATCCGTACCCTAGACCGCTCGCGCCGGGACCTGGCGCAGCTAATCGTGGCGGTCACTCGGCCGTTTGGTTTGGGTGGTTCTCGGCATCGGCGGACGGTAGCGTTCCATCGTGTCTCCGCCTGGCGCGCCCGTTGGACGATCGGACCATGTCAGCCGCCTCGATCTGGTGATGGTCGTCGTGATCGCTGTGCTCTGTCTCGCGGCGGGATCGGCGGCGCAACCGAAGGTCGACTTCCCTTGGGATCGCGACGGGCCGGCTGCGGCTACCAGACATCTCGCTGCGCAGCTTGTCCGGGCGCAGCAGCAGGCTCAGGAGACGCAGGACGTCCGCAAGGCGCTCAGCTCCCGGCTAGTCAAGGAACAGATAGATCAGGAATCCGACCGCGTCGCCCTCGACCGGGCCGAAGCGGACCAGACTGAGAAGGCCAAGAAGCGTGTGGTGGACCGTGACGCGCTGATGGCCGTACTGCGGACGCGCCTGGATGCTGCCGTCGAGGCTCAGGTCGTGGCCGACAGCGCGGTCCGCGTCGGCGCCGAGAAGGCCAAGAAGAGCGAGCGGGCCGCGACCCATCGCCTCTCGTGGCTGACGCGGGTGAGCCGGGCCGTGCTCGCCCTGCTTGTCTGGACGGCAATCGTCCTTCTGCTAGGCCTGCAGCGGCTCGTGCGGTTCCGGCGCGTCCGGCTGGTGCATGCGCGGTTCGCGGTGCCGGGAAGCCTGGCCGTCCTGGTGATTCTGCTGGCCGCGCTGAGTCTCGGCTGGGTGGCGGCCGCGCTGATCCTGCTGGTGCTGCTGGCTGGTTGGGTGTTCCGGCCCGGAGGCCAGCATGTCTAATGCCGCCGATCTGCCGGTCCTGGAGCCAAACGACGATCTGCTGGAGATGAAGGGCCATGCCGATGACCTGGCGGCCCGGCTGGCGGAGGATCCGCTGCCCTTCACCCTGGGTATCTATGGGGCCTGGGGTGAAGGGAAGACCACATTCGCGCATCTGGTGAAGCACCATCTGGGACAGCGCGCCGAATGGACAGACCTGCGGTTCGTCGAGTTCTCGGCCTGGCCGTACGTCACCGCTGATGCGATCTGGCGTGCACTACTGGAGGCCGTGGCCCGCAAGGTCTACAACCAGAAAGAGGACACCGGCGGGGACGAACTCGCGCCCCAGCCCGTGGGCACGCGGCTGCGAAGAATGCTGCTTGAGCCACTGTTCCCGAAACCGGAGAAGTCGGGCGGCAAGCAGGCTTACGAGGAGTTGATGGCTCGCCTGGGACGAGCCTCCGCTCTGACCGCCCGCACCGCTCGGGACGGCGAGGCAGCACGGCAGCTCGCCGTGCTCTCCGCCTTCGCGCTGGACGTGGCCGCGTCCGCAGCGCCGCCTCTCGCCACGCTACGCAGCCTGTTCGGTAAGGGCGAGGAGGCCGCGAAGGCCGTCGGTGCCCGGAACCGGGAGGTCCAGGGGGTCGAAGAGATGCGGCGAGCGGTACGGGAGCTCTTCGGGGCTGCGGGGAAGCCGCGGACGGTGGTCCTCATCGACGATCTCGACCGTTGCCTGCCCGAGGTCGCTTTTGACGTCCTGGAGACGCTCAAGGTCTTCCTGGCCGAGTGCAGGTCGACCGGCGCGGAGTGCCTCTTCATCATCCCGGTCGACCGGAAGGTGCTGGAACGTGGCCTGACCGCGCGCCTCGGCGCGGACGACGCCCCGCAGGGAGCGTATGCCCGGAGATACCTGGAAAAGATCATCCAGCGGGGCATCTCAGTCTCCGAAGTGCGTGACTCGTCACCCGGCCAGCTCATCGGCGGCTATTTCCCGGAATGGGTCGGTGCAGCCGATCTCCTCAACCTCGCCACTCAGGGCAATCCCCGCCGGCTCAAACAGCAGTGCGACCTGCTCTCGCTGCACTTCAAACCCGAGAGGAGGCAGGGATGAGCAGCAGAGAGGACCATCTGCGATGGTGGCGTCAGATGGTGCGTGCGTCCGTGACAGGGCAGGCCGCGACGGGGCCTGTCATCGGTGCAGTGCCCGAGCCGGCCGTCGGGATCCTTCGGCGGTTCACCGACGCTAAGGCCGTCAACGGCACGATCGAGAGCGCGGACGGCGCATTCGCGTTCATCGCGGCGAAGGTAGCCGAGCAGTCCGGGACGACCTCGCTGGAGTGGCTCCACCAGCGATTCTTCATCCGGGTGCTGCGGCTCTGGCACGACGACGGGAGCCGCGCCGAGACTCTGCTGCAGGCGAGCAGGCGGCCGGATTTCCCGGCCGAGATGGCCGCCCTCGACGAATGGCTCGAACACCGAAGCGACGGCACTGATGCGGCTAAGCGGCCGGAGCTCGCCGTGCTGCTGGATTCGGCGAACGCACTCAGTCAGGACGAATGGCGTTCCCTGGTGGGCGGCTCGCCTCGGCTGTCGCAGATTCCGGTGGAGCATATCCAGGCCGATGTCAGTGTGCTGGGCAAGCACCCGTCGACGCTGCCCGACTACCTCGACGATGTGGTCCTTTACCAGAACCTCGCCAAGGACCTCCTGGAGGCGGCGCAGGCTGCGGACCCGGAGTTCGACCTTTGTGTTCGGGCGCGGCTCGATGTCGCGCTCGACCTGGTGGAACGACGCCGTTTCGCCAAGCTGCGCATGCTTGAGCTGGGCTGGCCAGAGCTGATGGAGAGGGTCCTGATGCCCGGCGGCGTCCGCCGCCTGCGCCAGTTCGAGGCGTACGTCCTGGGCGACGCGGACGCCGAGGCGCCCGCCGAGGCCTGGACACGATTCCTCGACGACGAGCACCTCAAGGAGTTCCTACGTACCAGGCCGCATTTCAGGGCGATCAACGACGGCTTCCTCGCCTACGCCGCGGGTACCGCAGACCGCCCCGCCCGGCCACAGCCCGAGCCCGAGCCCGAGCTCGAGCTCGAGGAGGGGAACCGGTATCGCGATGCCGAACTGACGCTCAAGGACGGCCCGGACGAGTACCAGGAGACGTGGAAAGGCACCGCTGTCCTGCGGACCGCGCAGGGAGACCTCCAGTGGGCAGTCACGATAAAGGTGAAGGAACTCACCGACGCCGCCAATGACTTCTCCCGGATCTATATGGGAGTTTCTTCCTCCGGAAGCCGGACGGGACCGGTGATGCGAGACTACTCCGTGGTGAACCCGGAGAACCCGACAGTTATGACGGAGAAGCTCGGCCTTGCTCTCTGGGACCAGACCTTCGGCGCGAAGGCCGAAGCCGCTGATGTTCTTCTCGACCTCCTCGCGAAACACCAGAGAGTTCGCCTGACCGTCGCGTCGAACAACAACGCGGTCGTCGACCTGCAATGGGAATGCCTGCGCATTCCCAAGCTGAGGGTTACGGTGGGCCTAACCCTCAAGCTGTCCGTGGTCAGGAAAGTAGCCGACCCGGTGAGCCTCTCTTCGCACACCATCGGGGCGCCGCTACGCGTGCTGCAGGTTCTGGCCGAGCCCGACGGTCTGCCCCCGCTGCCCGGCGCACGGCAGGAACTGCAGTTGCTCAGGGAGAGCTTCGCCGAGGCCGAGCACCAGCAGACGGCCATACTGCAGACGATTCCGAAGGCGACAGAACGTGCGCTGCGGGAGAGGCTGCGCCGCTTCCGTCCCCACGTGCTGCACTACATCGGGCACGCGATGGTGGACCGGCACACCGGCACGGCGGCGCTGATCCTGTCCGACACGAATGGCCGGCGGTTCGATCTGACCGCTGAGAAACTCGCCGTGCAGCTGCAGGACTCCGGGGTCGTGCTGGCCGTGCTCAACGGCTGCATGACCGGCGTGAACCCGGGGACAGACGAGTTCGCGTTCGGGCTCTGCCAGTCGATCGTCCGCCAAGGTGTCCCGGCCGTGGTAGCCACGGTCCGGGACGTCGACGACACGGCGGCCCTCCGGTTCGCGCAGGAGTTCTACCAGGCCTTCATCGACGGACACCCGCTCGAGGAGTGCGTGGCTGAAGCCCGCAAGGGTGTGTTCATGCAAGGCTGGGACTGGTCCGCATGGGTGACCTTCGCCTCGGAAATGGCGGACCTGCAATCCATTCGACTGCGCCTCCCAGTTCGGGGGTAACGTTCGTACGGAGAACGGCGCTCCAGCTAACGATCTCCTGCGCAATAGGACGGTCGGTGGCGTCGGTCTGGCGTGAGCGATGATCCTTGGGGTGTCGATCGGTGGGCGCGTCGGCCCGAGTGCGTCCAGCACTGCCGGGGCCCCGATCATGTACCCGGCCCGCAGTCCGTACAGCCGGTATGCCTTGCTGAAGCTGCGACAGACGATGATCGGCGCCCCGCACTTGACGAGGTCGCGGAACTACCCGTCGAACTGGTCGTCGTCCTGGAACTCGCCGTAGACGTTGTCGAGAACGACCACGGAGCGATCGGGCACGGTCTGAGCGAGGGCGATCACGTCGGGCAGCGGCGCGGTGGTTCCGGTGATGTTGTGGACTGTCCAACAGCACGACCTGGGTACGCTCGGACACCGCGCGGGCGAGTGCGGGTAGGTCATGGTGGTAGTCGCGCAGTGGCACCGCCCGGCCAGTCAACCCGTAGTCGTGGGTGAGGGTGGCGTACAGGTGAAACGACGGCTGCGAGTAGACCGTCTCGCCTCCACCCGAGACGGCGGCCTGGGCGATCAGGTGGTGTAGCAGGCTCGCCGTGCCCGCGCCGACGACGAACGCCTCGGGCGGTACCGAGTACCGGTCAGCGAGGGCGTTTCGCAGGCTCGCGGAGCGTGAACCCGGCCCGGTCGTGAGATCGGGTGGTCGTGTGATGGCCGCGAGCGCGTCGGGCGGCGGGCCGGGAGCGCTCGGTGGGCGGGGCTCAACCATCGCCGCGCACCGAGGCCGTTACCGGGGCCAGCGAGATCGTCCCGGGGCGTCGCAGGTCGGCCAGGCCACAGCGGTGGACAAACTCGGCGATCGAGTGCGCAATCCGGCGGATGAAGGTCAGCTCGTCCAGCATGGACGCAGCCGAGCCTGAGCGTCGCCGGTGAGCCCGGCCGACCGGTGCCCGCAGAGTGTGCCCGCGTCGACGCTCGACTTTAGATCCCGCAGGTCCGGCGGGCCGGCGGAACACCGCCGAGGCGATGATCGCGATACGGGCCGAGATCGACAAGGTGGGGGCGGGAGGCCCAGAGCGGGGGAGGACCGATCCGCGCTCCGGTGCCTGCCGCTCGGTCTGAAGTTGGACCGACGCAGCCGCCCGCGGTAGGCGCTCTTGTAGCTGCAGCAGGCGAACCACGGCGCCCAGATCTGCTCCCGGCCCGCGGCGTTCGCATAGTTTGCCCTCGCTTGGGTGCGTGGCTGGACGACCTGGACGCGTTGCGGGTCACCGAGGTCGCGCGCGGGCAGATCGTCACCGCAGGTGAAGGTCATCGCGTCGCCTTCGGGGTGAGGAACTGGTCCGGGTCCGACCATTCGGTCTGCAGGTAGTGGCTGAGAGCGTCGTCCCACGGGCGCATGTCGTTGAGGCCCAGATCGTCCAAGGCGGCGGGGGCTAACACCTCGGAGCGCGGCCGGGCCACTGGGTACCGGTCGGCGAAGTGGTCGGTGTCGACGGTCACCAGTCGCACCCGGTCGGCAAGGTCGAGTTCGGCCAGGATCTGTGCCGCCATCTCCGCCCGGCTCGGCCCGCCGCCGCTGACCATGTGGTACAGCCCGTACCGTTCGGTGTCGACCAGCCGCAGGAGGCAGCGGGCGAAGTCGGCGGTGTAGGTCGGCGAGCCGAACTGCTCACCGACGGCGAAGATCGTGTCGGCGCCGTCACGAAGCTGTTCTAGGACAGCGCCGACGAACGTGTGGTCGTGCTGGCCCTCGCCCATCGTCCAGCCCGCGCGCACTACGAATGAGCGTTTACAGATCGCGGTTACCAGCTCCTCGCCGCACAGCTTGGACCGCCCGAACTCGTTGACCGGGTTCGGCGCGTCGGACTCGGTGTACGGCCGGTCGGCGGTGCCGTCGAAGACCCGCGCGGTACTGACGTATACCAGCGTCGCGCCCACGGCCGCGCAAGCGAGCGCGACGTTCTCCGCACCGGCGGCGTTGGTGGACCAACTGAGCTGCGGGTCGGCTTCACACACCTCCAAACCGGTCGCGGCGGCGAGGTGGATGACCAAATCGGGGCTGAAGACCCCCGTCACGTGATTGACGTCGTCACGGTTACGGACGTCGAGCTTGAGCCATCCTGGTTTGATGTCGGTCCGGACCAGCTGAGCACCGGTCTTCTCCAGGACGGCTAGGACCGCGGACCCCAGCATGCCCGCGGCGCCCGTCACCATCACCCGCCGCTGGCTGCCATGACGGCCGCTGGCGGCGGCCCGCCCCGGCTGGGAAGTCATCGGTACCTCCGGTGGGTTGTTCGGACAGGATGTGATTTCATGTGCGCCTCGTGCGGGGCCAAGCCGGACCGTTGTTGCCGGCGAAGGCCCGTCGTACGACGCTCACGCATCGGAGTCCGTGTCGACCACGTTCGACACGGACTTTCGACACCAGACCACCAGTGGCTGGCCGGCGGTCGACCGCTGTGTTGCCGAGTCGGCGTCGGCGCGGCATGGAGGGGCGTTTTGAGTCACCGGGCGCATAGCGAAATCGCGGACAACTTCTGATTTGGCCACTTTCGCGTTATCGAGGCCGCGCTGTCGGGGGTGCCGGCCGCTTTCCCGTGTCGAAAGTCTGTGTCGAGAGTGTCCGACACGCGCGTACTCGCGTTGGCTATCGCCTGCCGACTGGCGGCGGCCGACGCGAAGGTGGACGCCCCGGCTGTCGACCAGCGACCCCGACCATCGTGGAGGCAATCGTGTCGAGCCGCACCGCCGATCCCGACGAGGCACCTCGCCTCGACACCAGCGTGGCGCACAGGGCGCGGGTGTGGGACTGGTGGCTCGGCGGCAAAGACAATTTCCACGTTGACCGCGTCGCGGGAGCACGAGTGAAGGAGATATTTCCCGAGGTCGTCGCAGTCGCTCGCGCCGACCGAGAGTTTCTCGCTCGGGTGGTGCGGTTCCTCGTCGATGCGGGCGTTCGCCAGTTCCTCGACATCGGCACCGGGCTGCCCAGGGCGGACAACACCCACAGCCTGGCGCAGCGGCACGCACCCGAGTCACGGGTGGTGTATGTGGACAACGACCCTCTCGTCCTCGTTCACGCCCGAGCGCTGCTGACCGGTGGTCCCGAGGGGGCTATCGACTACATCGACGCCGACGTGCGGAACCCGGACCGGATCCTGCACGCCGCCCAGGCCACGCTCAATTTCAGTGAGCCGGTCGGTGTCCTGATGCTCGGCGTCCTGAACTTCGTCCTCGACGACACCGAGGCACACCGGGTCGTGCATGGGCTGATGAACGCCGTTTCCTCGGGCAGCTATCTCGCGGTAACCCACCCCACGCACGAACTCGGCGGTGACGCCAACCGCGAGGCGATGAAGTACTGGAACGCTCACGCCACGCCACCGATCCGCACCCGCGGTGGCAACGAGATCCGCCGACTCATCGACGACTTGACCATCCTCGACCCAGGGCTCGTCTCGTGCGCGCGGTGGCGTAACGACGCCGACGCCCCGTCGGTGCCGCAGTACGCGGCAGTCTGCCGTAAGCCGTGAGGACCGGCCGTCGCTCGCGAACAGCCCTAGCGGTAGGTGTCACGCCGTCGAACCCGCCGGCGCGGGTTTGGCGCGGCACCGGCTCGGGCGGTCAGGCCCTGCTTCAGCCTCCTCCTTCATACCGCTGTTCCAAGCCCGAACGAAGCACTGCTCTACTGCACCCCAACCGGCTCTTCCGCGCCCGCACCGACATCGGAGCGGGCCAGGCACGCCGGCTGCTCACCGAAGCGCCAAGCTGACCGGCTGCACGGCGGCCCTGCACCGACTTGTTGCCCGGTCCGGTCAGGCGCCTGCAGCGTCCAGCACGTCCAGAACGGCGTCATCCAGGGCGACGTCCAGCGCGGCCACCAACTCGTCGTACTGCGCCGGCGTGCGCGGGCCGATCAGCGCGACCCGTCGAGGTGAGCGTTGGTGCAGCATCCAGGCGAGTACCAGCAGGCTGCCGCTGATGCCCAACTCGGTGGCGACCTTGGCGACCGTGGCAAGTCGGGCGTCGGTGTCGGCCCCGTGGTAGGACCGCATCTGCGCGAGGTCGCGCTGCTTGTGCACGTCGTCGTAGACGCCCTTGAGGATCGGTGAGTACGCGACGAGCGTCAGGTCCTTGTGCGACCGCAGGTACGCGAGCTGCTGGTCGTCGACGATGGACAGGTTCCCGCTGCCCGGGTGGCGGCGAAGATAGGTGTGTTCCTGCTGCAACGCCACCGGTGCCGGCCAGCCGAACCGGTCGCACAACTGCCGGATCCTCTCAAGACGCCACGTCGGCACGTTCGACCAGCCCAGGTAGCGCGTCTTGCCGGCGGCGACGAGTCCGGCCAGCGCCTCCAGCGTCTCCTCCAGTGGTGTACGAGGATCATCGACGTGCACGTAGTACAGGTCGACGTGGTCGACGCCCAGGCGCCGGAGGCTCCCGTCCAGGGCGTGGCGCAGCGTGTCACCGGCGGTGCCCGCGTACTTCTCGTCGTCGCTGAGACGCCCGGCCCGGGCAGCCTCCGGGTCCGCGACCCAGGCGCTGCCCTTGGTCGCCAGAAACACCTCGTCGCGGCGCCCGGTCCGTGCGAACCATCGCCCCAGCACCGACTCGCTCTCTCCACCGGTGTACTCCGGGCCAGGCCACCAGGCGTAGCAGTCGGCGGTGTCGAGGAACGTGCCGCCGGCCGCCAGATACCGGTCCAGCATCGCGAACGAGTCGGCTTCATTGGTCAACGTACCCATCAGCATGCAGCCGAGAGCAAGCTGGCTGACCGAGACCTCGGTTTGGCCCAACGGAATCGTGTGCATACGGTGAAGCTAGGACCTGGAGCGCGCTCCAGGTCAAGCCGACAACTGCCGGTGATCCCAACAGGCTCGACGGCTCCGAGTTCCTGCACCGCAGCTCGAGGCTCGACGAGTGCCGGCGGAACCGGACGACGTCGACCATCTCCACCAGCGCTTTGCGCTGCCGGCGTTGGCCGAGGCGCGAAATAGCAGGAGCTGGCGTGGGTATCAACGACCACACGTTTGCTCAGGACCCCCTCCAAGCGCCCGCCCGCTCCACGGAGGCCGTTGACATCGTCTGGTCCGCCTCGCGGACTCCCTCTCAGCGAACGGGCACCCGTTCGTGTCGAATACCCTCGACACCGGATCCGACCCTTCCTGGATGGGACCGCCTCACGTGGGGCGTGATCACCGTCGGCATCGACGGGCATTTCGGATCCACCGACGTCAAAGCCGTGCGGTCTGTTGAAGTGCGACCTGGCCACCGGCTCCTGAGCCCGTATCGCGTGTCGGTTCTTCGTGTCGACGGTGTCCGACACTCGCTGTCCCCGCCATAACTGATGCCGGACGACATCGATCGCCGCGCCGACGAGAGCCTTTCGGCAGTGGCAGCTAGGCCACCAACCGCGAACCGGGCCAGGGTCGCAGCCGGCGGAGAGAACTGCTACTGGCGTCATCTGCTACTGGGGAGGGCAGGATGCGAATCCCATTCGATGCATCGGCTGGTAGGCCGGAGGGAGCGGGACCCTTCCGCGGGTTGATGGATTGGACCGCCGGCTGGGCGGTGCAGCGGACCTGGCCGGACAGAACGCCCGACGTGTTCGGGTTCGGCCGTCGCGGTGCGGTAGCGCGGCGTCGGCTGCACCGCGACCGGCGTTACTGGGGGACCGGGCCGCTGCACCCGACCGGGTACGCGCTTGTGGCAACGAGCTGGTTCGACGTCCAACTGCACCCGCAGCCGTGTGCGAGCGCGGCGTGCTCCGCCAGGGTGGAGGTGACGTGGTGACCCGCGTTCGCGCGTTAGCCCGCCGGCGGATGACCGGCGGAGCTCTCTGGCTGCTGCAGGTCGGGGCCTCGTCCCCGATGGCGGTGCTCGCCGGGGGCATCGTGGCGATGTACGCCAGCGGCGCGCTCGGCGTGCCGGCGGCGTTCCTGCTGGTGGGCATCGCGGTCAGCCTGCTGATGGTTGGCTACGTGGCGATGAGCCGGCACGTGCCGCACGCAGCTCCCGGCTACGCGATGCTGGCGCACGGGCTGGGCCCACGGTGGGGCCTGGTCGGCGGCGCGCTCGCCCTGGTCAGCTACACCGCGATCCAGACGAGCCTCTACGGCCTCTTCGGCGCGACAGTCGCGACTTTGGCGGGCGGCTCGTGGAAGTGGTGGGCGTTCGCGGCGTGGCTGATCGTCGGTACCGCCGGTGTGCTCAACGTCGTGCTCAGCACGTGGATCGTGGCGGTGGTGCTCATCGCCGAGCTAGCCATGATCGGCACGTTCATCCTCGCCGCGTTCACCCACCCCGCCGACGGCAGCATCACCCTCGCCCCGTGGAGCATCGCCGCGATCTGGACCAGCGGTCTCGGCGGGTTGGTGGCCTTCGGGGTCGCGGCACTGATCGGCATCGACATCGGTGCGGCCTACGGCGAGGAAGCGAAGACCAACCACAGCGTGCGGAGCGCGACCATCGGCGCGCTGCTGGCCCTGCCCGCGTTCTACGCGTTGTCGGCCTGGGCGGTGCCGGTCGCCGTCGGCGCAGACCGCGTGATCGACGTGGCTCAGGACCCGGACGCCGGGCTGCCGTTCACGATCCTCGACGGCGCCTACGGTGGCGGATTGAGCCTGTTCGCCACGATGCTGCTGGTCACCAGCGTTTTGATCGCGCTGCTGTCGTTCCACAGCACCATCTCACGGCACGTCTTCGCGATGGCTCGCGAGCGGGTCCTGCCGCACGGGCTGAGCCTGGTCGGTACCGGCGCCCGGGCCGGCGCGCCGATCGGCGGGTCACTGCTGCAGTCCGTGACGGCCGCGCTGGTGGTGGGCGGATTCATGCTCGCCGACGCCGACCCGCTCGGCGTGCTGTTCACCTGGCTGTCCGCTGGCGCCGCGCTCGGCCTGATGTCCCTGCTGGTCCTCGTCTCGATCGCCGCCGTCGTGTTCTTCAGACGGGGTAGGGGCCGTGCCGAATCGATATGGGTACGCGGCATCGGGCCGGTCCTCGGCACGATCGCCGGCACCGCGATCGTGATCGTGTCGGCGACGAACCAGTCCTCGCTGCTGGGGATCACACCCGGCACTCCGATGGCGTACCTCCTCCCTGGCGCCGTCCTGCTGACCATCGCCGCCGGCCTGCTGTGGGCGAGCAGGTTGCGGCGCAGCCAGCCGGAAACCTACCGGGGCATCGGCCACGGCCGCCCGAATCCCTTGACGCATCCCGAGCCACGATTGGCGGATCTCCATGTCTGACGCCGCTACGGCGCCGTTTGCCGCACCGCACCGCGCGCCTCTCGACACGTCCACGACGTGGCCCACCCACGCCGGGCACGCAGCCGCCGAACCCTCACCCGCTGGATCGCCGTACCAGCATGCCTCGGCGGCGCCCGATCGGCCGGCGCGGCGCTTGTACGCGTTACCGCCGCCGGAGACCGTTCAGCCCGAGCCCCCACACCTGCCACCGCATGACCTGCGGTACGACCCGGCGCAGCAGGCCGCCGCAGCAGATCTGCGCAGCCAGGTCGTGCGCCGGCTGCGGGCAATGAACGCCATGCATGCCCAGCACGCGTGGGACCGCCGATACGCGGACCCGCTGTGCCCGTTCGGCCTGGCGTTTCTCTACTACGAGCCCGACCCCAGACAACCCCTCTACACCCTGCGCACAGGAACCCGGCTGTTCCTGCTCGCCGACGCCCCCGCCGAACTGCCCCGGCTGCTCTACGAGGTGGCCCACCAGGCGTTCACGCTTCGTCAGCAGGGCGGCGACCCCTACACGACCATGACCGATCGCCGCGACGACCTGTCACCACAGGCCCGGCACCTCGGGGTGGGCGTCTCCAGCCTCGACAGCCGCTGGGCAACCTGGCCGCAGATCCAGCGCACCGCGGACGGGGTGACCGACGTGCCCGGCCGGGCTATCGCCTACCTGGACGACGGCACCAGCCTGCTCGTCGACCGCGGGGCCCGCGTCCAGTACGACGAGGTCCGCATCCGCAGCACGCAAACCCTCACCACGGCGATGGATCCCGCACCGCTGCTCTGGAGCTTCGCCAGCAGCGTCGAGGATCTCGTCGACGCGCAGGACCCACTCGGCCGGCAGGGAGTCATCGACGTATTTCGGCGGCTCGCCGACCTGCACCGCGCGGTGGCCGGGGGCGCCTGATGGAGCACGTGCTCCCGCTCGAGACGGCAGCGCCGCCGGGACGGCGACCGGACATGTTGGCGATGGAACGCCTGCACCAACTGCTGACCGCCCTGTCCAGGCAGACCACCACCAACCTCGGATTCCCCGACGCGGCCGACCTGGACATCGGCGACCTGGGACCGCTGCTGCGGACGCTGCTGAACAACGTCGGCGACCCGTACGGCCCGGCCGGGCCGTACGGCAAGCACACCAAGACGTTCGAGCGCGACGTCGTCGAGGCGTTCGCCGACCTGTTCCGCGCACCGCTGGCCGACCGGTGGGGCTACACCACCACCGGCTCGACCGAAGGCACCCATTGCGCACTCTGGATGGCCCGCACCCGACACCCTGACACCGTCGTGGTCTGCTCCGCAGCCGCCCACTACGGCGTCGCCCGGCTGGCCGACATGCTCCGTATGCCCCTGATCACCGTGCCGGTCAACGACCGCGACGAACTCGACTACGACAGCCTCGCCACCCAGGTACGGGCGCGGCGCGCCCGAAAACGCCGGCCGCCGGCCGTGGTCGTGGTCGCCACGATCGGCACCACCATGACCGAGGCCATCGACGACGTAACCCGCATCCACCAGGCACTCGACACCGCCCGCGTGGCCCGGGACCAGCGGTGGATCCACGCCGACGCGGCGCTCGCCGGCATCCCGCTCGGGCTGATGAACCCGGCCGACCGCCCGGGCTTCGACTTCAGCAACGGAGCGGACAGCCTCGTCGTGTCCGGCCACAAGTTCCTCGGCACGCCCCTGCCCTGCGCCGTACTGATCGTCCGCGACAGTGCCCGGGCCGGCACCGCCCGCCACGTTGACTACATCGGCAGCCACGACACCACCGTCACCGGCTCCCGATCCGGACATGCCCCCCTCATGCTCTGGTGGGCACTGCAGACCTGGGGATGGGACGGCCTACGCCGCCGTGCCGATCAATCACGTGACCTCGCCCAACACACCGTGCAACGCCTCACCGGGATCGGATGGCGCGCCTGGCGGCACCCCTTGGCCTTCACCGTCGTGCTCGACCCACCACCGGACGCGCTGCTACGCCGATGGCCCCTCCCGGTGTCCGACGGCCGGGCGCACCTGGTCTGCATGCCCGGCAAGACCCGAGTCCAAGTCGACGCGTTCGTTGCCGACCTTGTCGCCACCACCCGTCTCACCGCGCCAGGCCGGCGCCGCCCCCGGCCGCAAGTCGCCACCGCACTACAGGCGAGTGAGTCCGTCGCATGATCACCGGCACCGCTCCAACCAACCCTGCCCGGCGACACACCGCGACCGCACCGGTCAGCCCGCGCCCTGCAGCCCAAATCCGACGCCTATCACGAGCGGATATCAACACCGCGATGACCCAGGACAACGCCCCTTTCCCACGTGGGCCGCTTCTCTCTGCCAACACCACGCGGCCCGATGTCGACACCAGGATTGTCGGTGGCACCAGCGCAACCTCGCCATCTGGTGAGTCGTCGCAACAGCCCGGCACGGCACATCACCGCGACAGGCGCCAGCCCTCGTGGCCCCACGTAGATCGACACAACCTATCCAGTCCGGGTCGCACCGACGGCCCGGACTGGCCGAACCGGCGGTCCGCCAGGAATACCGAAACCTCACCCTCGGCCGGCGGACTCTCGCGCCGGCCAGCGGCCGGCCCGCCCATCCCCCCGCGGCGGGCCGGCCGCACCCCCACGCCAACGCCCGACGACGATGGATCATCCCGGTGTCGGTGCGGCGATGGCAGCACGGGCCATTGCGGCGCGGACGCTAGGAGCGGTGATCATCGAACGCCTGGCGTCCTGGGCGGTCGCCAGCACCCAGGTGGCAGTGCAGCAGCTACGACACCTTCTGGCGGGGCACTGCCTACTGCTGGCGTACGAGCTGTCGAAGGCCTGCCCGCCGGTCCTATCGGGCTCGGCGTACCTGGCGGTTATAGAGCTGTACCGCCTGCCGCCTGTACCCCACCTCCGGCAGGACATCGGCCACCACCACACCCACGCTGTCCTGCACCTGACCGCCTCAGAGACTTCGCCGCAAGAAGCGCGGCGAGCCCAGCGCACCCGCGCTGGCGGAACATCGGATCGGAAAGGTACCCGTTGAAACTGCCCATCAAGACGTTGAGCGCTGCCGCCGTCGCGGTACTGCTCGCCAGCCTCGTCGCCACACCGGTCGCGGTAGCAGCGCCGGACGGTCAGGTGACACCCGAGACCGTCGCGCCGTTGATCGTCGGGGGTGGCGACGCAGCCCAGGCGTACCCCGGAATAGCGTCGCTGCGGATCACCAAAGACGGCGACCCTGAGTACCACACCTGCACTGCGATCCTGATCCACCCGTTCGCGGTCGCCGTCAACGCCCACTGCGTCACCCTCGCCAACGCGACGCCGAAAGATCCGGGCCTTTACACCATCCGGATCGCCTCGACGGACCGTCTGGCCGGCGGCGCGGTCCGAAAGGTTCGGCAGATCCTTCCGCACCAGCAGTGGGACTGGGGTTCCGGCGGCGACGAGGTCGCCGACATCGCCGTGCTGCGTCTGAACGCGCCTGTCTGGAGTCGACCATTCCCCGTTGACCAGACGAGCGCCAGCGCGGACGGGATCCGGATCCTCGGCTGGGGAGCGACAACACCCTCGGGCGAAGGTCCCCTCCCGACTACGTTGCAGCAACTCGACACCAGGATTCTGCTGGCCGATCGCTGTGCGGCGGGCGGGATCAGCCCCGGCGAGCTGTGCGTCGACAGCCCCGGGGGTATCAGCGGCGCCTGCTACGGCGACAGCGGCGGTCCCGCACTGCGCCGCCTGGCGGGCCGACAGTGGGCGGTGGTCGGCAGCGGTAGCCGGGAAACAGACCCGGTCTGCGGCCTGAAGCCCACGATCTACACCGACCTGACCCACTTCCGGTCGTGGCTCGCCGAGGTCACCCGGACCTGGACGGTGCCGCCAGCCGCGACCCGGGCCGATGACGCCAGGTCATCGGCCGCCGGCCGCGCCTTCAACTGGACCAGCTTCCGCTAGTCCTCAAGCAGCCGGCCCGTCTCGGCGTCACCCCCCGACGAGACGGGCCGGCGTCACCCCCCGGCCAGACAGCACAGAAAGGCGGACTGTGAGTCCGATATCCGTGGCGCTGTTCAACTTTGAGGGTGGCGGGCTGCAGCCCGACGGCACTTTTGCCCTCGACAAGCTCTGCCGAGCCTTCGAGCACGTGCATCGGGTGCCGGCGCTGGTGGCTCTCTGCGAGGCGAAGGAGTGGGGCCGCGACGGCAACCGGGGGCTCCTCTCTGCCACCGCTGCTCTTGGCCGCCAGCTCGACCGCCCGTACGTCGGGCACCTGGGATGGCGAGAACGCGGCCCCATCGAACCCGCCCTGCTCTACGACCCGACCGTGCTCGACCTCACCAGCTGGTACAACGACAACGGGTATCCCACTCACGACGACAAGCGTGGCTTGGCCGAGTTCCGCGTCCGCGCCACCGGCGTCCAGTTCGGCGTCCTCGTTGAGCACTGGGATCCGCGCTCCGGCGCCAGCAGACTGCGGCAAGCCGAACGCATCGACCGGTACGGCCGGCACCGGTTGCCGGTGCTCGTGATGGGCGACCTGAACTCCACCGCCTCCGGCCCCTCCTACCCCCGGCGGGACTGGGATTTGGCGGGCTACCGCGCCCGGCATCAGAAAGCCCGCAGGCGCGAAGACGGCATCTGGGTCGACCAGACCGAAGCGGTCGACCATCTCATCGGCGCCTGGTCCGAAGAGCACGGCGAGCGGGTCGATGGCTGCGGCTTCCACGCCGCCTCTGACCTCGCCTGGCTCACCGGTACACCAAATCACCAGGCGTACCGGCCGACGACCAATCGGGAAGATGCCGCTGGCGGCAACCAGATCATCGACTTCATCCTCACCACCGACCCCGACTCGCTGGTCCCGATGACCTACCAGGTACACCCGCCATCCGGCCTGGACCGCGCCGACGGGTGGTCGGACCACAATCTGATCGAGGGCAGTTTCGCCTTCCAGGGCCCATTGAGATGACTGCGACCAGCTGTCCTTCCCGGCTTGCGACGACCTCGGCCGGCGGGAGCCGACCGACGGTCCCGGTGTCTGGGTGGGACTACCACGGTCACCAGGTGAAGCTGTTCGACCCGATCGAGGCAGTGGAGTGGTTCGACGAGCAGACCGAATCAATCATGATCCATGGTGGATCGGGTCAGACACTCTGGGCCGGGCGGACCGGCAGTCAGCCGGAGCTGCGAATCGACGTGGACCTCGAGGTGGGGCGGGCGGCGATGCGGTGGGTCCCCGACGGCACCCACGCGGTGGAGCTCGCGGCGGCCGGGCCCATTGTCGTCCTGGAGTCCCCGGACCGGGGCCTGGTCACGGTGCCCGCCGCGCTGGCTCGGGTGAGCGTCGCGACCGCCCGGCGCGCCATTGGGGAGTACATGGCGACCGGCGACCGGCCGGCCGGCGTCGAGTGGACGCGGAGCCACGAAAGCGAAGACAGCGACCCCGCGCAGACGGCTGGGGCCATCCAGATCGAGGAGTGAGTTCCGGAGTGGGTCAAATGTGCTCGTCCACGCCATGCTGGACCAAAGCGATCTTCGACAGCACACCCATGCTGCAGAAGATGCGTTACGAGCGGCAGCCTCCGACTGGGCCGTCGAGCGATGCTGCACCGCCGCCTCCCTCTGCGCGTCGACGTGATCCTGGCGCACGAAGCGCTCACCGCCCTCGTCGGCACACCTGCGCTGACGGCCGAACAGGTCCGGCACCTCGGCCTTGACCTCAATCGGCTCTCACGGGGGCCAGGGAATGTCGGTGTCGATAGGCAAACGGAGATCCGCCAAAGGAATTCCCAGGGCCTCACACAAGACTCGTCGATTGATCTCATCCGGGTCTCTGTGACCCTTCTCCCAGCGGGAGATCATGGACCTCAGCGACCCGACGTCGGGTGGCTTCAGCCCGTAGGTCCTCGCGACACGGTAATGTTCGTAGGCCAGCCTGAGTTGAGTCCAGCGGCGCTGTAGACGTGCTCGTCGAATAGTCGCACCGGCCGCCTGCGCGGATCTGCCCCTCGGTAAGGATGTCATAATCGCCGTCCTTGAAGCTCTGGTAGAGACCTCGGCATGCCTCCTGCTGAGGTCGCGATGTAGGAACCGTTCACCGAAGATGGCGACGCAGCCGTGCTGGCTTTACCTATGCCACTGGTGACCCACCATCCAAACGGACGAAGGTTGGGATTTGTTGGTGACTGTGCTGATCACCGTACCGACGCTCGCCCGCGTCTGTGGTCGCACTGGAAACGCACCAAGCCCCTCCCCCCAGGGGTGCTAGGCCGAGCCTCGCCCGAATGCCGGTATCGAGGAGACGCCCCCCAGCGCCTCCCGCCAGTGCCACGACGAGGGTTCAACTGACAGTTGAGTTCTTCGCTGGCCGAGTCTAGACTCGACACTGTCGATGTTCAACACATAGTTGAGACGATTTCACGATGCGTGATCATCCTGCGGGCGAGGTCTGAGGTGGTGCGCGGTGTCGAACAGCCGGCTTGCCGTCAGAGTGGAACGTCTGTTCGACGTCATCCGTCCGGAGGGACGCAATGGACGGATGTACACCAACGAGGAGGTCGCTGCGGCCATCCGAGCCTCCCAGCCCTCCGTACGGGTAGGCGGCGCGTACCTGTCTGCGATCCGAAAGGGTACGAAGAGCAACCCATCTCGCGAGTTGCTAGTTGGATTAGCCGACTTCTTCGGCCTGCGGAAGATCTCGTACTTTGTGGACGAACTGACAGCCGAGCAGGTAGAGGCGGAGATCACCTTCGCGCGGGCGCTAGGCGACAGCAAACCGATCGGACAGGTCGATGCGGAGGCGACTCTCGCTCAGGCACTGGAAAATCACGGCGTCAGGATGCTCGCGATGCGCGCGCTAGCACTCTCGCCACAGCGGATCGCCGAAGTGACGAAGATCGTCAATGACATCCTCAATGAAGATCAAAGTGATGACGACGATCACGGCAGAGCGGGCGAGCAGGATGAGGCAGATGCATAATGCCGCTGACAGTCGCGATCTGGCAGGCCCGAGACACGACAGGGGGCGGCTCAGTGAACCTAAGGGCCATTAGTAGGGCCTGCACCGCCTTGATCAGTGACCTTGACCTACCGATACCCACCGAGCCACACCAGGTGATCGCCAGCCTCTGTGACCGCATGGCGCAGCGGCTAGATCGGCCCGTCCGGCACCGCCTGGTCCCCTTCCCGCCCGGCATAAGCGGCGTATGGGCATTCAAAAACGACGCGTACTACATCCTGTGTGAAAAGAACACCAGCCCGTGGCACCAGATGCTCATCACCGGCCACGAAATGTGGCACATGGAAGCCGGCGACGTTCTGACGGCAGTTCCAGTGGAAATCGTCATGGATGCACTGTTTCCATCCCTCCGCCCTGACGCTGTGGTCCGCATCGCGGCTGCCCGGACTGACTGCACCGGCTCGGGACCGACTGACCTGGGCGGTGAAGAAGACGTCGAGCGCATACGAGCGGAGCAGGAGGCCGAACTCTTTGGATCGATGTTGGCGGCTAGGGTCAGCCGTTGGCTACCTCGGCAGGAGTGGACGATCCCGCCACATGCGCGCGGGGTCGTGGACCGTCTGGAGTCGTCGCTCGGCCGCGGCGTCGATACCGAAGGACGCGGATGAGCGGCGGGTTGTGGGTCGGATCGGCCCTTGTCTTTGCCGCGTTCCTTTATAAGCTTGGCGACCTCTTTGCCGACCCCCGGAACCCGACCCGACGGGCCTTGTGTGCCATGCTCCTGATCGGCTCCTGCACCATGCTAGCCGTGGACCCGGCGTGGATCGCTGCGGTCAACCGGTGGACGGGCGTGCCCAACTTCGCCGCCGTGCTTGCCTACTGCCTCATCGTCGCCTTTGCCGCGTCCATTCAAATCGTCCTCGCATTCTGGCGGTACTCACCAGCGACGGCTTGGCGTCGATCACGCTGGTGGCTGCTCGGCTACGGCACGGTCATCATCACGATGATCGTCTTGTTTCTGCTCGGGAACGCGCCTGTCGAGCGCCGGGTAGACTTCGATACCTACTATGCCCGGACGCCGTACATCTCCGGGTTGATCCTTTGCTATCTCGTGGCCGGCAGTATCGCCTACGGCAACATTTTGGTAGCCACATGGCAATGGTCGAAGGTCGCCGGCCGTCCGCCGCTGCGACGAGGGCTGCGGTTGATCGTCGTCTCAATGAGCCTTGCCCTGGCATGCCTTATCTGCAAGCTTGTCGCCGTGTTCGCCCGCTGGTTCAGCGTCGATCTAGATTTCCTCAGTTCGTCGGTCGCTCCCGGCCTGGTGGTCGTAGCGGCAGGCGCGTTCGCTGTCGGATGTGTGTTTCCGGTGGCAGGGCACCGCTTGGCCTGGCTCTCCAGTTGGATTCGCCGGTTCCGGTCATACCGGGCGCTCTTTCCGTTGTGGAACGGGCTCAGGGCGGCCACTCCACAAATCGTTGCACCGATACAACTGCCCTGGTGGGACCTCGATTTACGCATCACACGTCGTCTCGCCGAGATACGTGACGGGATCCTAGCCGTACGACCTCACATCAATCCGGCTGTGGCCAAGACGGCAATGCGCCATGCGCAGCGGTCCGGAGTGGAAGGCACCGACCGTGACGCTGCGATCGAAGCAACCTGTCTCAAATACGCCATCATGGCAAAGGCACGGGGGGAATCGTTCCCTCAGGGCACAAGACAAGAAGATAAACGGGCGGCCGGCGGTGTCGACGGCATGGACGAGCTTGACTGGCTTGTGAGAGTCTCACGCGCCTACTCCACGCTACCTATGGCAGCGCACTCAATCGCTGGTGACACTACCGGAATGCATGCTGATAACGCCGTCATCCCGCACGACAGCCGCTGACTCAGCTGAGACGAAGGTTGCCCGTGAAAACACCAAGACATGCCGTAGTCGCGGGAGCAGGACTGGCCGGCACGCTCGCGGCGACGGTGCTGGCCGAGGACGGATACTCCGTGACACTCATTGAGCGTGATCGGCTGCCGACCGGACCAGCCGCCCGCAAAGGCACCCCCCAGGCCCGACATGCTCACCTCCTCTGGTCCGGAGGAGCGCGGGCACTGGACTACCTGCTGCCCGGCACGACCGACCGGTTGCTCGCCGCCGGGGCGCACCACATCGGAGTACCCAGCAACCTCGTGTCCATGTCCGCTCAGGGATGGTTCCAGCGGTACCCCGACGGCCAGCAGTTCCTCATCACCTGCAGCCGCGATCTCCTCGACTGGGTGATCCGCGACCAGGCCCTGAGCGCCGGGGACATCGTTGTGCGCGACACCACCCACGTCCTGGAACTGCTGGGTGATTCGACCCGGCTTACCGGCGTGCGGATCCGCGACCAGCAGACGCAGTTCACCGAGGATCTCCACGCCGAGTTCGTAGTCGACGCCACCGGCCGCGGGTCGCACGCACCCGAGTGGCTGTCCGACCTTGGCCTACCGGCAGTCCAGGAGGAGATCGTTGACTCCGGCCTCGCCTACGCCACCCGACTCTTCCGCGCCCCGGCCACAGCGACACATAGCTTTCCGGTCGTGAACGTCCAGGCCGACCCTCGGGAACCACGACCTGGACAGACGGCAACCCTGCTGCCCATCGAAGGCGACCGGTGGCTGGTAACGCTGTCTGGCACCAGGGGAGGTGAACCCACCACCGACGAAGACCGGTTCGTCGAGTTCGCCCGCGCAGTTCGCCACCCGATCGTGGGTGACCTCATCGCGTCCGCCCAGCCGTCTGGACCAGTCATCGGCTCCAGGAGCACGGTCAACAGGCGGCGCTACTATGAAAGATTGCCCCACTGGCCCCACGGCCTCGCCGTCCTCGGCGATGCCGTCGCTACCTTCAATCCCATCTACGGACAAGGGATGTCGGTCGCCGCACACGGCGTCGCCGCCCTGCGGGGCGGCCTGAGAAAGCATCATCACGCCCCGGAGGCCGCCCAGAAAATTCAGCAGATGGTCGCCCGAACGGTTGAGCCGGCCTGGCTGATGGCCACCGGGCAAGACATCCTCTACCCGTCCGCCATCGGCCGACGTCCACCCGCCACAGCCCGGCTCGCACAACGCTACTTCGAACGGATGATGAAGACCGGCACCAGCCGACGTACCGTCGCGTACGCCCTCCTCGACGTCTTCAGCCTGTCCGCGCCCATGAGATCTCTACTGTCGCCGCGGATCGTCCTGGAAACGATCCTAGGACCCAAGCACCCACCGCCGAGCGAGCCACCACTTACTGCCGAAGAGCTTTCAGCCTTGTGCTCGGAGACCGAACACCCGAACTCCCCGTAGAACCACATCAACCGTGGGCCCCACCGACGCTGACGGAGTTGTGTAGCAGAAGGACACCTCGTCCGACAGACAGCGGCGGTCGTGCGTGTGCCGCCCGACCGCCGCCCGTCCTGAACCTGTTGCAGCACTGTCAGTAGTTGAGTGCTCCGCCGCCTCTACCGCGCGGGGCGACGAGCATATGCCCCCCCACGCGGGATTGGATGTCAGGTGTTGTCGATCCTGATCTGGTCTTGGTAGCAGGCCGTCGAGATCTGTGCCTTGTACTTGCCGTAAAGACCGCCGATCCGTTTGGTCATGTACCCCCCCGATGGAGTTTTTCCGCTGCCAACGGTCCGTCCGGTGCCCGTGTCCCACACCTTCCACTTCGTGCCACTGCAGCCCCAGAAGGTGACGTCGATGAAGCGACCACTGGAGTTGGCTGAGATGGTGCCGGTGGTGCAGCCACGGGTGCCTACCGACCAGAGCGGCGCGGTACATTCGGCACTGGCAGCCTGAGCTGGAGTGCCGGTGGCGACGAGAACGCCGCTGAGCGTGATGAGGAGCGCGGCTGCGCTCGCGAGGATCTTGGTGCGCATGTTTTTCCCCCCTACATGCGATGCGTCTCTTGTTCCTTCTCGTCCTGTCGTCAGATTTGTCGGCGCGTTTCGACCACCCCTTTCGCAGTCATTGGTGATCCGCCTACCGGCGGAGATCAGGTGCGCTGGCTAGAGCGCGGTTGGGTGACAAGGAGCGTTCGGTGCGCCCGGAAGGCAACATTGGGCTTGAACCGCGATTGGTGGCCGGGGGCGAGCCGCAGATGGGGCATCGCCTCGGCGAGTCGCACCAGGGCGATCTGGGCCTCCAGACGGGCCAGGGCGGCGCCGATGCAGAAATGTGGCCCGTACCCGAAGGAGAGGTGTCCCCGGTCCCGGCGCGCGGGGTCGAACCGGTCCGGATCGGCGAAGACCGCCGGGTCCCGGTTGGCTGCCCCGATCAGCAACAGACATCGGCCGCCGGCCGGGATGGTCACCCCGCCGATCGTCACCGGACGAAGGGTGACCCGCAGCCAACCGTCGATCGCCGGTCCGAACCGCAGCGCCTCTTCCAGGAAGGCTGGTACCCCGTCGGGGTCGGCGGCGATGCGCGGCCAGCGTCCGGGCTCGGACAACGCCCGGTCCAGGCCGTGCGCGAGCAGCCCGGCGGTGGTCTCGTGCCCGGCCACGAGAAGGTTGAAGGCCATGCTCGCCACCTCGGCGACGCTCAGCACGGCGTCGTCGCCGGCGCGGTGGCGCAGTGCCCGGCTGACAAAGTCGTCGCCGGTGGCGCCATCGGCGCTCCGCCGCGCGACGAGCGCTTGGCAGTAGTGCCAGAAGTCGAGCAGTCCCTGGGCCAGCCGGACCTGCTCGGATGGATCCGGCTGGCCCCAAATCAATGCGATTTGCCCGTCGGCCCAGCTCCGGATGCGTGGCACGTCCAGCTCCGGTACGCCGAGGATGTCCACCACCACCAGCAGTGGCAGTAGCGCGGCGAACTCTGGCATCAGATCGACCGTCCCGTCCCGGCGGTCGGCGATCCGGGACACGAGCTCCGCCACGCGACGACGCACGATTGGGCCGTACTCGTCGGCGACGCCGGGACCGGTGGTGGCGAAGATGACCCGCAACGCCCGCCGGGTCCGGGTGTGCACTGGTGGCTCCGCCGCCGCCGTGGTCGGCGGCACGTCCAGGCGCATGACGACGTCCAGGGCCTCCGGACACATCTGGTAGACCGGGGCCAGGGTGAGCGTGCTGCCGAAGGCCCCCGAATCCGCGAACGCCCGGCGCACGTGCTCGTGCCGGCTGATTAACCACAGCCCGAGATCGTCGGCGAAGTGCACCCCCTCCGGAGTGGACAACAGCTCGCGCCAGACGATGCCCGGGTCGGTGAGATAGGTGCCGGTAAAAGGCCGTAACTGCATCAAGGACCTCCTCTAGTTGTGATTGCTGAAGGCGGATGACATCTCCCGTTTAAGACAGCATCGGGAAAGTTTCATCGGCTCAACTTCGACGCCGCCTCTCAACAGGAACGTAACGGCAAAGGCCAGCTCCGGCTAGGTGCCGCCCCATGACGCGCAATCACATCCGGCGCTTCTACCAGGGAAAACGGTGAGCATAACGCGACACTTTGCGTCACATCCCGGCACACGTAGTCACCAGGCGTCATCTAGCCACCGGCATATCCGATAGGGCAGATTGCGAAGCGTGAAACCTGCCAGACGCACGATGAGGTCGCTCGCGAGAGTGGCCTCTGTGAGGGGGACCGTGCGCGCGGGAATCGCAGTCGTGTCGGGTGCCCTGCTCTCGGCACCCGACACGACTCATATCTCGTCTCATGCGCAGCGACATGACGAGTTCCGGAGGTGACTGTTATGGCCGAAAGCGGTGACGAGCCCGACGACTCCCGGCCGCCCTTTGAATTGTGCGGTTCGTTCGACGACGCCAGTCCCGGTGATCAGACAAGCCGCGTCGATGAAGGGCTGCCGATGCCGCTGGTGCCACGACGCTTCCGATCCGATGGTGCCGATATTTTGTGGCTCCGTTCGGCGTGGCTGAGCCCGCCGTGCGCCGTAGTCGGCGTCGGATCCGCCGACGGTGGCGTTGGCCGGTCGGCAATCACCGCTGCTGTGGGCGGAGTCCTGGCACTCGCCTGTCCTGATCCCGTTATCGCCATCGACGCCACCGGTCGTACCTGGGGTGGGCTCGGTCTCCGGGTCTCCACCGCAACGCCGCGCAGTGTGTGGGATGCCGTGGACAACGCGGACTCCCTGATCGACCGACAGTCCATTGAGCGAATCGTGCAGCAGGGCCCCACTGGTCTACACGCACTGGCAGCGGAGGAAGCGACCGAGGGTGGGGGCGGGCGACGTGCCCCGATGCTGCACGAGACGTACGCCTTGGTTGAGCGGATCCGCCCGGTCTACTCGATCGCTCTCCTCGACCTGCCGCAAGTCGAGGTCCGAGGTATTTGGTCGCCGTTGGCGGGTTGCGAAATTCCCGTCCTCGTGTCTCGTGCGACGCGCGAAAGCGTTCAACACACACTCCGCCTACTGACACAACTCCGCCGGGTCTCCAGCGCATTAGTCGATCAGGTCATCCTCACTCTGGTCGCTGGGCGGCCACACCACCCGCGCGAGGTACGGCTCGCCGAACAACAAGCCACCGATGCCGTTCGTAGCGTCATCACTGTGCCCTGGGATCCCGTGCTGGCAAGGCCCGAACCGATTGACGTACGGCGACTGGGTGCATCGGCTCGCCGAGCGGTGGTCAACCTCGCCGCCGAGATTGTGACTAGGTGCGCATCCGTTCCGGGGGTGACAGGCGCACAAGGAAATGCCCGGATGGCGCGTACGTCGGCACTAAGGCTTGAGCAGACAAGGGGATTAGGCAATGTCGAACCTCGTAGATAACGACGACGCATCCTCCGCCCCTCGCGGTCAGGACGTGCGTCAGGAGTTGACGCGCCAACCACGGCGGCGGTTTCCTGTCGCGGTCCTCGCTCTGGTGGCGGCGATCGCGATCGGATCCATGCTCGGTAGCGCGTTCCTCTATTGGCCCGCGGCACACAGGGGAGGGGCGCCGCTGGTGGAAACCTCCGACATGCAACCGCGTCCCGACGCGGTGGGCTTCTCGGTAACGCCCGGCTCGGTCCGTGCCTATAAGGCCGTGGACCGGCCCTGTACGGCGGTGTGGTGGGCTCCGATCGCGGCAGAGGTTGGCGGGCTGGGCGACGATCCTCAAGAGAGCAGCACCGTCTCGAGTTCCGTGGTGACGATGAGATGCAGCGTCGCCCTCGGCGATGGCGCGGACCACGGTGTAGCGATGGCCGAGATAATGATCTTCGACAACAGCAGCGCGGAGGGCGTATACGAGAATCTCCAGCGTGTGCATTCTGAGGACGTTACCCTAACGCCGATATCGGCATTGGGCGCCGCGGCCTACGCCTACATTGAGAACCGTGATGGGCCAGCGGTAGCGACGTATGACGGGAACCTTTACATGAGGCTCGTCTGGATCTCACTAAAACGACAGATGCCCCCGGTGGATGGGGATATCGCCCGATCGCTCGTGGAGGTTGCCCGTCAAACGATGGCTCACCTCCGTGCCTGAATGTGTGCCAATGGGATTAGTCTACTCATACTTTGGCGCATGCGATCGATCGTGTTACAGGGCTGGCAGGGGACTGTACCTTGTCAGTGCTGATCAGATAGATGCGCCCTCGTTGACCTCGCTTGCCGGTGCCGGCGATGCATGATCGGAGACTGGACCGACCTGAGGATGATTGGGAGCTGGGGCTGCACGTCACCGGGCGGCACCTCTGGTGCGTTCCGATGGACGCCCGGGAAGCACATGGTGAGCGTGGTTGCGCACCGACGGCACTTGTCAAGTTAGACAGTAGGAAAGGAGTAATTCGGTGGGGACAGGAGGCCGAGACGATCCGTATACAGGCACCCTCAATGAGATTGAGAGCGCCAGCGCTGGTCTGGCCGCAGGAATCGTCAGGGCGCGACATAGCCGTGGTAAAAGCCGCAAGCGGAGCCTGATACGGCTCCACACGCTTGTCCGGACGATGGGCCTGGAGCTTAATTTCGCGCTCGGCGGTTGGCCCGAAACAGCGGAGGAGCCAGACCAGTCACTATCGGATGGGCAGAGGTGTCGTGTGCAGCCGCAACCGCCGAGGCAGCAGCCGACCTGACGGAGGAAGGCTCATGCACGAATTCAACACCTTCTATACTGCTGTCAAACTCTGTGGGCACCGTTGGACCCTTGAGATCCTGACCTCGCTGCAGCAGCATCCGATGCGCTTCACCGACCTCTTCCAGACGATCCGACCCACGCCCAGCGCGAAGTCACTCAACGAGGCACTGCATCGCCTCCAGGACCGGGAGCTGGTTGGTCGCACCAACGGTGGCGAGGGTGGCCTGTACCAGTTAACGCCCGCCGGACGACAACTCCTGCCTCTGCTCCTGGACTTCCTGCAGGAACTCCGCCGATGGGCCGAGCGGTACCAGGACCCCGGCGACCAGGCGGGCCGTCACCAAGCAGGGCAGCCTGAGGTGACTCTGCGTTCGTCTGTTGGTGAGAGGGGGCCCTAGCGTGATGCTCCCAGCCGTCGTCTTCTCGGCCGGCGTGCTTGCCGCCGGTGTCGGCTCGATGTTGCCGCGACTTGTCTACCGGTGCGCCGTACCGGCCGGCTGTCCGCCACGGGCCGCTTGCCAGCACTGCAGGATCCGCTTCCGACCCGCGCTCTGGGGCTGGGTTGTGCTTGGTAACGGCTGCGGAAACTGCGAGCGAAATCTTGGCCCCGCGTGGCCGCTGCTCAGCGGGCTTCTCACTGCCACCTCAGGTGTCATGGCATGGCGAATTGCGCCATTGACCGTGGATGAGTTCGTGCTCTTGGTGGCATGGCTGCTGTTGGCCTGCGCTGGGCTCCTGCTGGCGTGCGTCGATGTGACAGTGCGGAGGCTGCCGACCCCGTTTGTGCTCGCCACTGCTGCCATACTGGCCGGATTGGTCGGTGTGGCCGCCAGCACTGCGCGCCAGCCTTGGATGTTGGTCAACTCCCTCGCAGCCAGCTCCGCTCTGGCGGGGGTGTACCTGCTACTCGCGCTGGTAGGCGGTGGCATGGGGATGGGCGACGTCCGCCTGGCCGCGGTGCTGGGCCTGGTCCTCGGGACCGCAGGTTGGACTGCGGTGCTTCTCGGTGCGACGCTGCCGTATCTCCTCGCCATGCCGAGCGCCGTGATGCGGCTGCGACGCGATCCGAAGCAGCGACACCTCCCATTTGGCCCGTATCTGGTCGCTGGCGCGATCCTGGCTGTCTGCCTGACAGGCGCGTAGTCGGACTTGACGATCGGCTGCTGGCGCCCAAGCAGTGACGGCACCCTGTCCGCCGTCGGGGTCCGAATTGTGTCCGGTCATGAGGGCGACGATGTGGCCATCCAGCGCGTTGCCGCCCACGAACGCTGGTCAGCGCCTCTACCTCCCCGATGGCGCGATGGTGGTGACCCGCATCTGCTATGACGGCGGCTGGCGCTGCGTGGTGTTGGACCCAGCTGATCGCCGACCTGACTATCCCCGGCCAACGGCAGGGGCAGCCCCACGTGCGACAGGTGTGTGTGCCGGACGTGGAGATCGCGACGGCCCTGGAGGCGACGACGGAGCACGGCGACCCGCTCGCCTACGTCGACCGAAACATCTACGGGCGGGTATGGCAGACCCGGGTGTGGGCGCTTCAGCCGGGTGGCCATCTGCCGATCCTTGGCCGTCTGCTCGCTTGCCGCCAACGCATCGGTTTACTGGGCATCGGCCTGTACTCGGCGGGCCTGCATCGGCACCTACGCGCCGTGAACACGTCTGCCTCCACCGGCGCGACGCCCAACAGGGATAGGAGCGGCGGGCCCGGCGTTTGCGGGTGGTCCCGGGCCCGCCGACCGCAGACCGTACTACAAACGCCGACGTGGCCGGGTGGGCGAGCCAGGATCGTCACCTGCCTACCTCCGGCCCGGATAGGCGGAGCCTGTTCGACAGCTCCGCAGCGACGGTCAGACCCGGCATCCGGTCGGCGAAGTGCTGCGCCGCGTCGCGCTTGGTGGCGCGGACGTCGTCCGACGCTTGGCCGGCTGCGACGTGCTGTTGAGCTCTGCTGGCTCCGATGCCGAGCAGCGCCCAGTCCGCCGCCTGGTCGGCGGGGATGTCCGCCTGGCTGAGGCCCCGCCTGAGCAGCCGCTGTGCCCGCAGACCACCGACCGGGACCTGGCGCTCGCCTGGTACGACCACGGCGGGGATGTCGGTATCGAGGGCGTGGTGGTCAAGGCTCTGGCGGGAACCTACCGGCTGGGGCGAGCGGACTGGATTAAGATCAAAAAGCGGGTCAGTGCTGAGGCGGTGGTCGGGGGGTGTCGTCGGTGGCCTGACCGACCCGGTCACCCTCTTGCTCGGCAGGTTCGACTCCGTCGGACGACTGCGCTACGTCGGCCGCAGCGTCCCGCTGCCAACGGCGCAACGCCAGGAGCTCGGGGCGCTGTTACCCGTCGCCGCGTGGCGGGGACCGTACCAGCGGGCATCCGTGGCCACACCCGCTACCGGCCGTGTGGACTGGTCAGTTCGACCGGCCCCAGCCCCTCGACTACATCCCGGTCGAGCCGGTGATCGTCGTCGAGGTGAGCGCGGACGCTGCCTGGGAACACGGCCGATGGCGGCACCCCTACGCCTACTCCGCATCCGGGCGGATTTGGATGCATCAGATGTATCCCTCTGGACGCCGTACGGCCTGGAAACCTGATCGTAGAACCAGTTGTGTGTCGGTTCCTCCTCGTGGCCTGGGCATCCGCGTCGCTTTGCCTAAATGTCGTGACCGCTCGGATTGGTAGACCGGCCGACCCACGCCAAATGTTTTTGGGCCACCAATGCTCCCTCGCGACTACGACCTTTGAGAATGCCAATACGTGTTCTTCTCTCAATGATCTGCAGCCCCGTCGCTGGGAAACCCAGAAGCGACCGATCTATCAAGATCGGCCAACGTTTCCATGTGCCGTGCGTCTCCCAGCAGAGGGAGACGCCGAGGTGAACTCCATGCTGGCGGACGCTGATCCAATGGCCGGGGTTCTCCGCGTACTTGTCGATGCAGTCGCCATCGGAGGGCCCTGTCGGCATCCCGATGAGCTCTTCCGTGGAAATGGCCTCAACATCCCAATTGATCCGCAGTAGGTCAATATCACCGTAATCTCGGAGGAAGGCGCCATTCCCTGAGTGGTCGTACAGCCATTGTTCCAGCGCATCGGCTGGCCACCGAAGTCTAAGTGAGTGTTTGAGAGTGGTGTCAGTCGTGCTGGTCGAAGGTGCGACGTTGCGGTCGGCGGGCCGGGCCGCCTCGGGTGAGTCGGCGGAGCATCTGGTTGATCGAAGCCAAGCGGATCAGGGTTTCG
>NZ_JADPUN010000299.1 GCF_015690345.1 Plantactinospora alkalitolerans | reverse complement strand
AGGATAGGCAGGCCGGGGCGGCGGATGCCCGCGAGTTATCCACCTTCCGGCGCGGGCTGCCCGAGTTGGGCCCGCGCCGGCGGCGGCCGGTCGCTGCCCCAGGCGGACGGAAGCCGGTACGACCAGCCGGGTCGCCAGTCGAAGGCGGCGGCGACCAGGTCCGCCAGCGGGGTTCCGTGCAACAGGTGATCGAGAGCCCAGCGGTTGGCGGAGTGCGCCACGATCAGGATTCGGGTTCCGTCCCAGCCGGCTGCCAGGTCGCGCAGGAATCCGTGGGTCTGTTCGACCACCTGTCGGTAGCTCTGCCCGCCGGGGAAGGGTTCGTCGAGGTGCCGACCGCGCAGCCGGGCCAGTTCGGCCACGGGCATGCCGTTCAGTTCGCCGTAGTCGCACTCCCGCAGCCGGGTGTCCCGGTGCACCGGCAGATCGCGGAGCGGGAACGCGATCTCCACGGTTTCGACCGCGCGGCGTAGATCGGAGCAGAAGACCGCCTGAAGGCCGTCGCCCCGGCGTCGTTCGCCCAGTTCGCGGGCGTACTGCCGGCCGGCGGCGGAGAGTTCGCCGGGCAACCAGCCGGTGGCGAGGCCCGCCTCGTTGTCGGTGGTCAGCGAGTGGGTCTCGTAGACGATGTCGACCGCCATGGAACCAGCCTGCCAGCCGTCCGGGCGGCTGGGCCAGTCAATGGGCGCACCCGGTCAATGGGCGCGCGGCCGGCCGATGGTGGTCGTCGCGTGGGGAGCCGCGACGACCACCATCGGGTCCACGACCACCGGTGGGTTACGCGGCGGTGGACCAGATCGCGGCGAACGCGGCGGCCTCACCGGCCAGCCAGCGTTCCACCTGGTCGGCGCGGACCGCCGGATCGCGGTGGTGTACGACACCCCGGCGTACGTCGACCAGCACCGGATCGGCGCCGGGCAGCACCTGGTCCATCTGCCGGCTCATCAGGTGCAGGGTCGCCAGCAGCGCCTCCTGGCTCGGTGGCTGCTCGTCGAAGTGCAGCCGGACGGCCTCCCGCCGTCCGTCGTCGTAGCGCAGCCCGAGATGCGGATTGATCTTCACCGGCAGTTCGCCGACCATCCCCAGGGCGTCATGGGTCTGTGCGAGTTCGACCGCCGACAGGTCGCCGAGCGAGTGCAGGAAACTCACCGTGCCGGGAACCAGGGTCTCGTAGAGCGGACGCCAGCGCGGCTTGACCACACCGGCGATCTCCGCCAGGTGCCGGCCGCCGGTCCGGAAGGCGATGTCGGCCTTGAGCGCCTTGACGAGTTGGCCGTGCGGGTTGAAGCCGGACCGGCTTGCCCGCTGCTTGCGGAGGCCGCCGACGAAGGTGGCCTTGGCCGGACCGGTGCGGTCGACGTAGCGGGTGAAGGCGAGCAGGGTGGCGTAGGGCAGGGGGGCGGGAGAGGGCGCGGTGGAGACGGGCTCTGGCACGGCTGTCCTCCCAGTTCAGAAGCCGTTTTAGTACACCCATTCTAATTGATTCACGCCGTTCCGCCCAGCCCAAAACGGTCGTTTCGGTTGTCCGGTCCACATGAAGCTGGCACCGTCCACGGTTGTTGGCACCAGTGGTGGCGCCGTCCGGATTGTGTTGGCACTGGTCTCCGACATCTGGCGTCTGTCTCGCTGTAGCTGGTGACGGCCAGGGCGGTGTCAAACCTCGAAGGTGGGTGCTCGGTTCACCGAAGTTGGCTTGGAAACTGGTAGCCTGCGCGGCTTCCGAGACCTACGCGTCCGCACCAGTTCACGAGGAGGAGCCGAACGATGACGGATACCGGAACGCGGTTGGAAGGCGGCGGCACTTCTGGGTCACGGAGCAGGCGAGCGGACGACTGGTTGGCAGACATCCGGATCTCCTACGACACGGTCGCCGACAGTTACTCCGACTACACACGGGTGGCTTTGGCTGGGGAGCCCTATCTGCTCGCGGCGTTGGCGTTGTTCGCCGATCTGGTCCACGCCGCCGGCGGTGGCCCGGTGGCGGACGTGGGCTGCGGACCAGGCCATGTCACTGCCCACCTGCATAAGCTGGGCGTCGATGCCTTCGGCGTCGATTTGTCACCCGCGATGATCGACATCGCTCGGCGGGAGCACCCCGACCTGCGGTTCGAGGTGGGTTCGATGACGGACCTACAACTCGCTGACGCCTCGATCACTGCCCTGCTCGCCTTCTGGTCGTTGATCCACATCCCCGACGACGAGATCCCGGCGGTTCTTAGCCACTTTCGGCGGGTGCTGCGTCCCGATGGACCTCTGTTGCTCGGCTTTCACGTCGGAGATGAGTCACGGCTGAAGACGGAAGGCTACGGCGGTCATCCGATGAAGGTCTACGTGCACCGCCGTCAGCCGGACCGGATGGCGACCTGGCTGCGCGATGCCGGATTCACGGTCAAGGCCCAGATGCTGCTCGGCCTCGACGAGAGCCTTCCAGGAGCGGTCCTCTTTGCACACCGCCGGCAAGAAGGTGCCAACTAAACCTGGACGGAAACGCTTCCGCCGTCCGCACCTAGTTGGCACCGCAACTGCTCACGCGCGACGATTAGTGCCACCTTCACGTGGACCGGACATTCGGACTGTCGCCTCCGCGTGAACCTTGTGGAGTTCGGATTTATGTTGTGGATGATCTTGTGGAGTCCGGATCTGAGAGTTCGTCAATGACGCCGTTTCCGCTCGAGCCGGTCTGATTGTCGGCACGACTCGGTCTTGGAGCCCGGCCGCCCCAGGCGGCCGGGCTCCACGCGCAACATCATCGATATGAAGCGGCGTCAGGAACCGGCTCAGCTTGCAATGGAAGGAGGGGCCGCAGCCGCGGTTGCGCTCGGAGCCAGTTGAAAGTGCCAGATTATCTGGCTCGGTGTTCCGTCCCAGGCGGCGCCGGCTGCCGCCGGGACGATGCCCAGCAGCGACCAAGGCCAGACGTCCCACGGTCCTGTCGCGATCTCCCCGGGCATGTCCTCGCTGGCGTCGCCGGACATCCGAGGCTCCTCGCAACGCCGTAGCTGCAGGCCCAATGGCAAGGCGACGCGCAGATAGTCACTGGCCCGATGACGGAACGCAGGCAGCAGCCCAGGATCACCGTCGGCAGAACGAACGCGCGGCACTGACCCCAATGCCACGAGCTCGTGGTGCACGTCCGTGATCACCAGATGGCCGCCAGGACGCAGGACCCGGGCGAACTCGGTGATCGCCGGCCCGACATCGGGAAGATGGGTCAGCGCCAACGCACACACGACGACATCGACGTGATCGTCAGGCAGGGGAAGCAGATCCAAGTCGCCCTGCCGCAATTCCGCGTTCGGAACGCGCGTACGAGCGTGGGCCAGCATTTCCGGGGAACTGTCGACGCCGATAACCCGGTGGCCCTGCTTGGCGAGGTACTCGGTGTATCGGCCGGTGCCGCAAGCCGCGTCCAAGGCGACGCCAGGTGGCAGGGAGCCGAGGATCTCGTGCACGATGGGTTCTTCGATCTCGAACAGCCCGTTACCTGGTTGATCATAGGTCGCCGACCACACCTTGTAGCCGTCGACGGTGTCGACCTGCGCCGCAATGACTCCGTCACCGTTCAGCGACGGGCTGTCCAGAAGGCGCCGGACCTCGCTGATACGCGCTTCGATGAAGTCCCGGTCGTAGTCGCCGGCGAAGGCACGCAGCAACGCCACGCCCTCCAGCCCCAATGTGTAGGCGAGCGGGTGCTGGTATGCCACCACGCGACCATAGCGACGACATGCGGATCGGAGTATCCAATTTCTCACGGCTTAGCTCTGCGACTGGCCTGGGGCCGGCGTCAACTCGCGGACAGGAAGTCCACCGACGTTAGCGTCGTGGAGAAGACGTTCGGTCTTCAAGGTCCGCGGAGATGGCCAGGCCAGGTGTTGAAACGCCATCGCGGATATGTATCCTATGTGTTGTCGCAGTTCAGAGCCGATATCCGAGCTCCTGCGGTCGGTAAACGACGTTGGCAGCACCGCCCGCACGACGAACTGCGTGACCCACACCAGCCTCGCCGGGTGCTCACCCCGAACGAGAAGTACGCCGCGCTGGTCGCCGCCGCAGGCGCTGCGCATCACCGCGCAGCGCTGCGGCACATCGATAACGGGCGGCGGCTGGATGATCGGCGACGACCCGATCCTCGACGTCGCCGGCGGACGCCGCGCTGGATTGCGCACCATCTGGCTGCAAACCGAGTCGACATCGTGGCCCGAGCACCAACCAGGACCCGACAACACCGTCGTCGCCGTCGCAGACGCCGTCGAAGTCCTCCTCCAGACGGCGATGCCCGCCATGAGAGATTGACGGCCTACGGCAGGATCGTTCTCCATGATCGATGATTTCGCGAAACAGTACCTGCACAGCGATCTGCGAGATATTCGCGAGGTGATGCTGTGGAAACTCGACGGGCTTTCCGAGTACGACATCCGCCGTCCCCTCACCCTGACCGGAACCAACCTTCTCGGCCTGGTCAAGCACCTGTCGATCACGGAGGCAAGATACTTCGGCGACATCTTCGACCGGCCGTTCCCCGAACCCATGCCCCGTTGGGACGACGCCGACGCGGGCGACGCGGCCATGTGGGCGACCGAGCACGAGACGCGCGAGGAGATCATCGACCGGTACCGTCGCGTGTGGGAGCACTCGGACGCGACGATCGCCGCCCTGGCGATCGACTCGCCCGGCCACGTGCCCTGGTGGCCACGCCCCAACGTGAAGCTGTTCAACATCTTGGTCCACGTTCTCACCGAGACCAGCCGGCACGCCGGACACGCCGACATCCTGCGCGAACAGCTCGACGGCTCGACCGGGTTCATGGCCAAATACGCGGACGCGCAGCCCGACACGGCCTACTGGGAAGCTCGGCGCGCGACGATCGAACGGGCCGCTACAGCAGCCGCCACCAAGCCCGATCACGCTCCAGGAAGACCGCACAGACCCGCTCCGATCGAAGCTTGACCGGGAAACCGCGAGTAAGTCCGGACACTTCGATCCACCAGTGTCCGGACTTACCTTGCAGGCCGCTGGTCATCGCTTTGATCATCCACAATTCTCGACTCGACGCGACACGGACTGTCGCTCACGCGCAAACCTTGTGGAGTCCGGCTGCAGTTGGCGCCACCGTGGCACGTGTCCGGACTGACTTGGCATCTACGCAGGGCCGCGCGGTTGCTCATGACCCCGTGGCTTCCGCTCGCTGTCCACCCCCCGGGCACTCCTCCGGCGGGGCGTAGGCACGAATGGTGCCGTTGTGCCGCGCAACTCTTCCGCCAGTGGTGAGGGCTACGAGGCGTTTGCAGACGGGGCACCGGCCCCGCTGGTGCTGCGAACGCTGAGTCACCTTGCCTCCCCGGGGAGGTCGTTGCACGTCTTGAGTTTCATCCGCCGAGCCATGCCGCCCATCGTTGCCGATCGAGGCTCGGAAGCGGGCTGACCACGGGTGGTGCCAGGTTCGCCCGGACGACCTCGGTCGATACGTCCGGGCGAACCTGGCATCATCGCGGGTGGCGACCGAGGGTCAGTGCCAGGTTCGGCCGGACGGGACAAACGCGTGTCGGGACCGCCTGAACCTTGCGGTGTCCGGGCGTACCTTGCGGGTGATCTTGCGAGCCATCCGGGTTACGTTGCGAGTGATCTTGCGACGGCTCGCACCGCCGCAGCGCCGATTTAGCTTGTGGTGCGGGCAGGGGCAGGCATCGATGATGGCGCAGAGGCCGTCGACGTGATGTTGATCTTCCGGGGGGAGTCGGCGGCGGTCGGCCTCATCGACCGCCCTGTGCCGTCGGTACGCTTCGCCTCGTCCAGACCGGGGGCGGTGAATCGGGATGGAAGGGAACGAATCAATGACGTATGGCGCAGCGATGGCGGCTGGCTACGATCGCGGCCGCGGTCTTCGTTCGCGAGACGTCGGAAGATGGATGGCTGCAGCAGGCCCGTACCTGCCCTCGGCCGGCGGACGGATTCTTGACCTTGGTGCCGGTACCGGAAGGTTCAGCGAGGCTCTCGCCCGGTTTTGCGGTGCGAACGTCGTCGCTTGTGAGCCGTCGGCGGCTATGCGAGCGGCCTTTCACTCGAACTCCCCGGATACCTGGGTTATCGGCGGTGCCGCTGAGGCGATTCCGTCTCGTGCCGGTGCCTTCGACGCTGTGTGGGCTTCTCAGGTCGTTCATCACGTCAGGGACCTGCCGGCGTTTGCTGCCGGTCTGCGTCATGCTCTGCGGCCGAAGGGCCACCTGTTGATCCGTGGAGGCTTCGGCCCGGTGCAGGAGCTTCCTCTGTATCGGTACTTTCCGCTTGCTTGGGCGGAGGGCAACGCGGTGCGTCTCACCTTGGAGCGGATCGTCGGCGTGCTGACTGACGCGGATTTCGTGGTGGCGCACCATGTCCAGGTTGAGCAGACCTTCGCGGATAACGCCGACGAGTTGGTGGCGAAGGTGACGGCCCGGTCATTGAGTCCTCTCGCTGGCTTGTCCGACCAGGTCTTCGAGAATGGGCTTTCCGCGCTGCGGAGGGATGCCGATGAGGGACGCATCGCCGGACCGGTTGTCGACCGGCTCGATCTCGTGGTGTTCCGTGCGCCCCCTGAGGCTTCGGTCGGCGAGTAGGGCCCGTTTGCGGAGTAGGTCGAAGCCGGCCCGGGCGTACATCTGCCGTTTGAGCATTGTGATCCGGTCAGGCAGACCGCTGCGCGGTGTCGCCGTTGCGGAGGCGGTCCAACTCGGCGAGGTACATCGCCTGCATGCGGGCGTAGTGCCGGACCAGCAGCGTGACCTCCTCGACGCTGTAGCCCTCGACGAGTCGCGCCGCCCGCTCGGCGAACCGCTCGTACGGTCGCTCCAACTCGGCGACCCGCTCCGGCCGCAGGGTGACGATCACCCGCCGCCGATCCGCCGGATCGCGCTCGGCCGTCACGTAGCCCGCCTGCTGGAGCCGGCGGAGCATGCTGGTCACCGCCCCGGTGGTGAGGTTGGTCCGCTCGGCGACCTGCCCCGCGGTGGCGGATCCGACGTCCGCCAGGTAGTCCAGGCACTCCAGGTCGCTCACGGTGAGGCCCAGCCGCTCCGCGATGGCGTACCGGAACACCATGGACAGCCGCGACGTCTCCCGCCCGGCGCGCATGAGGTCGGCGATCGCGGACGCACGGGCCGGCTCGTGGGACATACCCGCAATCATGCCTCCGGTACGGTGACCCGGTGTAGCCGAGGTAACACGCGGGTCAGCACCCAGTGCGGTGCGGCCGCGCCCCCGGTGAGGCGGCGCATCAGCCCGGCGGCCGTGTCGACGGCGCGGAAGGCGTAGGGCACCATCTCGTCCTGGTAGCCGGCGATCGCCTCCTCCACCGGCGCGCCGCTCGCCCGTGCCTCGACCAGCCTGTGGCCGAGCAGAGCTGCGTCGCGGAGCGCGGTGTTGCCGCCGTGAGCGCCGAACGGCGGCATGGCGTGCACGGCGTCGCCCATCATCGTCGCCCGGGGCACCGCCCACCGGCGCGGGCGCCGGCCGGTGGCGAAGAGGTTGAGCACCGTGGCGTCCAGCTCGGCCGTGTCGACCAGGCGCCGGATGAGCGGGTGGAAGTCCGCACTTCTCCGGGCGGCCAGTTTCCACAACGCCAGCAGGTCCCCGCGGACGCCGACGGGCACCTCCTCCTGCCGGAGCAGCAGCCCCCACATGACGTAGTCGTCGCCGGTGGGCGCATAGCTGCCCGGGGCCAGGCGCGCGAACGCCTCCCGCGGGCTCTCGCCGAACCGCATGGAGGTGAAGAAGAAGGCGCGGCCCTGCCGGTCGGCGATGGCCAGGACCCCGCTGGTACGCAGCGCGTCCGGGATGACGCTCTCGCCGTTCCGCCGCAGGGGCGACCGGCCGTAGATGCCCGCCATCGGGGTGTTCGCCGGGTCCGCGTCCGGCATGAGCTGCGCGCGCAGCGCCGAGCCGACGCCGTCCGCGCCCACGACGACGGTTGCCGTGGCGGCCCCGCCGTCGGAGAACCGCAGCCGCAGCCCGGCCGGGCCGCCGCCGTCCACCGCGACGGCGGCCTTGCCGTAGTGGATGCGCCCGTCGAGTCCGTACTGCAGGATCGACCGCAGGGTCAGCCGGTCGACCTGGCGGCTCGCGTGCGGCTCGTCCTTGAAGGTGATGGTGAATGCGTCCCGCAGCCGGCTGTCGGTGAAGCGCAGCTGCCCGCCGGGCTCGTCGCCGGTGGTCAGCGCCAGGCGGTACAGCGGACGGGGCAGGCTCTCGCGCAGCGCCTCCAGCCCGTACCGGTCGAGAATGATCCGGTAGCCCTGCCGCCGGACGAAGGGGCCCGGGTCCCGTTCGTAGACGTGCACGTCGATGCCGGCGCGCATCAGGTACTGGGCGAGGCAGAGGCCGGAGAGGCCGGCGCCGGCGATTGCCACCGAGAAGTCAGTCGATATGCCCATGCGATTATCTTAACGACTAAGATGATTTGGGCAAGGTCGCCGACAGGCCACGGTCCGCCAGGCCGCCCCGACCGGCTGCCCGAGGCGCCTACCGCTCCCGGACGGCGTAGGTCAGGTGCGTCACCCTCGGCGAGGGCTCGGCGCCCACCTGCTCCAGAGCCACGCGTCCCGCGTCCACGCCCTCGAACAGGCGGATTCCGGAGCCGAACAGCACGGGCGACAGCGCGATCGAGAACTCGTCGATCAGGCCGGCGTTCACGTACTGCAGGATCGTCGCGCCGCCACCCGCGATGCGTACGTCGCGGTCGCCGGCGGCCTCGCGGGCCTGGTCGAGCGCGGCCTCGATGCCGTCGTTGACGAAGTGGAAGGTGGTCCCGCCGGGCCGCTCCCACGGGTCACGCTTCTCGTGCGTGACGACGAAGACCGGCGTGTGGAACGGCGCCTCCTCCGGCCACGCCTGCTCGCCGGCGTCGAACAGGCGCCTGCCCATCACGCTCGCGCCGGTGCGCTCGAACGTCTTCCGCACGATCTCGTTGTCGCGCCCCTCCTCGCCTCCCTTGCCGAGCTTCAGGTTCTCCCGGAAGAACCGCAGCGGGAAGATCCACCGCTGCAGCTCCACCCACTGCCTCCCCATCAGGTCCTCGGGGGACTCTGGCGCGATGAAACCGTCCAGCGACATCGACACGCTGAAGAACACCTTCCCGGCCATCAGTCCTCCGCTCCCTTCCGAACGATCTCGGTGACGTAGGCAGCCAGGTTGCCCAGGGTCTGCTGGCCGCCCTCGACGGCGTGGTACTTCTCGACCGCCTCGTCGCGCAGTTCCTTGCTGGGGAACACCGTGTACATCACGATCCGGGTCGCCGTACCGTCCGGCTCGAACGTCAGGACCGACTCGAAGGCGTTCGGGTCGTCGCGGGACTCACCGTGCAGCAGCGCGATCCGCTCCGGCGCGGCGATCTCGGTCCAGGAGATCCACTCGGAGTAGTCCGTGCCGTCGGGCCCGTGCATCACGAAGTCCCAGGCTCCGCCGACGCGGAACTCGAAGGACCGCGTGGTCGTGGTGAACCCGTCCGGACCCCACCACCGCGACAGGTGTCGCACCTCGGTGAACGCCTCGAACACCAGCTCCCTCGGGGCGTCGATGACCCGGGTGATCACGATCTCCCGGTCGGCCGTCGCCGGCTCCGTCCCCGTTTTCTGCCTTGCTCCTGCCATCGCTCATTCCTCCTGCTGTGTCTGCTTCAGTTCTTGCACGTAGGTGTCCAGCCGGTCGAAACTCTCGTTCCAGAACCGCTCGAACCCGCCGACCCACTCGTGGATTGGCCGCAGCCCGCGGGCGTCGAGGCCGTAGAGACGCTGCTTGCCCGCTCCGCGAAACCGCACCAGCCCGACCTCCCGGAGCACCCGCAGGTGCTTGGACGCCTGCGGCTGGCTCATCCCCAGCTCCCGGGCCAGGTCGGTCACCGGCCGCTCACCCGTCCGCAGCAGCGCCAGGATGTCCCGGCGTTGCGGCTCGGCGATCGCATTGAACGCGTCGGACGTCGTCGCTGCTCGTGCCATGGCCGTCATCATATGCCTATATGGGCACGCGTTTGGTCGGCTCAGATGGCGATCGTGACCCTTGTCACCTGACTCGGCTCGGGGGCCAGTGTGCGGAGTCCGGACCTACCGTGCGGATGGGTCCGGAACGTTCGCACGGGCCACGGCGTACCGTTCGCGGACTGTCGGCACGGCGTCCGCCTCGTACGTCTCGACCTGCCCGACCGTCCACGACGGCGGTCGCTGCCCGCCCGACAGCACCCAGGCCGCCTGGCGGGCGGCGCCGTCGGCGACGTACTCCCGCAGCGGTGGAACGAGCACGGGGCGGCCGAAGACCGTGGGCGCGATCCGGCGTACCGCCTTCGAGCGGGCGCCGCCGCCGACCAGGATGACCCGGTCGACCGTCGTGCCCTGCTCGACCATTGCGTCCAGCCCGTCGGCGAGTGCACACAGCATGCCCTCCACCGCCGCGCGGGCCAGGTGCGCGGGGGTGGAGGTCCGCAGGGTCAGGCCGTGCACGGCTCCGGTGGCATGCGGGCGGTTCGGCGTGCGCTCGCCCTCCAGGTAGGGCACCAGGACCAGCCCGTCGGCGCCCGGCGGGGCGGACAGCGCCAGCGCGGACAGCTCTGCGTGGTCCACCCGCAGCATGGTCGCGGCCGCGTCCAGCACCCGGGCGGCGTTGAGCGTGCACACCAGCGGCAGGAAGCGGCCGGTCGTGTCGGCGAACCCGGCAACGATCCCGCTCGGGTCGGCGGCCGGCACGTCGGCCACGGTGAACACCGTGCCGGAGGTGCCGATCGACACGATCACGTCGCCCGGCTCGGCGCCGACGCCCAGCGCCGCCGCAGCGTTGTCTCCGGCGCCGGGTCCCAGCGGCGCGCCGGTGCGCAGGTGCCCGGCCCGACCGGTCGGCCCGAGCACCGGCGGCAGCAGCACGTCATCCCGGCCGAAGGCCAACCGGAGCAGGTCCGAACGGTACTTCCCGGTCGCGGCCGACCAGTAGCCGGTCCCGCTGGCATCGCTGCGGTCGGTGCGCAGCGCATCCAGCCCCGGTGCGCCGGCCAGTCGCCAGGTCAGCCAGTCGTGCGGCAGACACACCGCGGCCGTACGGGCGGCGTTGTCCGGCTCCGCCGAGGCCAGCCAGCGCAGCTTGGTGACGGTGAAACTGGCCACCGGTACCAGGCCGACCGCCTCCGCCCAGGCCCGCTGCCCGGCCTCGCCGCCGCCGAGATCCGAGATCAGATCGGCGGCGGCGCCGGCCGAGCGGGTGTCGTTCCACAGCACGGCGTCCCGGACCACCGCGCCGTCGGCGTCCAGGCACACCATGCCCTGCTGCTGCCCGGCGACCGAGGCAGCCGCCACGTCGTCCAGTCCGCCAGCCTGGGCGACCGCCTCGGCCAGCGCGGCCTCCCACGCGGCCGGCGGCACGGTGGTGCCGACGGGGTGCGGTGCGCGACCCTCACGCACCAGCTTCCCGGTCTCGGCGTCGCGGATGACGACCTTGCACGACTGGGTCGACGAGTCGACCCCGGCGACGAGTGGCACCGGGCCTCCCGGGGGATTGACGGATACGGCGCAGGTGGCGCGGTTGGTCAGCGGGGGCCAATTTGTTCAATGGATGAATTATTTGACCGTGCCGTGGCATTGTCAAGACCGTGGCGCGGCCGGCCGGCGGATCACCCAGAGGCCGCCGAGGGCACAGAAACAGCCCCCGGGACGCGTCAGCTCGCCGACGTCCAGTGCGGGTCACGCCCGAGGTAGCGGAGCAGCTCCGCCGCGGCGCTGTCGTTCTCGTCGGGCTTCAGCGTGGGCGCGTAGGCGCCGTACTGGCGCAGCGGCTCGACGATCGCCCGGGCCACGGACAGGAGTTGCGCGGCGAGGTCGTCGTCGAGCGGTGAGGGCTGACCGGTCGCGACCGCGATGTCCCAGGCGTGGACACCGGCGTCGAGGGCGGCGGCGCCGGCCGCCGTGGCGGCGGGCAGGGCGCCGTGCGGCAGCGGGGTCGGCGTCGTTCCGGCCGGGTCGACCGTGGCGAAGGC
>NZ_JADPUN010000220.1 GCF_015690345.1 Plantactinospora alkalitolerans | reverse complement strand
CCACCACACCGGGTCCGACCGCCACGCCGAGCCCGACCGCCACCCCGACCGCCACCCCGAGTACGACCGTGGTGATGCCGCCACTCGTCGGGCTACCGGAACAGGAGGCGGTGGAGATACTGGAGCGGTTCGGGCTCGTTCCCCGGCTCCGGTTCCGTGGTTCGGACCGACCGGCGGGCACCGTCCTGCAGACGGACCCACCGGCCGGTCGGGAGGTCGAACCCGGCGATCAGGTCACACTGGTGATCGCCGAGCCTCGGCAGGATCCGCCCACGACCGCCGCCCCCACCACCGTGGCGCCACCCGAGGATGACGACTGAGGCTCGGGCGGCGACTTCCCCGCCTTGGACGGCGGTTCACCAGCATCGGCGGCGGTAGCCGACCATGGCGAGTCCGACGGCCGAGATGACCAGGCCGAGCAGCCCCGAACAGGCCAGCGAACGCCGGTACCCCTCGGGCAGGCGTTCGGCGGCCGGTGGGGACCCGGACCGCTGGTCCACGGGTACGACCCGACCGGCGGCCCCGGCCTGGTTCCGCGCGGGTACGGCGTCGTCGTCCCGGGGCACCTTCGCGGCGTCGGGCCGGGCGGCCGGGTCGGACGTCCCCGGGCTGCCCTCGGTCGAAAGCCGTCGCCAGGGCGCCCGGCGGTGTTCCCGCCGCATCGGTTGGACGGCGGCGGGTGGGTCAGAGGTCCTCACCTTCGGCAGCGACGCCCACGTGCCCCCGGTCGGACGCTGACCCGCCGCCCGGTCAGGACCTCGGTGGCCCGCCGCGCTGCCACCGGCCGGCTTGGAGTGCGGGTCGGACCCGGCATCAGAGGTGTCGGGATGCGGCCGGGGTCCGGATTCGGCGGGCACCGGATCGGCGGACGCCGTCGGACCGGTCGTCGGGTACCGGTCCGACGGTGCGCGGGTTGCTCCGGCACCGCTCACACAACCGGGTACGCCGACGGTGATCAGGATCAGCAGAACACTGACCCGCATGCTTCGGTACGTCGTTCGGGGTGGGGCGAAGGGCTCCACGGCCATGGGCGGCTCCCGGGTTCGGGGCCCTCGATGACGTGCGGGTTGGCAAACCTGTGACGGGTGTACCCAGTCTAGGGCGGCCCGCCCGGCCTCCGGTCCCGTTCCGGCTGATGCCGGTTCAACCGACCCGGACCCGCTGGGCGAGCGCGGTGGAGTTGTTCCGCATCGGTCGTTGCGCCGGAAGGTGGTTGCGCCGGGCGGAGTTGGTGTAGAGCTGGCGCAGCCCGTCGAGCTGTACGAATATCGACCGGCGCTCGACCGCGTCGCCGCTGGCGTCGAGTTCGTAGCCGTCGAGCCAGACCCATCCGTGATAGGTCGGCCAGTCGTGCACCCGGATCACCCGGAAGAAGATCGGATTAGCGAATTGGACACTTGCCGTACGGGTCACGTGGAGCACATCACCGGAGCGGGGAAGCACATCAGCTCCTGTCCGACTGGCCGGACTGGCCGGCGGAAGTGGCGGGCGGGGGTCTGGTGGGGGTCTAACCCGGTTGTATGTCGGCAAGAACAAGAGGACTCTGCAGGGACTGGGGCATCGGCCGGGACGATGCGTCGGTATTCCGTCACACCGTCCCGGCCGATACCTGTCAACTCCGGGACGCGCCAGCCGCCGTAGCGGCCCTGGCATACAGCGGCGGGGGCTCTTACCCCGGAGCGGGGCTTCTCGCCGTACCGGTGGTACGACCATCGCCCCGGTCAGGCGAGAATGGGGGAGCATTGCACCGCCTGACCAGATGGGAACGCTGTGTAGCCCGAGCCATACGGACAGGGTGCAGCAAGAACATGATCAATGCAAGTTGCACTTTGCCCTTTGCTCCAAGATGGCGATAGTGGACCATCCGGTGCTTGATGCGCCGCGCGTCGAAGCGGCAGACTGGACCCGGTTTCGGTCGCCATGACCGACAGGGTCATCGTTCCGTCCGCCGTGAACGAATCCCCGCCGATCGGCGGGCGTCCGCAGGGGCGGACAATCAGACCTCTCATTGATCAATAGATCCGGAGGTGACCCGGTGACCGAGCGCCGGAGCCCGACCATCCGCCGCCGCCGACTCGGCGCGGAACTTCGCCAGCGCCGGGAGAAGGCCGGGGTCACGATAGAAGCCGTCGCCGAACTGTTGGAGTGTTCGGCGTCCAAGGTGTCCCGGATAGAGACGGGCCACACCACGGCGACGGTCCGGGACGTCCGGGACATGCTCGGCATCTACGGGGTGACGGGTGCCGAGTGCGACGAGTTGATCCAGATTGCCCGGGAGGCCCGGCAGAAGGGCTGGTGGCATCCGTACAGTCCGGTGCTCGCGGGAGCGTACGTCGGCCTGGAGGCCGCGGCGGGCTCGATCCGGGCGTACGAGCAGCAGACCGTGCCGGGCCTGTTGCAGACGGAGGACTACGCCCAGGCCATGATCAGGTCCGCTCGGCCGGACTGGGTCGCCGAGGAAGTCAACCAGCGGGTCCGTGTCCGGTTGGGTCGTCAGTCGTTACTGGACCAGGACGATCCGATCGATCTGTGGGTGGTGCTCGATGAGACGGTGATCAGCCGACCGGTGGGCGGCGACGCGGTCATGCGGGCCCAGTTGGAGCGGTTGGTGGAAGCCGCTGACCTACCGAACGTCACGCTTCAGGTCCTGCCGTTCGATGCCGGCGCGCATGCCGGTATGGACGGCACCTTTACCATCCTCGGCTTCCCGGAACCGGGTGATCCGGACGTGGTGTACGCCGAAAACGCCACGGGTGGGTTATTTCTGGAGAAGCGGGACGAGTTGCAGAAATACATATTCATCTTCGATCACATCCGAGCAGCGGCCATGCGCCCGGAAGAGTCCGTCGCTTTGATTGCGAAGTTGGCAGAGGAGCCATTGTGGAAGTGGAGACAAAAGGGTACCGCGTCGACCTGAGCGGGGCAGTTTGGCACAAGAGTTCGCGTAGCGGACCTAATTGTGACAACTGCGTCGAGGTGGCCTTCGCGGGCGGTGCGATCGCGGTGCGTGATTCGAAGAACCCGAGCGGCCCTGCCCTGATCTTCACGCCCGACGAGTGGGATGCGTTCGTCGGCGGCGCCAGGGACGGTGAGTTCGACCTGGCCTGACGGTCACGACAGTCGGCGATCAGCCGAGCGCGGTCACCCGGTCGGCAAGACGCGGCCGGGTGGCCGCGCTGCGCGCCTTGACAGGTTCTCGTCGCAGCCGGTGCGGGCGGACCTGCGATCATCCGGCGGTTCGGCCGTCGCCACCAACCTGCCGGGTCGTTGTACCAGACGGCGCGGTGGGCCACGCCGACCCGCCGCAGGGGGTTTCAACCGAGCGAGGCAGGCGAGGCGGATGACGATGGGGTCGGAGAATCTGGGCAACGGTTCGGCCAAACCGGAACGGTTCACCGGTAAGTACCGTGGGGCCCGTCGGGACAGCGGCAACACCACGGTCGAGGAGCCGTCGATGGCTGTCGACCTCGGCCCCTCGGAAGGCAGCGGCTCGGAGCGGGTGTCGGACCTGCCGGACAGCATGGACCTGCCGGGAAACATGGCCCCGCCGGACCGTGGCCCGACGCTACCGTCGCTGGACATGGGTGGATTGACCGAGCCGGTCTTCCCGCCGGCCGGCTGGCCGGACGTACCGAGCGAGCCCCTCGTCGACCATCCGCTGTTGCGGGGCCTGCTGCTCGAACTGCCGCCCAAGGGGACGATCCCCGGGTCGCTCTGGCTCGACCGCTGGTTCGAGGCCGCGCGGGCGATCCTCGAACTGCTATACGTGCAGGATTCCAGCCGCTCGCGATGACCGCGACCGGATGGTGACCGCGCGCTCGACCAGGCGGCTGTGCCGGAGCGCGTGTCGCACCCCGATCGTGCCGATCGCGAGGACGGCGGCGGTGAGCACCATGCCGATCATGCTCGGGCCGGTCAGCGGTGCCAGACCGGCGGCGGTCACCAGGCCGGGCAGCATCACCAGCCCGGTCACCTGCACCGGCAGGGCGATCATCGGATGCGCGGCGGCGGCCCGCAGTGCGGGTGGTGCCGGTGTCTCGGGCGCCGCGGCGAACGCGCCCGCGCGTACCCGGAGCTCCCGTAGCCGCCGTACGGTCAGGACGGCGACGACCACGGCGGGCACCGCCGGCAGTGCGAGCCCGACCGCGGTCTGGTCGGCGAGCGTCGGTTCCGCCTCGACCGCCCCGGTCAACAGCACCCCGGCCAGACCGGCCAGACCGGACAGGACAAGTACGAAAAGGAGTCCGCCCCGGCGCCGGAGCGGCCGGGCGCTGCGCAGTCGGGGCAGTCCTTCGGCGACGACACCGGCCGCCAGCCAGACGACGGCGATCGCGAGCAGGATGGCGAGGTCTGGAAACATGTCATGTACTCTTGCCCGTTTTTCGGCCCGCCGAATCCGGGCGTGCCCCCGCTGAGCCCGGAGAAGGCACCCGTAGGGGACATCGTCTCTGACAGATAGAAGACTCGGGATCTATTGTTTTTTCTCCCTCCTGACTAATCTCAGCTCGATCGGTCGTGCTGATTCGCCTCCACAAAAACGGGGCGGACGGCTCTGCGCCGATCGGAGGGGAGGATGGGAGATGAGTCTCCCTCGCAGGAGGTTCGTAGTCGTCGGAGTGTCCACTCTGGCCATGCTTGCCGCCGTGGCTGCTCCGGCCGCGGCGGCTCCGCCGGAGGGCACCATCCGGAATGCCGGTGGTGCCGACGCCGTGGCGGGCAGCTACATCGTCGTGTTCAAGGAGAGTGCGGTCAGTCGGGCCGCCGTCGGATCGAGGGCGTCCGGCCTGATCGGCAAGCACGGCGGCAAGGTGGCCCGCACCTACACGGCCGCGTTGCGCGGTTTCGAGATCAACACCAACGCCAAGGCGGCGGCGCGGATCGCCGCCGATCCGAGCGTGGCGTACGTCGAGCAGAGCCAGACGATCCGGATCAGTGGTACCCAGCCGAACCCCCCGTCCTGGGGCCTGGACCGGATCGACCAGCGGAACCTGCCGCTGAACAGCTCGTACACGTACCCGAACACGGCGACGAACGTCAACGCGTACGTGATCGACACCGGTATCCGGTTCGGTCACAACGACTTCGGTGGCCGGGCGGTCAGCGGGTTCGACGCGATCGACGGCGGCTCCGCCGACGACTGCCACGGTCACGGTACGCACGTGGCCGGCACGGTCGGTGGCTCGTCGTACGGGGTGGCAAAGGCGGCCCGGCTGTACGGCGTGCGGGTGCTCAACTGCTCGGGCAGTGGCAGCACCGCGCAGGTGGTGGCCGGCATCGACTGGGTGACCGCGAACGCGGTGCGTCCGGCGGTGGCCAACATGAGCCTCGGCGGTGGCGCGGACACCTCGATCGACACGGCGGTGAGCAACTCGATCAACGCCGGCATCACCTACGTCGTCGCGGCCGGCAACGGCAACAGCCTGGGCGTACGACAGAACGCCTGCAACTACTCCCCCGCCCGGGTGCCGAGCGCCGTCACCGTCGGTGCGACCTCGAACGCCGATGCCGCGGCAAGCTTCTCCAACTTCGGCACCTGCGTGGACATCCTGGCGCCGGGCGTCGGTATCACGTCCGCCTGGTCCACCAGCAACACCGCGACCAACACCATCAGCGGTACGTCGATGGCGTCGCCGCACACGGCCGGTGTCGCGGCGCTGGTGCTCTCCGCCAACCCGACCTGGTCGCCGCAGCAGGTTCGCGACTACCTGGTTTCCAACTCGACCCCGAACGTGGTCAGCAACATCGGCACCGGTACCCCGAACCAACTGCTCTACGTGGTGAACGACACCACGCCGCCGCCGACCGACGACTTCTCGGTGTCGGTCTCGCCGACCACTGGGTCGACGACGGCGGGCGGTTCGGTCACGGCCACCGTCGGCACCGCGACCACGGCCGGCTCGGCACAGTCGGTGAGCCTCTCGGTGAGCGGCCTGCCGAGCGGCGCCACGGCGTCGTTCAACCCGGCCACGGTCACCTCGGGCGGCTCGTCCACGCTGACGATCGCCACCTCGGCGACCACCCCGGCCGGTACGTATCCGCTGGTCGTGACGGGGGCCGGAGCGTCGGTCAGCCGGACGGCCAGCTACACGCTGACGGTGACCGGCAGCGGCGGTACCAGCTGCTCGGGCAGCAACGGCACCGACGTCACGATTCCGGACAGCAACACGGGCGTGACGAGCACCATCGCCATCACCGGCTGCGACCGGAACGCCGCCTCGGCGTCCACGGTGGCGGTGAACATCGTCCACACCTACCGGGGTGACCTGGTCATCGACCTGCTCGCGCCGGACGGCACCGTCTACCTGTTGAAGAACAGCAGCATCACCGACAGTGCGGACAACGTGAACGCCACCTACACCGTCAACCTCTCCTCGGAGGCGGGGAACGGAAACTGGCGGCTGCGGGTCCGGGACGTGTACTCCGGCGACATCGGATACATCAACACCTGGAGCCTCACCCTCTGATCGAGATGTAAGGAAGGGCCCCTTCTTATCGCTTTTTGCATAAGAAGGGGCCCTTCCTAACACGTCAGCGTCAGAGCGTACGCAGGTGGAAGCCGCCGTCGACGTCGATCACCTGACCGGTGCTGAACGGCAGCAGGTCGGTGGCGACGGCCACCACCGCCCGGCCGACGTCCTCCGGTTGACCCCAGCGCCTGATCGGGGTGAGGCCCTGGTTGAAGATCAGATCGTCGTACCTGGCCCTGACCGGACCGGTCATGTCGGTCTCGATGACGCCGGGTCGGATCTCGTAGACGTTGATCCCGTGCTCGGCCAGCCGGGTGGCGTACAGCTGGGTGGTCATCGCCAGCCCGGCCTTGGTCACGCAGTAGTCGCCCCGGTTGACGCTGGCGGTGTACGCGCTGATCGACGAGATGACCACGATCTTCGGTCGTTCGGTCAGGCCGGCCGCCTGCTGCTCGATCATCGTGCGTGCGGCCAGCTGGATCAGGAAGTACGGCCCCTTGAGGTTGATGTCGACCAGCCGGTCGAAGGACTCCTCGCCCGCCTCCAGCAGATCCGCCCGGACGTCCGGCGCCACCCCGGCGTTGCTGACCAGCAGGTCGAGCCGGCCGAACGCGGCCGTCGCCTCGTCGATCAGTTGTCGACGGTCGGCGGGCCGGGACACGTCGGCCCGGACCAGATGGGCCCGGCCGCCCAGCGCCGCCACCGCCCTGCCGACCTCCGCGGCGGCGTCCGCGTTGCTCGCGTAGTTGACGACCACGTCGTACCCGGCGCCGGCCAGCGCCAGCACGATGCCGCGACCGATGCCCCGGGAACCTCCGGTCACCACCGCCGCCGGCCGGTTGTGCGGGCCCGTGTCATCCCCCCGCCGAGCCCCGCTCATGCGGCCGCTTCCGTGCGGGACGGGCCGAAGAACGTGTAGTACGGCTCGGTTCCGGCCTCCCGTTGCAGATAGAGGGCCAGTTCCCGGGCGTGGTAGTCGCCCCACATGCTCGACTCGCCGTTCGGCACCCGCTGCCCGGCCGGTACGTGGTCCCAGCCGTTCGGCCGGTGGTAGACGGAGTGCAGCAGCAGTCCCTGGTGCCGGGCGTCCGTGCTGAGATAGGGCTCGCCGAAGATGGTGTCCGCCACCGTCAGTCCGGCCTGCCGGTACCGCCGGCCCTCCTCGGTCCGGCCGGCCCGGTCGAGATGGCGACCGAGCCGGAGCAGCCCCTGTGCGCCGATCGCCGCCGCCGACGAGTCCACGGGTTCGTGGTCGTTGTACGGGTCGGCCGGACGGTCCAGGTAGTCGCCGAGCCGGACCAGCCCGGGTGCGCCGGTGTCCCAGTACGGCACTCCGTCGGTCGGCGTGTGGGCCAGGTAGAAGTCGCAGGTGGCGGTGGCGGCGCGGAGCAGCGTCGTCTCGATCTCGGCCCGTCCGCCGTACGGGGTGAGTTCCTCGTCGTCGAGCTCGGCGAGGAACTCCAGTTGTTCCGGGAAGCCGAGCATGGCCCAGGCCAGTCCCCGGGTCCAGGTGCTGAACGGGGAGTAGCCCTGCTGGGTGCTCGGGCACCGGTAGCTGCCGTCGTTCACGTTGAAGATCGACTCGTGTGCGGTCCGGCCGGGGAGGTCGTAGCCGTCCCGGCCCTCGCCGTAGAAGACGTTCCACCGGGCGGTGTTGGCGGCGTGTTCGACCAGCCGGCCGAGCAGCGAGATCCGTTCGTCCCGCTCGCCCATCAGCACGTGTCCGAGGAGGTGCGACACGGCAAGGGCCCGGCAGGACCGCATGGTGTCGACGAAGAGCGACTGTGGACCGTTGAAGGAGTAGATGTAGCCGGTGCCGTCGGCGGTGCCGCGCCACCGGGCCGCCTGCACCGCACCGGTCAGCTTGAGCGCCAGCTCGTAGAAGTTCCGCTCGGCGGGGTCGTCCGGGATCCGTCCCTCGTTCATCAGCCGCCACAGGTTCCCGTACGTGCTGACGTTGTTGAACCCGTGGTCGTGTACGCCGATGTGGCTGACATGACCGGCCATCACCGCGACGGTCTGCTCCCGGCCGGAGTCCAGGAACCGCCGCTCGCCGGTCGCGTCGAACTGGAGCAGCGCGGACCCGTACTGGAAGCCCTGGGTCCACTCGGTCCAGCCCCGCGCGGTGTACTGCCCCTCGACGGTGAACACCGGTGAGGCGGCGCCCGGCGGGCAGCTCTTCTCGATCGAGTCGATCTTCTGCGCGGAGGCCGCCCAGAGCCGGTCGATCTTGGGTAGCAGCGCGGACGGGGTCAGGTCCTGGTCGATCCGTATCATCCCGCAAGCATAGGAAAGCGCTATCCCAAGCGACAGGGGACAGGATGGCCCGGCTCGGCGTCCTACCAGGGGCGGCTGGTCACGTAGACGTTGCTGCCGCCGAACCTGACCGGGTCGCTGGCGCAGCCGTAGAGGTTGGCATTTGTCGCGGCGTCGTGTCCCCAGAGCCGGACCCGCACCGGGTCGATGCTGCCCTGCGCGTCCTCGTTCCACCTGTCCCCGTTGTACGAGGTGGTGCCGACCTGGTTCCGGTCGAACAGTCCGTCGGTGCTGCAACCCTCGCCGTCGAACCGCCAGTCACTGAAGATCGCGTACGCGCCGGTCCGCCAGAACTTGTTGGAGTCGACGACGGTGCCGTCCGCCCGGTTCCGGGTGCGCACCGGGTCACCGGAGACCAGCTCGAACCGGTTGTTGTAGATGGTGCTGTCGGTCGGGTGGTTGGCGAGGTAGACACCGTGGATCGAGGCAGGGCTGTCGGTGTTCTCCAGGTTCTGGAACAGGTTGTCCTCGACGTGCAGCCCCGTCGTGTAGGTGCCGTGCACCCCGCCGTAGCCGGTACCCGGGCCGCTCTGGAACTTGCTGCCGAGGCGCCGGAAGGTGTTGCCGGTGACGTTCAGCCCGACGAGCCGGTCGGCCGAGGTCCCGGCCGCGCGGATGCCGCCGTTGCGGCAGTTCTGGAACACGTAGCCGGAGACGTCGACGTTGTCGGCGGTGACCGTCATCCCGTACTCGGTGTTCGCGCTGGTGTCCTCGAAGGTGCCGCAGTCGACGGTCACCGCCGCCGCGTCCACGGTGCCGAGGGTGAGCCGTCCGCCCGGCGGTGACCAGGTGACCCGGATGGTCGACAGCGGACGGTAGGTGCCACCCAGCGACAGCACCGTCGCGTCCCTCACCCGCCGGGCGCGCAGGATCTCCTGCGCCGCCTCGATCGAGCCGACGGCATCCTCCCGGCGCAGGCCGGCGCCGGCCACCCGGGCATCCACGGCAACCGACGGGTTCACGTACACGGTCAGGTGCTCGACCGGGGCGGCGGTCGCCGGAGGCGCCGTCAACGAGCCCGCGAACAGGGCGCCCATCGCACCGGTGGTCACCAGGAATCCTCTGCGCATGGCCCAGCTCCTTGCGATCGTGGGTTCGCCGGCCGGATGCCGACCATCCCACGATGCCGATCAATGTCATCGCGGGCAAGAGGCGGGAAGAGGTCAACGGCACCCCTACGAGCGAGTCGCCGCTATTCCCGCGCCGCCGCCAGTTGGGCCGCGGGGATCCGCAGCGCGAGCGCGGCCGGGATCAGACTCGACAGCACCGCGGCGGCCAGGCAGCCTGCCGCGGTCAACGTGATCGGCAGCCAGGGGACGGTGATCTCGGGCTGCGCCACCACCTCGGTCAACTGGAACTTCAACCCGGCCAGCATGCCGGCCGCCACCAGCGCGGCGAGCGCCGTTCCGGCGAGGCCGACCAGCACCGCCTCCAGCCCGATCATCCGGAGCACCTGCCCGGGAGTCGCCCCGGTCAACCGCAGCACCGCCAACTCCCGGCGCCGGTCGTTGGTCGCCATCACCAGCGTGTTGGCGATCGCGATCCCGGTGTAGAGCAGGGCCATCCCGAGCACCGCCAGCAGCGCCACCCGGTTCCGCTCGTACTGCTCGGCATCCCCCGCCACCAGGTGGTCGAGGGCCGGCGACACCCGTCCGCCACCCGGGCCGGCGGCGACGTCGAGCGCGGCCGGATCACCGCCATCCAGGTAGACGACGTCGGCGCCACCGGCGGGTTGGTGCGCCCGGCCCAGCTCCCAGGGCAGCAGCAGGGTGCGGTCCAGGTCGATCGAGTCGGCGAGTACGGCCACCACGCGCAGACGTACCTCGGTCGAGTCGGCGAGCCACACCCGCACGTCCTCGCCGAGCCGCCAGCCCATCGAGCGGCTCACCGCCACCGTGCCGGTGCCGGTCAACCCGTCGATCGAACCGGCCACGGTCGGCAGTCGCAGCACCCGGTCCAGCCCCGGGCCGACGTACCGGGCGGAGTACACCTCGGGGTAGTCGCCACTGTTGACGTACACCTCGGTCTGCCGGCTCGGTACGGCCGCGCGCACGCCGGCGACCTCGCGCAGCGCGGCGACGGTCGGCTCGGCCAGGCCGACCGGGGCGCTCGCGGTGGCCACGGCGGTGGCGGTGATCCGCTCCCGGGCGGACCGCTGCTCGCTCTCCCACAACGTCGCGGTCAGCGCCAACGTGGTGGCCGCCAGGCCGACGGTGACCAGGATCGGCGCGGCGGTGGCGGAGGTCCGGCGCAGCGAGCGCAGCGCGCTGGACCGGGCGATCGTGCCGAGCTGTCCGCGCAGCGGAGCGCCGAGCAGGTGGACGAGCACCCGGAGCAGGACCGGCGCGAGCAGCGCGGCGGCGGTCAGGGCGAACTGGGACACGACCATGACCAGCGCCAGGCCGTCGGCGACCCCGATGTTCGGCAGCACCGCCAGCAGCACCGCCGCTCCGCCGAGGAAGAGCAGCCCGAACAGCCACCGGCCCCAACCCATGACCCGGTTGTCGACCGACGCCTCGCGAAGGGCCTCCACCGGGCGCACCCGGGCCGCCCGTCGGGCGGCCACCCCGGCGCCGACCAGCGCGACCAGCAGACCGACCCCGGACGCGGCGAGCAGCGGCCAGAGGATGAACCGGGCGGTGAAATGCTCCGGCGCGAACCCCGACCGGGCCAGCCAGTGTGCGTACGGCGGCGCGGCGACCAGGCTCAGCGCGCTGCCGGAAACGCCGGCCAACAGGCCGACCAGGACCGCCTCACCGAGCACCAGCCGGCGGATCTGCCGCGGGGTCGCACCGGTCGTGCGCAACAGGGCGAACTCCCGGCGGCGCTGGGCGACCGCGAACGAGAAGGTACCGGCGACTACGAAGATCGACACGAAGGTGGCCACCCCGGCGGTGGTGCCCAGCAGCGACGCCGCGATCGCCAGCTCGTCGCCGTCGGGATCCGGCTCGGCCTCGCGCCGGTCGTCGCCGGTCAGCACCCGCGACCCCGGCGCGACGGCGCGGACCCGGGCGGCCAGCGTGCCGGCGGAAACCCCGCTGGCGGCCCGGAGCGCGACGGCGGTGATCCGGTCGCCGGCCAGTCCGGCGGCGGCCCGGTCGGTGAGGTACGTGACGGCCGGGGCGTTCTCGCCGGCCGCGACGGCAACCGGGGTCAGCACGCCGCTGACGACCAGCGTCCGCGGCCCGGCCGAGGTCTGCGCCCGTACCCGGTCGCCGGGTCGACGATCGGTCGGCGC
>NZ_JADPUN010000298.1 GCF_015690345.1 Plantactinospora alkalitolerans | reverse complement strand
CGAACCCGACCACGCCGCCGCCCACCACCGCACCGCCACCGGTCGGCGGAACCTGGCAGGCCGGTACGTCGTACCAGGTCGGCAGCCAGGTGACCTACGGCGGGGCGACCTACCGCTGCCGGCAGGCGCACACCGCCATCGCCGGTTGGGAGCCGCCGAACGTTCCGGCCCTCTGGCTACGCGTCTGACCCCCGTCCCACGTGTCTGACCCGGCCCGAGGGGTCTGACCCAGCGCTCGGCGGGGCGTACCCGTCGCGGATACGGACCCGTACCCCCTGCGGGTCCGTATCCGCCACAGGTACGCCACCCGCATCCGACCTCAGGTGTCCACCGCGTACCGGAGACGAGGCTCATGACCGGCTACCGCCGTACCCTGATCGTCGCGACCCTGCTGCTGCTCGGCGGCTGCGCGTCCACTCCGGACGGAACCGGCGCCGCGCCCGCCGGTCCGGCGCCGGCACCGACCGGCTCCGCCGCACCGGCCCCGGCCGACGCGACCGGAGCCTTCAACGAGACCGACGTGATGTTCCTCCAGATGATGGTGACCCATCACGGCCAGGGCCTGGAACTGGTACGCCTGGTGGAGAGCCGGGCCCGGCGGACCGAGGTGAAGACCCTGGCCGCCGCGATCGACGTCACCCAGGACGCCGAGCGCGAGACCATGCGGAACTGGCTGACCGGCTGGGGCCGGACCACCTCGGCGGACCCGGACGCGCACGCGCACGCCGACCACGGCGGGCTGCCGGCCACCGGACCGAAGGAGATCGCCGCGCTGGCCCGCACCACCGGCACCGAGTTCGAGACCGCCTTCCTCAACCTGCTGATCGCGCACCAGCACAACGCCGTCGAGATGGCCCGGGTCGAAACCCGCTCCGGTGCCTACCCGGGTGCCCTCGACCTGGCCCGGAGGATCGACCTGTCCCGGACCGCGCAGATCAACCAGATGCTGGCGCTGCTTCCGCCGGCAACGCCGTAACGCGGTCCCGGCAACGCCGTAACGCGGTCCCGGCAACGCCGTAACGCGCTCCCGGCAACGCCGTAGCGCGGTGCCGTCGGTGCCGGGTCAGCCGGCGAGCGTCACCACCGTGCCGGTGCGGCGGGCCCGCTCGGCGGCCCACACCACGCGGTGGCCCGCCAGGCTCTCCCGGGCGTCGGAACTCAACAACGACTCGTCGCCGGTGGCGATCGCCGTCACGAACGCGTCGGCGAGTGCGTCGTCACCGCCGCCGTGACCGTGCGCCTGATCATCGGCACCGGTCTCGACCGTCCACACCTGTCCGGTGACGAAGTCGGAGACGGTCAGCCGGTGCCCGTCACCCTCGATCGCACCACGGGTACCGAAGATCCGGGTCTGCCGCCCGCTGTGCGGGGTGAAGGCGGTCACGGTGAACGAGGCGGTCCTACCGGACCCGAACTCCAGGTTCACCACCTGGTGGTCGACCACGTCGTTGTCGCTGGCGTACACGCACCGCCCGTACGGCCCGGTGCGCAGCGCGGCCCGTACGCCGGCCTCGGTGGGATCGTGCGTCACCGCGCCGAGCGGCCAGACCTCCCGACGCGGATCGCCCAGACAGGACAGGTAGAGCCGGGTCGCGGAGTAGGCGCAGTCCGGCTCCACCGGGCAGTCGAGGCAACGGTCGGTGGCACCGGCCGGCCGGTTCTCCGGGCGGAAGTGCGACAGCCGGCCGAACGAGGCGACCCGGGCCGGAACCTCACCCAGCACATGCATGATCCAGTCGATGTCGTGACAGGACTTGGTCAGCAGCATCGGGCCGGAGTCGTCGGTCCGGCGCCAGTTCCCCCGGACGTACGAGTGGGCGAAGTGCCACCAGCCGACCGGCTCCAGGTGCTGGACGCTGATCGGCTCGCCGATCCGACCCTCCGCGACAAGTTCCCGGATCCGGCGGGTGTACGGCGTGTAGCGCATCACGTGACAGACGGCGAGCATGGTCCCGGCCCGCTCCACCGCCTCGACGATCCGGAGACAGTCCGCCTCGGTCGTGGCCATCGGCTTCTCCAGCAGGATGTGGTAGCCGAGCCCCGCGAACCGCACCGCGGGTCGCGCGTGCTCGGTGTCCTGGGTCGCGATAACGACGCCGTCCGCGATCCGACCCGCCTCGGCCAGGTCCCGCCAGTCCGCGAAGACCCGTTCCGGCGCCAGGTCGAACTCGGCGGCGAACCGGGTTCGACGTACCGGATCGGGTTCGGCGACCCCGACGACGATCGCCCCGGTCGTCCGGGCCCGTCGGGCATAGCCCGTTCCGCGCAGCCCCGCGCCCGCCACGACGAGCGTCACTTCCGCCACCTGTACCACCTGCCCATCTCCGCCCATGATCCCATCGGGAGCCGGATCGACCCACCCGTGCTGTGGTTCACTGTTGGGCGGAGGACGGGAGAGGAGGCAGCCGTGCAGCTACCGGCGGTGCTCGGCGAGCCGATCCGGTTCGTGCTCAACTGGGGGCGGCGCTACTCGCTCTGGGTCTTCAACTTCGGGCTGGCCTGCTGCGCGATCGAGTTCATCGCGACGAGCATGGGCCGGCACGACTTCATCCGGCTCGGCGTGATCCCGTTCGCGCACGGGCCGCGCCAGGCCGACCTGATGGTGGTCTCCGGAACGGTCACCGACAAGATGGCGCCGGCGATCAAGCGGCTCTACGACCAGATGCCCGAGCCGAAGTACGTCATCTCGTTCGGCGCCTGCTCGAACTGCGGCGGGCCGTACTGGGACTCGTACTCCGTGACCAAGGGCGTCGATCAGATCATTCCCGTCGACGTCTACGTTCCGGGCTGCCCGCCGCGCCCGGAGGCGCTGCTGCACGGCATCCTCCGCCTCCAGGAGAAGATCGCCGCCGAGCAGTCCGGAATCGGCGGCGTCGCCCGGCCCGACCCGCTGGAATCGCCGGCCGACCGGGCCGGTCCGCCGTCCGGGCGCAGCGTCGAGTCGCTGACCGCCGCCCCGGTGGCGCCGCCCGCCGGAGACCGCTGACCCGGCGTTCCCGGTGGTGTCTCCGGTCGGAATTGGCAGGTTGACCGATTGAGTCCTTGCGACACCCGTCCTGCGGTTACTCTCGCGACTCATGAGACTGCGCAGAGTTATTGGGGCGGCTGGGGCAGTTGTGGCGATCGTCGCGACGACGACGGCCGGCCCGGCGGTGGCCGTACCCGTCGGTTCGGTCGTTGCGGCGGCCTCCACCGGCTACATCGGAGTGGTCGGCGACGAGTCCGGCCAGCCGGTCGCCGGGGCCTGCCTCACCCTGCTGCGCAGCGAAACCGAGGAGCAGGGCCGGTTCTGCGCCGACGCGCAGGGGCACTACGCCATCAGCGGCGTTCCCACCGACACCGGCTACCGGGTCCGGGTGACCGCGCCCGGTTACCGGACGCACTGGTGGCCCGACGCGCCCGACCACCTCAACGCCGAAACCGTCTGGGTCCCCGGGACCAGCCTGGTGCGGCGGGACGTCACCGTCGGGCGGGGTTCCGGCACCATCCGGGGCCGGATCGTGGACGACTCCGGCGCGCCGGCCGAGGCCACGGTCAGCATCTGGGCCACCGACCGGGACTGGCGGGTGTTGGCGTACACGACGCCGGGCGGGGACGGCCGGTACGAGATCGCCAACCTGCCGCCGGGGCGGTACCAGGCCGCGCTTTTCAATGACGTGTACGGCAACCAGTGGATGCCCGGCAGCCAGGACCGGACCGCCGCGTCGGCGTACCCACTTGCCGACGGGCAGACCCTGGTGCTGGACGAGCGCTGGCTGCCGCTCGGCACGGTCGAAGTGCGGGTGACCGACACGGTCACCGGGCTGGGCGTACCCCGGCCGTGTGCCCGGATCGACACCCCGCTGCGGACCGTGGCCGCCTGCGGTGCCGCCGGCCTGGTCCGTCTCGGGCAGGTACCGCCGGGCCGCTGGGCGGTGGCCGTCGACGCCGTACCCTCGCACTTCGCGCCCGACCAGCCGGTGCCCGTCGACGTCGTCCGGGGCGCGGTCGCCCCGCTGGCCGTGGAGTTGGCGGCCGGCGCCGGGGTGACCACCACCGTGCGGGACGCGGCGACCGGCGAACCGGCGGACCGGGTCTGCGTCCGGCTCGTCGCGCCGAAGTGGGGTGGCCAGCCCACCGGCCAGGGCGGCTACTGCTCCGACGAGACCGGACGGCTGGCGATCGGGCCGTTGACGACCTCGACCACCGCCCAGCTCTACGCGTACCAGGCCGTCGACCCCTACGATCCGCCGGCCCGGCGGTACGGCGCCCAGTGGGTCACCGCGAACGGCGGCTCGGGGGACCAACGCGCCGCGCTCCGGGTGGCGATCCGGACGGGTACGACGGTCGCCATCGCACCGATCCGGATGGACCCGCCCGGCGCCGTCAGCGGAACCGTCTCGGACGCCACGACCGGGGCGCCGGTGCCGGGCGTCTGCGCCCACCCGTACGCCTTCCGGCCGGACCAGGGGCCGGGGCACGGTCGGCACTGCTCGGCGGCGGACGGCCGGTACACCATCGACGACCTCGGCCCGTACCGCTGGCCGGTGCAGTTCGTGCCGGCACCGGGCAGCCGGTACGCCTGGCAGTGGTCCGGCGACGTGGCCGACCGGTTCAGCGCCAGCCTGGCCCGGGTGCCCGCCGGCGGCACCGCCACCGTGCCCGCCCGACTCGTCACCGGGGGCACGCTGGCCGGCACGGTCACCCGGAACGGCGGTCCGGCCGGTTCCGGGTACGTCTGGACGTACCACCGCCGAACCGGGGACGTCGCCGGGGCGGGGCCGGCGTACCTCCGGCCGGACGGCGGATTCGTCCTGCCCGGCCACCGCACCCAGGAGGTGTACGTCGAGTACCGCGACCCGACCACCACCTGCTGGTACGGCACCCCGACGGTGCCGCCGCTCGCGACGGCGGTCGGGGTGACCGCCGGAGGCACCACCACGGTGGCGATGGACCTGACCGCCAGCTGCGCGCCCCGACCGGCTGGTTAGCCGCGCCGAGACCGGCCGGTCAGCCGCGACACGGTCGGCTGGTCAGCCGCGCCGTGACCGGCCGGTCAGCCGCGACACGGTCGGTCGGTTAGCCGGGCCACAGCCGCTGGTGGTGCGGCGGGTCTAACCTGCGGATCATGACCGACAACACCGAGCGGCGAGCGGAATGGCTGGTCGACGTCCTGATCGCCGAGTTCGGCGAATCCATGACCATCGATCCGGCCGCGTTCCGGCGCAAGTTCCGCAAGATGGCCGCCTCGCCGTTCGCCTTCTACCGGGGCAGCGCGTCCGTCTTCTACGCCGACCTCTCCGGCGAGTTCGCCGACGACCGGTTCCTCGACGCCCGGACCAGCCGGGTCTGGATCCACGGCGACCTGCACGCCGAGAACTTCGGCACCTACATGAACGGCTCCGGCCAACTGGTCTTCAACGTCAACGACTTCGACGAGGCGTACGTCGGGCCGTTCTCCTGGGACCTGAAGCGGTTCGCGGCCAGCGTCGCCCTGCTCGGCTACGGCAAGGCGCTCTCCGACACCGCGATCGGCGACCTGGTCACCCGGTTCGCCACGGCGTACCTGACCGAGCTGCGGGCCATCGCCAGCGGCGGGGACGACGCGATCGGGTCGATCATGCTGGACAACGCCGACGGTGTACTGCGCCGGGTGCTCCAGCAGGCCCGGCTCAGCACCCGGGTCGACCTGCTCGCCTCCCAGACCACCATCGACCAGTACGAGCGGCGGTTCTCCCTCGGCGACGGGGTGTACGAGGTCGACCGCGAGGTCCGGGCCGCCGTGATCGAGGCGTTCGAGCGGTACCTGAACACCCTGCCGCCGACGACCGCCGACGTCCGGCCGGTGGCCGCGCAGATCAAGGACGTGGTGCTGCGCAAGGGCGTCGGGATCGGCTCGGCCGGGCTGCCGTCGTACAACCTGCTGCTGGAGGGGCACACCCAGGCGCTGGAGAACGACGTGGTCATCTACATGAAGCGCGCCCAGGTGCCGGCGGTGGCCCGGTACGTCGACGACGAGGGCGTCCGCGCCTACTTCCGGCACCAGGGCCACCGTACGGCCGAGTCGCAGCGGGCGTTGCAGGCGCACGCGGATCCGTGGCTGGGCTTCACCGAGCTGGACGGGCACGGCCAGCTCGTCGCCGAGGTCTCCCCGTACGCCGCCGACCTGGACTGGTCCGACGTCAACGAGCCGGAGGAACTGGCCGGCGTCCTCGGTGACCTCGGTCGGGCGGTGGCCCGGATGCACTCGGTGGCCGACGACGAGTCGAGCCACGACCTGGTCGACTTCTCCACCGAGGAGGCGATCGTCGCCTCGGTCGAGACCGACGAGGACGGCTTCGTGGCGCACCTGGTCGAGTTCGCGCACGCGTACGGGGCACGGGCCCGGCAGGACCACCAGATCTTCGTGGACCTGTTCCGCAACGGCCAACTGCCGGGGATCTGAGTTCAGTTCCGGTGCCGCTGGTGCCGCTGGGGTCGCTGGGGAGCATTTCCGTCGGTCGCGCTCGCTAGGCTTCGGCCGGAACGTGCACCGATCGGATCTGCACCGGTCGGGGTGCAACGGCGATCGGATCTGCGGCGGCGGGACGGGGGCGACGTTGTTCGCGGGACTGGACGAGATCGACTGGGCGTCGATGAACCACGCGTACGGGCCGGCCGTCGAGGTGCCCGAGCTGCTGCGGGGACTGGTCAGCGACGACCCCGCGATCCGGGAGACGGCCCTCGACGGGATGGACGGTGCGGTGCACCACCAGGGCGACGTCTACGAGTGCACGCTCGCCTGTATCCCGTACCTCTTCGAGGCGGCCACCCGGCCGGGTGGACCCGACCGGGGCCCGATCGTGACGCTCCTCGCCAGCATCGGCTGTGCCGAGGTCGACGACCTGGCGGAGCTGACCAGGTCGCTCGAGGCCGACGCGGACAAGGCCGACGCGGATGCGGACGAGGAGGACTGGGCGGCCAACTACCGGCGGGCCCAGTCGGCGGTCGCGGCCGGTTATCCGGTGTTCCTGCGGCTGCTCACCGACCCGGACCCGGAGGTCCGACGGGCCGTGCCCGAGGCGCTGCTGGTGTGCCGGGCCGAGGCGTCCCGGGTGCTCGACACGCTCCGGCGGCGGCTGCCGGTCGAGCCGGATCCCGAGGCCCGGACCGCCCTGGTCGAAACGGTCGGTACGCTCGTCCGCCGGGTCGCCGCCGGCCATCTGACCACCGTGGACGAGCCGGAGTTGCGTGCGGCGACGGAGTGGCTGGTCGGCCTCGTCGGCGGCTCGGCCGATTCCGGGGCGGGCGGTCGTGCCGAACCGTCCGTCGGCGGCGATCACGTCGATCCGGCGCTGCGGCTCACCGCGCTCACCGCCGTCAGCAGCGGGATGCCGGCGATGTTGCCGACCGATCTGGTGCCGCGCGCCCTCGCCCTGCTCGGCGCCGCGTACCAGCCGGACGGGCCGGTTTCCGAGCCGGCCGGGTTCCACACCGACACCCTGCGCGGTGCCGTACGCGAGCTTCGGGAAGCCGATGTCGCCGGTCGGCACAGCCCCCGGCTCGGACCGGTCGTCGGCGACCTGAGCCGGGCCCTCGGCGACCGGGTGCCGGACCGGATCCAGCTCCTCGACACCCTGCTCCGCGCGTCGGACTGGGAATGTCGGCTGGACGCGGTCCGGGCCGCCGGCAATCTCGTCGGCGGCTGGCGGGGCGACTACCGGGAACTGGTCGCCGCGATCGGCCGGCAGTTGCTGGACCCGAATCCACGGCTCTCCCGGGCAGCGAGTCGGGTGCTCGTCCATCTCGGCGAGCTGAACAGGCCCGTGGTCGACGTGCTCGCCGAGAACGTGGCCGGCGCGGCACCCGAGGAGTCGCACCGCCACGGCGCCGGCCCACCCGCCTGGATCACGGTGTGGCCGAGCCACGCGCCCACCATCGGCGACACGCTGAACGCCCTCGCCCGGCTCGGCGACCCACGGGCGGTGCCGCCCCTGCGCTGGGCGTTGGCGCGCGACGATCCGCCGAAGGACGTCGGCGCGGCGGTGAGTTCACTCGGTCCGACCGCCGTCGCACTGCTGCCGCTGATCCGGCACCAACTGCGCACCCTCTCCGAGACGGCCGCCGACCTCGCCACCCGCCGCCAGGACCTGGCGCGGGCGGTGTGCAGCTTCGGCGCTGCCGGCGCGGCGGCGCTGCCGGAACTGCTGCCGCTGGCCACGCACGAGTACATGATCCGGCCCATCGGGCGGCTCGGCCCGGCCGCGCGGGACGCCGTACCGGTGCTGCGACCGCTGCTGGACGCTCCGGAACGGCGCCTGGCGCTCGCCGCCGTATCGGCGCTGTACCGGATCACCGGAGATCCGGCGCCGGTGCTGCCGGTGCTCGGCCGGTTCCTCGACGCCACCGGGTACGACGCGACGGCCGCGGCCGACGAGATCGCCGAGATCGGGCCGGCCGCCGCCGGGCATCTTCCCCGGCTCGGCGCCCTGCTGGCGGAGCCGGATCCGCACGGTTGGCTGCACCTGAGCGCCGCGCGGGCACTCTGGCGGGTCGCCGGGGACGCCGACGCCGTCCTGCCGGTGCTGACCGGGCTCTGGGACCGCAACCCGTACACCCGGACGGCGGTGGCGACGATCTGGGCCGAGATCGGCCAGCCGGCCGGCGCCGCGTTGCCGTTGCTCCGGGCCGAGCAGGCCCGGCCCCGCCGGCACACCGCGCGGGACAACGGCTGGAGCGACAGTCAGGTCACCGAGGACGAGGAACTGTTGCGGGTGATGGCCGGTACGGTCGACGCGCTCCAACCGGCCGGTGGGTGACCCGGCCGGGCCCGGCGGTCACCGCTCGAATTCGAGGACCACCTTGATGTCATCGGGCTCGGGGCTGTACGCCTTTGACCACTCGTCGATCGGAACCCGTCGAGTGATCATCCTGCTGAGCCAGTCGGGATCGGCGGCGGCCAGCGCCTCGGCGGCCAACTCCCAGTGTCGGCGGTTGGCGTTGACGGTGCCGAAGACGACGTTGTTCTCCAGCACCAGCGCCCGGTTGAGCGCGCCCGCGTCGAAGTCGATCGTCCGGCCGCCGGAGGAGACACCGGTCAGGCAGACGATGCCGTTCGGCGCCGCCTGACACATCGAGTCGAGGACCACCGGTGGAGCGCCGGTGCACTCCAGCACGATGTCGAACTCGCGCCCCAGTTCGTGGACGGTACCGGTGTGGAACCGGGCGCCGAGTGCTTCCACCAGGGCCGGCTTCTCACCGTTGGCCGAGCGGTTCAGCACGTGCACCTCGAAGCCACGCTGCGCGGCGAGCAGGGCGGCGAGCAGACCGATCGGCCCGGCACCGGCGACCAGTACGGTCTTCGGCTCCCAGTTGGCGCGGCCACCGATCCGTTCGATGTGCTCCCATGCCTTCGCCACCACGCTTGTCGGTTCGAGCAGCATGCCCAGCTCGGCCAGCTTCGGGTCGAGCCGTACGGCGAACTTCGGCGGAATCCGCCACCGGTCCCGGGCGAAGCCCTGCAACCCCTTGATGCCGTGCTCGGTGTACTGGCCGTTACGACACATGTCCCATTCGCCGACGGCACAGTTGGTGCAGGGCACCGGGTCGGGGTAGCGCACGATCCCGGCGACCAGGTCGCCCGGGGACAGCGCCCCGGTGGGGTCGTCGACGACCCGCCCGAGCGACTCGTGCCCGAGTACCAGGTCGGTCGAGCCGGGCGCGGCCTCGCCGTACTCGCCATTGATGATCTCGTGATCGGTCCCGCAGACGCCGACCGCGATCGCCTCGACCAGTACCGCACCCTCGTCGGCATCCGGCTCGGGGAAGTCCTCGACCAGTCGTAACGAGTTGGGTTTACCCGGAGTAACGGTTATCGCGCGCACCTGAATCATTCTTCCCTGCCGACCCCTCCGGTACGCCTGAACCGAGGCTTTGCGGCACGACAATCTGTGCGGCGCCGGCCGGGGTCGGGGGCGATCCGGACCGGCTCCGCCGGTCGATGGCCGGCGACGTCCGGGCCGGATGGCCATAGGATCGCGGGCATGACGCCGGAACAGGTCGGTAACCGGTTGGCCGCCCTGCTCGCCCAGCCGGGTGAGAAGGAGGAGACACCCGCGGCCCCGGACCCGGCGCCCGCCGGGCCCGCCGTGGGCGCCCAGACGCCGCTGACCGTCGATCAGGTGACGGTCGACCAGTCCGGCGGCCAGGTGACGGTCGACCAGTCCGGCGGCCAGGTGACCGTCGGCCAGTCCGGTGGCCAGGCGTACGCGCGGGCGACCGTGGACGTTCCGCCGGCCAGGTGGCGGGACACCGTCCGGGCCGCCCGGGACGATGCCGAACTGGCCTGCGACTTCTTCGACTGGCTCTCCGCTGTCGACGAGCTGGCGGACGGATTCGACGTGGTCGTGCACCTCTGGTCGACGACGCAGCGGCACGGCGTACTGCTCCGGACCCGGGTGCCCCGGGACGCCGCCACGATCCCGTCCGTGGTGGACCTGTTCCCGGGGGCGGGCTGGCACGAGCGGGAGACCCACGAGATGTTCGGCATCGACTTCGAGGGACACCCCGGCCTCGCCCCGCTGCTGCTGCCGCCAGAGTTCGAGGGGCATCCGCTGCGCAAGGAGTTCGTCCTCGCCTCCCGGGTCGCGAAGGCCTGGCCGGGCGCGAAGGAGCCCGGCGAGTCCGAGGCCGGTACGACGCGCCGGCAGGCGATGCGGCCGCCGGGCGTACCGGCTCCGGGCGAGTGGGGCCCGGCGGCGGCCGTACCCGGAACCGAGAGCCCACCGGAGCGACCCGCCCGGCGCCGTCCCACGGCCGGCCCACCCGGACGCCCGGAACCGAAAGCGGAACCGGAGGCGAAGCCGGCGCCGCCGGTTCAGCCCGGCGCGACCGACGGCAGCGGAGGTTCGTGATGCCGCTCTGGCTGGAGTTGCTGATCCGGATCGGCGGGGTGGTCGCGGCGTTCCTGGTGCTGCCGCTGGTCGTCGGACAGGCCGAACACAAGGTGATGGCGCACATGCAGGGCCGGCTCGGCCCGATGTACGCGGGCGGGTTCCACGGCTGGGCCCAGCTCATCGCCGACGGGATCAAGTTCGTGCAGAAGGAGGACATCACGCCCCGCGAGGCGGATCGGGCCGTGTTCCGGCTCGCTCCCGTGGTGGCGCTGGTGCCGTACCTGCTCGCCCTGCTGGTCATTCCGCTCGGCCCGAACGACCTGGTCGGGCAGCCGCTGGACATCGGGCTGTTCTTCGTGCTCGCGGTGGTCGGGATAGGGGTCGTCGCCGTACTGATGTCGGCCTGGGCCTCGGCCAACAAGTACAGCCTGCTCGGCGGGATCCGGGGCGCCGCGCAACTGCTCGGCTACGAACTGCCGCTGGTGCTCGCGGCGGCCAGCGTGGCGATGGCCGCCGGTACGTTGAGCCTGCCCGGCATCGTCACCGCCTGGGAGCCGTGGTGGCTGCTCTGGCAGGCACCAGCGATGATCGTCTTCTTCGTCGCCGGGCTCGCCGAGATCCGCCGCCCCCCGTTCGACATGCCGATCGCCGATTCCGAGCTGGTCTTCGGCTACATGACCGAGTACACCGGCCTGCGGTTCGCGTTCTTCCTGCTCGCCGAGTACGTCGGGATCGTGGTGATCGCCGCGTTGACCACCGTGCTCTTCCTCGGTGGCTGGCAGGGCCCGTTCGGCGACGAGTACCTCGGCTGGCTCTGGACCCTGATCAAGGTGTTCCTGGTCTCGTTCGTGATCATCTGGTTCCGGGTGACGTACCCGCGCCTGCGGGAGGACCAGTTGCAGCGGCTCTGCTGGCTGGTGCTGGTGCCGGTGGCGCTCGGCCAACTCGTCCTGACCGTCGGAGTCAGACTGGCCCTGGACTGAGAACCCCCGCACGACCGCTGACCGCTGTCCGGTGACCGCTGTCCGGTGACCGCTGTCCGGTGATCCGGGACCCTGGAGTCGGACCGTCGTTGCCGCGACGGTCCGACTCCAGGGTCCCGGATCTCGCCTGTTCGGTCCTGGGAATCAGGGGGATGGTCCTGGGAATCAGGGGAATCAGGGGGATCAGG
>NZ_JADPUN010000297.1 GCF_015690345.1 Plantactinospora alkalitolerans | reverse complement strand
GGTGCCGGGCGGACCGGGTCAGGTGTCCGGTGCGGCGATGCCGCCCGCACGGCCGGTCGATCCCCGTCGCGAGCTGGAGTTGGCCCGGCAGGCGGCCGACGGTGCCGACGTCATGATCGTGCAGGCGGAGACGATGGCGCAGCAGGCACCGCTGCTGCCCTCGATGTCGCCGCTGGCTCGGGCGATGTCCGTCTACTTCGGCTGTGCCGGCGTCCTCGCGGTCATCATCTGGATCCTGCTCACCGTCTCCGAGGTGCAGACGCTCAACGGTGGTGACCGGAACGCCATCGCCGTCTTCTCGTGGAGCTGCGCCGGCCTGCCGACGATGCTGTTCTTCGTCGGGTACTTCGTGCTCAGCGTCTGGGGCAAGCCCCGGATCATCGTCGGCCGTCCGGCCCGGTACGCCCGGCTCGGCTTCCTGATCTGCTTCCTCGCCTCGCCGATCGCCTTCTTCGCGTACTACCTGGTCCTGATGTGATGCCTGGCGGCGCCGGGCTCGGCGCCGCTCAGGATGTCGGTGATGGTGTCGACGCGGGCCAGGAAGCGGTCCTTCGTGTCGAGGTAGGCGATATCCGCGGACACACGCCGGCTCACGATGTGGGATTCATCTTCATGGGTGGCTGAGACTGATGTGGACGGTTGCCGAACTTCGCCGGTTCTCCTCGATCAATTGGTAGGTGAACCGGTCAGTCTGGCCGTGGCCGGGTGCCGGGCGGTAGAGGACTCGCCGGTCGGAGAGCACCTGGACGGTGCCGTAACGGGGCGCGGTGGTGATGACGATGTCGGCGTGGCGGCTGGCGAAGTCGTTGGCGAGTACGTCGATCGCGACACCTTTGCCGCCGGCCACGGAGATCTGGTCGGTGTTCGCGTCCGGTGCTCTGGTTAGGAGAAAGCCGCCTGCCGGGCCGGTGTTTATGAAGTAGCTGACCTCGCCGGTGCCACGCCTGATGGTGCGTGCGTCGGGATAACGGTTGCCATCGGCGTTGACCACCCGCGCGGCCCAGGCGGCACGGCCAGTAGCGTCATGTTCCAGATAGCGGGTGGTGCCGTCCTGCCGGATCTCCACCACACCGTTGCCGCCGTCCGTGCAGCCTCTGGTGTAGGCGAGCAGGACGCTTTCGACGTTGTCGGCGTTCCAGTCGGCGATCTGGACCGTCGGGGTGTCGGCGGAGCAGAACGCCACCGGGCCGGGTATCACCCGAGATCCGTCGATGATGTAGCTGAGCAGGCCGCCGGGGCCTATGCCGTACGGGCTCTCCCGGCCATCGAGGCTGAACGAGCCCTTGCCGAGGAAGACCGGGCGGTTGATCGTTGAGGTGAAGTACGCCGAAGGGGTGAAGGTTGGTGGCTGCAGGACCAGCCGGTTGAAGGTCAGGCTGGCCGGCGGGCCCTGGGACCAGCCGAGCCACAGCTCGTCGGCCGGATCGTCGTCCACGTTGACCGCGGTGCCCAGGTCAGGGCAGTTTGGAGCGCCACCACCATCGGGGGTGAGGTAGACGTTCACCACCGGAGGCAGATACACGCCGGACGCTGAGCCGTACCGGGTGACCGTGGAGCAGAGGTTCGGCGTGACGGATCCGAGTACTGCCTCGTCCTGGCGGCCGTCGGCGTTGAAGTCACCAATAATTGGATCTCCACGCCCACTTGCATGCGCCGGTATTGCTGGACCGACAGTCGTCACTGTCGCGGCCATCACGATCACTGCCACACATCTACGCCACATAACCGCTCCCGAAATGTTAGCAACGTCTGGTTCTCTCGACGCTAAGCGAGACCTCGTCGCATCCCTTGCTACTGCCAGTTACATGACATGTACACAGTGTGCATATGGTGAACCGCGTGGGGGTTTGTATGGTGTCCGAACGACACGCGCATCGATGAACTGCCATGGGCTCCGGTTGGCGAGCGTCGGAGACGGCGGCGAGCGAGGTAACGGCGGTGGACGTGACACCGTCCGGGCGCGCCCGCGGGCTGGGGCGGCGCATCCGCTGCGGGCTCGGTCTGCACCAGCATCGCTTGCGGTCGGCCGACGAGGTCGCCGATCCGGCGGCGGAGGTCAAGCATCGGACGCGCCGGGTGTACGCGCAGGATCTGCCCTCCGGGGAGCCCTCGACGGACGTGATCGCACGGTTCGACAAGCCGAACTGCGATTGCGTGCAACTCTGCGAGGACTGTGGCGACACGATCTGGGTGTCGACCGAACACGACTGGGACAGTCCCCGCTGGGGTGACATCTGCCGTCGGTGCGGTGAGAAATGGGTCGGCGACGAGGCATAGCGCCTCAAGTTGTCCGCGCTGGCGTGATCGCTGTGGCGGTAGTCGCGGGCGCACAACCGCAGTCCTTCGGGCATCGCATCGAGCCGCTGCCCGAGGTTGGTCAGGTCGTCCTGCCACCAATGCAGGAGATTCCCGAGCGCCTGACCCGTCAGCCAGCCGGTCAACTCCCGAGCTGCCTGGGTCGTCTCCGGCTCCACATCGGTCAGCTCACGGTGCAGGCCATCTCGCAGATCGGCCGCGACCCGGGCCTTCGCCTCGAGCACCGCCGGATCCACCCGCACTTCCGTAGGCATCGACATGCCTCCCCGTACCGGAAGGTAGCAGGAGTGCCACGGCGGGTGGGTGCCCGATGTCGCGCCGGGGATCAGTCGCCGGACGGTTCCGGGGCGGGTACGTCCGGGGCGTAGAACGCCGTCGTGTTCGCGACCATCGTCGCCACCGCGTCCGGGGACTCGCCGCCGGCCACCGAGGCCGCGCCCCAGGCGTTGCTGCTGAGCGTCGAGAACTCCCGGGCCTCCTTCGACTGCTCCCACGCGCTGGGGTCGTCGATGCCCTCGCCGGCCAGGTACAGGCCGAGGGCGAGCAGGGCGAGGTCCCAGCCGACGCCGACCGCGCCGGGGCCGTACTCGGTCCACCGCTCGGGGTCGCTGATCGCGATGTGTTCGAGTTCGAAGACGGTGGACTTCTCGTCGTCGGGACCGCTGCCGGGCGACAGCCGTACCTCGACCTCGCTGAAGCCGCCCTCGACGGCCGGGCCGAAGACCCAGGTCACTCTGAGCCGGCGGGGCGGCTCGCAGGCGATGATCTCGCCGCCGGCGTTGCCCTCGGTCTGGTACCGGCCGCCGAGCCGGAAGTCGCCGCTGACTGGCAGGAACCAGCGGGGCAGCCGCTCGGGGTTGGTGACGGCGTCCCAGAGGTCTTCGACGGAGGTGTCGTAGGTCCTTCGCAGCAGGACGGTCCGGGCCTCGCCGGCCGGGGTGTCGGTCCGGCCGACCACCCGGTGGGTCGCATTGATCTCGTCGACGATGTCCACCATCACTCCCTCGTCCTGGTTTCCTGGCAGGTTCATCCTGGTCTTCCGGGCGGAACGGGTGGCAGCGTATCAGGAGCAACTTATATAAGCTAACTCCGGGCATTAATCGGAGTGGTCGAACCCGGCAACTCCGCACGGTCGGCTTTCCGGCGCGCTCGGGGTCGCCTTTCCGACCGGGCCGGGGCGGATCGAGGATCGCGCGCGGCCGGCGCCGACGATACGTTCGCCGCACCGAGCGGCCGAAGCGACACCGGCCCGACGACCATCGCCCCGCGGTCGGCCGCACCTGTCGTCCAGGGAGCCGCCATGGCCGCGCACAGCAGCCTTCCCAGCGCCGTACGGAATGCCGTCCGGCGGCTCCGTCCGATTCTCGGGGACCGGCTCGTGACGACCTCCGACCCGGGGTACGAGTCGACGCGCCGGCTCTGGAACGCCGCCGTCACCACCCGACCGGCGGTGATCGCCCGCTGCCTCGACGCCGACGACGTACGCACGGTCGTCCGTACCGCCCGGGACTGCGGTGTGCCGCTCTCGGTACGCGCCGGTGGGCACGACTGGGCCGGTCGGGCGTTGCGTCCCGGTGGACTGGCCCTCGACCTGACCGGGATGAACCAGGTGACCGTCGCCCGGGACAGCGCGACCGCGATCGTGGCGGGCGGGGCGACCGCAGCAGACCTGCTGGCCGCCGCCCAGCCGTACGGGCTGGTGACCGCGACCGGCGTGGTCCGGGCGGTCGGGATGGCCGGTCTCACCATGGCCGGCGGATACGGCCCGCTCTGTGGCCGGTACGGGCTCGCCCTGGACAACCTGCTCGGCGCCGAACTGGTACTCGCCGACGGGCAGCAGGTCACGGCGAGCCCCGACGACGACGCGGAACTGTACTGGGCACTGCGGGGCGGTGGCGGCAACTTCGGCGTCGTCACCAGTCTGCGGTACCGGCTGCACCCGTTGCGCACCGTGCTGGCCGGGATGATCCTGTTTCCGGTCGAGCAGGCCCGGAGCGTGCTGGCCAGCTACCGGAATTTCCTGCCCCGCTGCCCCGACGAGCTGACCGTGATGGCCGGCTTCCTACCCGGTCCGCAGGGACAGCCGGTGCTGTTCCTCGCGCCGAGCTGGAGCGGCCGGGACCTCGGCGCGGGGGAGCGGGCGGTTGCCCGGCTGGTGGCCTTCGGTCGGCCGGTCACGGCCCAGGTCGGGCCGATGCCGTACGGCGACGCGCTCGGGATGTTCGACGGCGGAATGCTGCCCGGCAACCAGTATCTGCTCCGTACCCGGTGGTTGGCGGACCTGTCCGAACCGGCCGTCGAGGTACTGCTCGACGCGGCGACGGAGGCCAGTTCGCCGTACTCGGCGCTGGCCGTACACCATTTCCACGGCGCGGCGACCCGGGTCGGCCGGACCGAGACCGCGTTCGGGCTGCGCCACGACCATCTGCTGGTGGAGGTCATCGCGGTCTGGCCGCCGGGCGAGCCGGTCGCGGCGCACCGGCACTGGGCGGACCGCTGCTCGGCCCGGCTCGCCCCGTTCGCGTTGCCCGGCGGGTATCCGAACCTGCTCGCGCCGGACGAACCCGAGCGGATCCGGCTCGCCTACGGCCCGAACTATCCCCGGCTGCTGGCCGCGAAGCGCCGGTACGACCCGGACAACGTCTTCGGCTCCGCCGTGCCGACCCTGCCCCGGATCAGCGGACCCCGAGCGAGAACTCGGTCGATTGGCTGACGCCCTGGTAGCTCACCGTGGCGGTGACGGTGGCGACGCCGCGCGAGCCGGTGCGGATGATCCCGGCCGGGTCCACCGACACCACCCCGGGCCGGTTGCTGTGGTACTTGACGGTGCTGCCGGCCGGCAGCGGGATGCTGGCGCCCTCGGCGCGGTAGCCGTACCGGGTGTCGTCGCTCATCGCGACCGTGAGCCTCGGCGACACGACCGTGTTCGGCGGGTACAGCGTCGGCGCGGTCGCGGTGACGACCGACAGCTCCGGCCGCAGGCTGCCACCGACGAGAACCCTGGCCTGCCGCCGAGGGTCGGCGTCCGCGCTGGACCTGCCGACCTGGAGGAGGTACGGACCCTGGTCGACGACGTACCGGCCGAGTTGGTCGTCGAAGAAGGCGAGGTCGGGAAGCTCGACGGTGAAGGCGACCCGCCTCGTCTGCTTCGGCCGCAGCGAGATCTTCTGGAAGCCGGCCAACCGCTTGTCGGGGCGCTGCCGGGCGGCCGGCGCGGTGGGCGTACCCGCGTAGAGCTGGACCACCTCGGACCCGGCGACCGATCCGGTGTTGGTGACGTCGACGCTGACCCGGACGCTGCCGTTGGCGTCGACCTGCTGCCGGTCGACCACCGGCCGGGAGTACGCGAAGCCGGTGTAGCCGAGGCCGTGTCCGAACGGGTACGAGACGTCGCCGTCGAAGTACATGTACGTCCGGCCGGGGCGGGACGCGTCGCCCCGGATGCCGTAGTCGTCGATCGGCGGAAGCTGACCGGCGTCCCGGTACCAGGTGAACGGCAGCCGCCCGCTGGGATTACGCGCCCCGAGCAGCACATCGGCCAGTGCCTCGCCCTTGCGTTGCCCGTTGTACGAACTCCAGAGCAGCGCCGGCACGGCGGCCTCGAAGTCGGCGACGTCGACCTGTCCGGCGGTCTCCAGGTAGACGACGGTGTTCGGGTTCCGGGCCGCGACCTGGCTGATCAGGGACGCCTGTGCGCCGGGCAGGGCCAGCGAGTCGCGGTCCACCTCTTCGCGGGAGTGTCGGTCGTCGGTGCCGGCGTACACGATGACCGCGTCGTAGGAGGAGGCGGCGGCCACCGACGCCGGGTCGACCTCGGCCAGCGTGCCCGGGGTGACGCCGGGCAGGTGGTCGACGGCGGCGCCGGGGTTGATCGCCTGGATCGCCGCCCGGACCCCGGCGTAGCCGTTGACCTCGTTGGCCTGCCCGGCGCCGGCCTGGATGCTGGAGTAGCCGCCGAGGTACATGCTCGGCGGGTTGGCGTAGTGCCCGATCACCACGACCCGGTACGCCCCGGTGGCCGGAACCCGCAGCGGCAGCAGCGGCGGCGATGCGTTCCGGCCACCGCGCCCGCTCCGGTCACCGTGCCTGTTCCGGGTGACCTCGTTCTTCAACAGCACGATGCTCTCCGCGCCGACCTCGCGGGCCAGGGCGAGCCGATCCCTGGTCTGGGTTCCCGCGCGGTTGGCGGCCGAATTCGTCCAGCTGCCGGGCGCGACCCGGCTCCGGGCCGCCGTCACCCACGGCACGTTCTCGGCGGGGTCGAACTCGCCGAGCCGGATCCGCGTGGTCAGCAGCCGGACGAGTGCGGCGTCGACGTGCTCCTCGGTGTACCTGCCGTTCGGGGTCGTGATGCCCCGGGCGACCGCGTCGGGGATCGTGTTGGCGTAGCTCCACTGGTCGTGGAGGCCCTGCTGGCAGTTCAGGTCCTCGCCGGCCGCGTTGGCCCAGGCGTGCCGTTCGACGTGGTCCAGCGGCTCCGGCTGGCCGGGCGGCTGCCAGTGGTGGCCGTGTTCGATCTCCCGGATCGAGTCGCAGTCCGAGGTGAAGAAGCCGGCGAAGCCGAACGTCTGCCGGGCGAGTTCGTCCATCAGGTAACCACTGGCCGAGGCGGGTACCCCGTTGACCCGGTTGTACGAGGTCATGATGGCGGCCGGTGAGCTGCGCCGGACCACCTCGCGGAACTGTGCGGTGTAGTACTCCCGCAGGGTCCGGTCGTCCATGTTCGCCGAGCCGGTGAGCCTGTCGAACTCGCTGTTGTTCGCGGCGTAGTGCTTGAGGGTGGTGCTGGTCTTCAGGTAGCCGCCACTCTCCGGCAGCAGCCGTCCGGCCTGGTTCTTGCCCTCCATCCCGTTCACGAACTGGGCCGCCAGCGCGGCGGTGAGCAGCGGGTCCTCGCTGAACGCCTCGTCGCCCCGGCCCCAGCGGGGATCGCGGGCGAGGTTGACGGTGGGGGAGTAGAAGTTCAGGTCGAGCCGGTTGTCCCGGACGACCTCGCGGGCCTCGTCGGAGATCTGCGTCGCCTCCCGGTGGACCAGCTCGGGATTCCAGGTCGCGCCGAGCGAGAGGTCGACCGGATAGGAGGTGGTGTTGGTCAGGGTGGGCGGGTTGGCGTCGGGCAGGATGCCCTCCCGGGCGACGCCGTGCGCGGCCTCGTTCCACCAGCCGTACGCCGGGATGCCGAGCCGGGGCAGTGCCGCCGACTGGCTGCTGACCATCTGTGCGGCCTTCTCCGTCAGGGTCATCCGGGAGACCAGGTCGACCGCCCGTTCCCGTGGCGAGTACGACCGGTCCAGGTAGATGGCCCCCTCGTCGCCGCTGGTTCCGGTCGGCGGCTCCGCCGGCTCCGCCCCACACCCGCCGCCGGTGACCAGTACGACGGCCACCACCGTCGCCGCCCAGGCACGCGCTCGCATCCCGTTACCCCGTCCGTCGGCACGGTGCACCCCGGGCGAAGGTAGGACCCATATCCATGATCGTCAAGGATGGATTCCGTTGCCGTGTATGTGTGCGACAGTGCCGCCGCGTGGTACCGGTCGGCACCACGCGGCGACGAGAAACCGAACCGGTCAGACTCCCAGCGCGCGGAGTCGGGGTAGGCCGGACAGGGCTTCGGGACGGCTGGTGTTACGGGTGGCGGCGTTCTCCGCCTGGGCGCGGACGGGTTCGGCCGGGGCGGTGACCCACCCGGACTGGCCCCAGTCGCCGTTGTAGGCGGTGCACTCCCACCACTTCTCGCGCGGGTAACCCGGTTCCTTGTTCCCCTTCTTCACGCAGTTCGTCGGGGTGAGCTTGGCGACGACCGCCTCGTAGCTGCGGATCTGGTCCTGGATGACCAGGTTGATGCCGTTGGGAAGGCCGGCGCGACCACGGGCGGCGATCACGATCGCGAACAGCGAGGGCAGTACGTGGCCGATGTTGTCGACCGCCTGTGGGGTCTGGACGGCGTTGACGTACGCCGTCGCCAGCGTCGCGCAGCCCGTCGCGTTCTGCGCCCAGATCTGCCGCACCGTGTTCGACATGTTCTCGATGTCGGCGAACTCGATGGTGTGCTGCCGGGCGCAGGCCTGTACGTCGGCCGCCGCGATCGCGTCGGTGTGCGCGATGATGTCGTTCTTCGCGGCCTCGACGGCGGCGACGATCTGCTGGACGGCCGCCTTCAGCGCGGCGTCCTCGGAGCCGCCGCCGGAGAGCAGGTGCCCGGCGACCGCGACCACGAGGCTGACCCAGTCGAACGCCATCGCCTGCATCCCGTCGGCGCGCGGTGCCGCCTGGGCCGGTGTGGCGGGTACCGCGGTGACGGTGACCGCGACGGCCAGGGTGGCGGCTACCAGGGTGTTGCGCAGTCGTTTCCTCATGTTGCCCTCCTACTGTCCCTGTCCGGCGAGGATGCGTCTGGCCGCCGACCAACTGGAGTTCCTGGCGGCTTCGAGCTTGAGGTTGTCCAGGTTGACCGGCCCGCTGTGCCAGGTGTCGCCGACCTTGTGGTCGACGGCCACGGCCTTCTCGCCGTTGGCCGCCTCGCACTCGTGCCGGACGTAGATCCGCCCGGGGATGGGCTCGGGGTCGCTGATCCGGGTGCACCTCGGCTCAAGGTCCGCCACGATCCGCTGGTTGAGCTGGCGGTACGCGAGGTCGTCCTCGTCGAGCCCGTTGGTCCAGCCGATGTCGGTGCGTACGGCCAGCAGGATCGGATAGAGCACCTGCGCGCCGAGGCCGATCTGGTCCTTGGCCTTCCGCCCGACCGCCCCGTACTTGTAGTTCGCGTTCTCCGCGTATTGGCCGACCTGCATGGCGAACACTTCGACGGTGATCTCGTTGTCCCGGATGTACTCGTAGTTGAGCATGTCCTTGCGGGCCCTGCTGGCGTGCGAGAGCACCTCTCTCGCCTCGAGGCCGTCGATGTGATCCTTCACCTCGTTCTCCAGATCGCCGAGCGCTCCGGTTACGATCCGGACGAATTCGACGATCTGTTCCGGGGTCGCGCTGCCGGACCGGTAGATGTTCCAACCGATCAGGGCGGCGTCCACGATGGAATCACTGATGCCGTCGGCGTTGGCCTGGGCCGGTTGTGCCGGCCCGGTCAGTAGCATCGCGAGTGCGACGGCCGGAGCCGCGATGCCACATAGACGTTTCCTCCACATGGCCGACAGTTTCTCGGCACCGTACGGTGTGCGTCTTCGTCAGTGGTGCGTAAGCGCGCGGTGGCGTTTGTCAATTCGCGTAGTGGTGCCCGGCGAGGGTCCGGGCTACCGTCGCACCGATCAGCCGGGGGTGTTCCGGGCCGAGGCCAGGAACTGCTTCGTCGCCGGGCGACGTAGCAGGAGCATCGCCGCGATCAGGCAGAGCGAGTCTCCGACCGACAGCGGATTCCACGGATCGTCCTCGCCGGGCGTGCTGAGCAGCACAGCCAGCATCGTCAGCAGCACATCGGTCAGCACCATGATGACCGTGACGCCGATCGCGACCCGGAGCACCAGGTAACGCCCGAACGACCCGAAGCGTGGAAGGCGCCAGATCAGCCAGGCCGGCAGGAGGTAGAAGAGGCCCAGCGTGGCCATCGACAGCAGCGCCAACTGCCACCACCGCGCACCGCCGACCGGGCCGGTCACGAACCGGTCCGCGACGGTGAGGAGGCCGGCGGCCACGAACAACCCGGCTGCCTGGCCGACCTGCGGCGGGCGGGTCGAGGGCGGGGTGGGGATGAGGTCCATCGCGGTGGACGGTATCCCGGCCCGCCGCATCGTGTCACGGAGCAGAGTCGACTTTCGCCCGGCCCGCCGCAGGCGTGGGCCGGTCGGCGAGGTGGCGATCGACAGGCGCGGCGTGGGCCGTTCGGCGAGCGGCCCCGAAGGCTGGTGCTGTGGTCGTTGCCCGACGAGGGGTTCCCGGTGGCTCGACGAGTTCCCGGAAACCCCTCCGCCGCGCGCCTACTGGGTCAGTTCGGCCACCTGGTCGGCGGTGAGCCGGCCCCGGGACTCGTCCGGTTCGGCCGCCGCGACGGTGCCGCGTGCGGACCGGGCGCCGGCCGCCGGAGCCGGCGGGTCCGCCGGGCGGCGCCAGTGCCAGTCGGTGACCTCCTGGTACGCGGCCACCACCGACAACAGCCGGTCCTCGGCGTACGGCAGGCCGCCGAGGATCGTGCCGATCGGTACGCCCGCGGTGCTGAACCCGATCGGGAAGGCGATCTCCGGCAGGCCGAGGATGTCGAACGGCACCGGACTCGTCTGCACCACCACGTCGCAGGCGTCGAAGAGCTGGTCGAGCACCCGCTCCAGGAACAGCAGCTTGGCCCGCTGCCCGGTGAGGAACTCGTTGCCGCCGAGCAGCGCGCCCTGCAACCAGCTCGTCACCGCGACCCCGAAGCCGCGCAGGTCGGTCCGGAGGTACGGCATGAACGGCTCGCTGCGTTCCGGCAGCCGGATGTTGTTGAAGGTGTTCCCGCCGAGCAGGTCCCACTCGTCCGGCAGCGGTACGTCGACGAGTGTGGCGCCGGAGATCGCGGCCAGCTCGGCCAGGAACGCCTGCCGGGCCAGCGCGGTCGCCGAGGTGCCGGTGGCGTACCCGGGCAGTACGCCGATCCGGGTTCCCCAGCGCAGCCTGACCCGCTTGCCGGCGTACACCGGTGTGGCCGCCTCGATCAGTCGGGGCACGGCGGGCAGGCCCTGGCTGCGCGGGTCTGCGGGATCCTCGCCGGCCATCGCGGTCAGCATGATCGCGGCGTCCCTGGCGTCCCGGGCCAGCGGTCCGGGGTGGTCCCGGGTGTAGCTGAGCGGGATGATCCCGTTCAACGAGACCCGGCCCATGGTCGGCTTGATCCCGGTCAGGTTCTGCGCGTTGGACGGCGCGGTGATCGAGCCGCCGGTCTGGGTACCGGTACCGGCGGTGGCCATCCGGCCGGCGACCGCGGTGGCGGTGCCGGTCGACGAGCCGCCCGGATCGGTGCCGGGGTTGGTCGGGGTCCAGGCGTTGACCGTGGTGATCACGCCGGCCGGGGTGGTGGCCCGGGTGGTCGCCAATGGACCCATCTGGGTCTTGCCGAGCACGATCGCGCCGCCGGCCCTGAGCCGGGCCACCGCCGTCGCGTCGAACGGCGGGACGAAGTCCTGGAACAGGTACGAGTTGGCGGTGGTCGGGACGCCCGCCGTGTAGTAGTTGTCCTTGATCGCCAGCGGGATGCCGTGCAGGGCGCCGGTGTGCGTCCGGCGGGTGGCGGCCCGGGCCGTGGCGAGCGCCGCGTCGGCCAGCACCAGGTTGAACGCCTGGTACGTCCCGTCGTAACTGCCGATCCGGGCCAGGTACGCCTCGACGAGCTGTTCCGGGCTGAGCTTGCCGGCGCGGATCAGCCAGGCGGCCTCGGCGATGGTCAACTCGGTCGGGTCGGCCAGCGCCTCGGGCCGGGGCCGGCGGTACGCCTCGGGCCGGTCCAGGGCCCGGTTCGGCCTTCCGGGGTCGCCGTGCCCGCCGTGGCTGACGGTGCCGCCGTGCCCGCCAGGGCTACCGGGGCCGATGGGGCTGGCGGGGCTGATGGTGACGGGACCGTGTGCACCGGCCGGGCCCGGAAGTGCGATGGCGGTACCGACGGTGCCGGCGGCGGCGAGCGCGGCGGCGCGGGCCAGGAACGCCCGCCGGTCGACCGTCCGGTCCACTGGTTCGAAGGTGTCCACGGGTTCGGAGGTGGAGGTCACGACTGCCGCCATTTCGTGCTGATCGAGGGATACAGCATCGGTGCCGCCTGCTGGGAGAGCGCCTTCGCCACCTCCGGATCGGTGCCGGCGGGGGCGGGCAGCTGGTACGCGGCGAGCGCGCCCACGGTGCCCCGGACGAAGGAGCGCAGCGAGGCGAGGACGGAGTCC
>NZ_JADPUN010000098.1 GCF_015690345.1 Plantactinospora alkalitolerans | reverse complement strand
TGACCGGGCCAGCCGCTCCTGGCAGATTCTCCGTGCCGTCCTGCTGGTGGCCGGTGCGGCGGTCACGCTCTTCCCCTTCTACGCGATGGTGGTGCTGTCGTTCAAGCCGACCGGCCCGGTCACCTTCCCCGACAGCCTGCTGCCGTGGCCGTTCTCCGCCGAGGCGTACGACTCGGTGTTCGGGGCCAAGAGCGTGCTGCGCTGGGTCGGGAACACCCTGGTCTACTCGGTGGTCTCCGTGGTCGGAGTGCTGCTGCTGTCGTCGCTGGCCGGATACGCGTTCGCCAAGAAACGCTTTCCGGGCAAGGAGACGATGTTCTGGTCGTTCCTGGCGATGCTGATGGTGCCGTACCACGTCACCATGATCCCGACGTTCATCATCATCTCCGAGCTGGGCGGCGTGGACACCTACTGGGGCCTGATCCTGCCGACCCTGGCCAACGCGCAGGCGGTGTTCCTGATGCGCCAGTTCATCGCGTCGCTGCCCGACTCGCTGTTCGAGGCGGCCCGGCTCGACGGCTGCTCGGAATGGCGGGTGTACGTGTCGATCGTGCTGCCGCTGATCAAGCCGATCCTGGCCACCCTCGGGGTCTTCGTGTTCCTGTGGCACTGGAACGACTTCCTCTGGCCGCTCATCGTCGGGCAGAGCACCGACATGCGTACCCTGACCACCGGCATCGCCTCGCTGCAACAGGAGAACGTGCCGCTGAACATGCTCCTCGCCGGCTCGGTCATCGCGTTCGTGCCGATCTTCATGGCGTACCTGGTCGGGCAGCGGTACTTCACCGAGGGGATAGCCACCTCGGGGATCAAGGGGTGAGTCCGGTAGGCGGGTGAACCGGGGGAGTGGCTGAACGTTGCGCCACCGGGAGGCGGTGGGTCGCCGGCTGTCGTCCGCGGCTGCCTCGCGAACGACACCCGGCATACCCCCGCCCGTCCGGGACAGGCGTGCTATTCGGTCCGTAGTGCGGTGGCGGTGCGGGTCCGAGCGGCCCAGCCGGCGGGTAGGAGCGCACCCAGTACGGCGATGAGGAGGCCGCCGAGGCCGAACAGCACCAGTTCGGCGGGGTGGTAGATGTTGATGACCGAGGCGGGCAGGTCGAAGCCGGTGACCCGTCCCATCTCGCCGACGATCACCCTCTGCAGCATCACGCCGACGGGCGCGCCGATCGCGCCACCGATCAGGCCGGTGACGACGACCGAGGCGATGACCATCGCGATGGTCTGCCGTGGGGTCATGCCCAGGGCCTTGTGTACGCCGAGGTCGTGAACGCGTTCACGGGTCTCCAGAACGACCATGTTGAGCACGCCCAGCGCGGCGACGGTGATCAGCATCAGGGTGAGGAGGGTGGTCAGCGTGTTGATGACGAGAAGAAGTTCGCTGGCCTCGTCCTCGGCGATCCTCGCGGTGGCCCCCGCCGACGCCAGGGCGGTGTCCAAGGCTTCGACGTAGGCGACCGGGTCGGTACCGGGTTTGAGGGTGATGTCGTAGGTCATGGCCCGCAACTCCGGTTCGGCGGGCGTGAGCGTCGCGGCGGCGGTCAGGATCTCCATGCCCCTGGACTGGATGTTGAAGACCTCGCCGACGATGCGGACGGTGAGTTGTGTGCCGTTGCTGACCAGCACGATCGTGTCGCCGACCTCGGTCTGGGTGGCGGTCAGGAACGGCTTGGCCACGACGATCTCGTTGGGTTGGCCGAACCAGCTGCCGGCGATCATCTCGTAGCCGTGGGACGAGTTGTCGCCGCTGAGCGCGAGGATGTCGAGGGCGTCGGGAAGTCCGGCGGCGGTCACCTGCGTCTCGGCGATGCCGCTGTATCCGCTGGTTCCGGCCTGTGCGGTGATCGCCTTGGCGACGGCCACGGGATCCGGCGCCTGCGGAGGGCCCGAGGTGCCCCTGGGACCGCCTTCGGGCGGTGGTCCGTTCACGGGTCGGCCCGGTTGGACGACGACGTCGGCATTGTTCTCCGAGGCCTGGACCTTGGTCAGGGAGGTGCCCAGTCCGACGGCGAAGGTCGCGGCGGCGGCGCCGAACGCGATCGCCGCGATGATCGTGGCTGACCTCAGGGTGCGGGCGAACGGGTGGGCCAGGCCCAGGGTCACCGGTCGGGGCAGCGGAAGTCGTGCGGCCAGCCGGGCCGCCCACTGGCCACGGCCGGGGCTCGGGGTGCGGCCGACCGCGAGCACGTCGACGGTGCGGAGCCTGCCGGCCCGGGACGCCGCCGCCCACGCGGTCAGTGCGACCAGAAGCAGCGCCCCGGCGAGCACCGCGATGTTGACCGACGGGGCGACGCCGGAGTCTGCCGTGCCGTAGACCTCGTTGGTCTGCGCCAGGATCGGGAGGATCAGGACGTTGCCGAGGACGACCCCGAGGGCGGCGCCGGTCGCGGCGGGGATCAGCGCCTGGACCATGTAGGCCCGGACGACCTGGCCGGGGGTGAACCCGAGGGCCTTGAGGATGCCGATCCGGTGTGTGCCGGTGCTGACCGCGCCGGTGATGACGTTGCCGATGATGAGGATCGCCATGAGCACGCCCAGCACGCCGAACGCGATCAGGAACGGCACCAGCAGCACGGTGTTCCCGGCGCTGTTGGTCCTGGTGGTGAGCCAGGACCGCGCGCCGGTCAACGCCCCCGCCGGAACGTCCGCCTCCACCGCGGCGCGGCCGGCGTCGACCTGCGCGGTGGTGGCGCTCTTGGCGAAGCGGTAGAGGATCTGGTAGCCGCCGCCCGGTGCCGGAGCCGTCAGCGCCGTGATCTGTTCGGGGGTCACCCAGCCGCCGGCGGTTTCGCTTACCGACCGGGCCACACCGACCACGGTCAGGGTGGGACTTCCGGCAAGATCGGGCAGCCGCAGCACGTCGCCGACCTTCGGCTGGAGACTTTTCGGAAGTCGGCTGTCGGTGTGCAGCACGATCTCGCCGAGGCCGGCCACCCAACGCCCCTCGTTCGGGGTGACGGCGTCGACCGGTCCACCCGGATCGGCCCGCCCGACCACCGTGATCGATTGCGTAGCTCGATTTCGGGCGGCGGCCGGGGTGATCGACGCGGTCGGGAACGGGCCGGCGGCCGCGGTGACGCCGGTGGCGTGCATCGACGCCGACAGCTGCGCGACCGTGGTCTTGGTCGCATCGAACTGTGCGGTCAGGTGCGCGCCGCGCTGCTGGGCAAAGGCCCGGTCGAACGGTGCCCTGGAAGCCACCATCAGCGATCCGCCCAGCACGGCTGCCGATACCGCGATCATCACGACCAGCCCGATCACGACCGTCTGCACCCGACGACGCCCCACGCCGGAGCGGACCACCCCGCCCAGCGCGCTCATCGGACCGGCTCTGCGGCGGTGTCGGCGGCTACCCGGCCGTCGACGAGCTGGACGGTTCGGGTCGCACACGACCTCGCCAGGGCCAGGTCGTGGGTGACCAGGACGATGGTCTGGCCGTCGGCATGCAGGTCGTTGAGGAGTTGCTGGACCTCCTCGCCGGAGGCGGTGTCCAGCGCACCGGTGGGTTCGTCGGCCAGCAGCAGCGCCGGTCGGTTCATCAGGGCCCTGGCCACCGCGACGCGCTGCCGCTCACCCCCGGACAGCCGGCCCGGGTAGGCGGTGGCATGCCGGCCGATGCCGAGCGCGTCGAGCAGTTCCGCCGCGCGGCGCTGCGCGGCGCCACGAGCCATCCCGGCCAGCTGCGCCGGCAACATGACGTTGTCGGCGACGGTCAGGTCGTCCAGGAGATTGAAGAACTGGAACACCAAGCCGACCTTTGCCCGGCGGTAGCGTGCGGACCTGGCTTCCCCCAACTCGTCGACGCGGACACCATCCACGGTCACCGTGCCGCTGCTCGGTCGGTCCAGTCCGGCGACCAGGTTCAGCAGGGTGGACTTGCCGCTGCCGGACGGCCCGAGAATGGCGACCGCCTCTCCGGCGCTGATCCTCAGGGACACGTCGTCCAGTGCGGGCGGCCCCTCGTCGTACCTGCGGCTCACCGCAGTCAGCTCGATCAACGGCACGGTCATGGTGGATCTCCTTCGCATTCGTGCACACAGCTGGCCGGCCGAAGCTAGAGGCGGTCCGGGAGCGTGCGCGTCGCTCGTCAGAGGCAGATTCGGTACCAGGTAGGGATGAGGCGGGCGGGCGTCATCCCTGCGACGTAGTCGAGCGAGGTAGCCGGGTGGTCGGCTCGGCCGATGTCGCGGCCCGGGGACGTTGGCGAGAATGGCCTGGTGATGAACGTGGCGCTGACCGGTCGGCTGCGGGCCGGGCTCGGGCTGCTGCTGCGTCCGTCCGGCACGCTGCCGCCGCTCTCGTGGCGCGGCCAGATATTCGACGTGGTCGTGGCGCTGAGCCTCGGCCTCGCCGCGATCCTGGAGGGCGGCGACCGCGACGCGGAATATTCGGCGGTCGTCCTGGACCACTCGGACCGGCCCAGACCGGTGACGCCCCGTCCGATCGCCGAGCCGTTCCTGCCGATCGAGGATTACGAGATCGGTTGGACCGTCGTCATGCTCCTCGTGGTGCTGCTGCCGCTGGTGTTCCGCCGCCGGTATCCGCTTGCCGTGCTCTGGACCGTCCTCGGCACGGCGCCCCTGGCGAGCGACTACAACGCCGCGCTGAGGGTCTCCTTCTACGCCTGCGTCATCGCCGCCTACACGGCCGCCGTCTACAGCCCCCACCGGCTGCCGGCGCTGGCCAGCCTGCCGATGGCGGCGTACCTCTACACCCAGCTTCGCGAACCGGCGGTGCCCACCGTCCCGGAAAATGCCGTCCCGTTCCTGATCCTGATCCCGGTCGCCGTCGCGGCCAACGGCCTGCGGCGGTGGAAACGCCGCGCCGACGAGGACCGCGCCCGGCTCTCCAGACTGGAACGCGAGCAGGCGGAGGCGCTGCGCCGCGCCGCCGAGCACGAACGCGCCCGGATCGCCCGCGAGCTGCACGATGTGGTGACGCACAACGTCAGCGTCATGGTCATCCAGGCCGGCGCCGCCCGGAAGGTCATGCCGACCAGCCCCGACCAGGCCCGGGACGCGCTCCTCGCCGTCGAGGCCGGTGGTCGGGCGGCGATGGCCGAACTGCGCCACGTGATGGGGCTGCTGACCATGGACAGTGACGGCCCCGACCCGGCCAGCACGACCGGCCTGACGCCGCAGCCTGGCCTCGACCGGCTGGGGGCACTGGTCCAGCGCGTACGCGACACCGGGATGCCGGTCGAGCTGGCCGTCACCGGCCAACCCCGTCCCCTGCTGCCAGGCGTCGAACTGACCGTCTACCGGGTGGTCCAGGAGGCGCTGACGAACGCGGTCAAGCACGCCACCGGTGCGACCGCCACGGTGCTCCTCGACTACCGCGCCGACCAGCTCCGGGTCGAGGTCAGCGACACCGGCGGCGGCCCCGGCGTCTCCGTCGCGAACGGCAACGGTCGTGGGCTGATCGGCCTGCGGGAGCGTCTGGCGGTCTACGGCGGTACCCTGCACACCGGGCAACGCCTCACCGAGGGTTACCGGGTAACCGCAGAGATCCCGCTGGAGGCGCCGTGAGCACGCCACTGCGGGTCGTCGTCGCCGACGACCAGGCGCTGGTCCGGACCGGCTTCCGGATGATCCTGACCGCCGACGCCATCGACGTCGTCGCGGAAGCGACGAACGGTACCGAGGCCGTCGACGCGGTCCGGCGTACGCTGCCCGACGTCGTCCTGATGGACGTCCGGATGCCGGAGATGGACGGACTGGAGGCCACCCGGCGCATCCTCACCGGTGCCGGCAACGAACCGCGTGTGATCATCTTGACCACGTTCGACCTCGACCACTACGTCTACGCGGCGCTGTCCGCCGGTGCCAGCGGCTTCCTGCTCAAGGACGTCACCCCCGAACACCTGGTCGCCGCCGTCCGCATGGTCCGCTCCGGCGACGCACTGCTGGCGCCGGCCATCACCCGGCGGCTCGTAGAGAGGTTCGCCAGCCGCAGCGCCGACACCGCCGCGATCCACCGCGACCTGTCCGCGTTGACCCCACGCGAACTCGAAGTCCTGCGCCTGCTGGCCCAGGGGCTGAGCAACGCCGAACTCGCCGCCCACCTCCACCTGTCCGAGGCGACCGTCAAGACCCATGTCGCCCGCATCCTCGCCAAGCTGGGACTCCGCGACCGCGTCCAGGCCGTCGTCGTCGCCTACGAGACCGGACTGGTCACCCCGAGCGGGGTGTGAGCCGGCGGCTTTTCACCCCCCGAGCACCTCGTTGACCAGCGGTGGCGTGGCCACAGCCGGCATGAGTAGCCTCTGCGGTCATGCGCATCTCGATCGCCGGGCTGGCCACCAGCCACCCCTACGCCGACGCCCGGACCCTGCGCCGGCACGCCGACCTGGCGGTCTGGGAGCCGGATCCGCAGCGGCTCGCCCGGTTCCTGGACGAGCATCCGGACGCCACCGTGGCGCCCGACCTCGCCGCGCTGCTGGACAGCCGGCCGGACGGGGTGGTGCTGACCGTGCCACCACCGCAGGTGCCCGGAGCGCTCGCCCAGGTGCTCGACCGGGCGCTGCCCTGCTTCGTCAACAAGCCCGCCGCCGCCACGGTCGAACAACTGGACCAGCTCGGCCAGGTCGTCTCGGTAGCGCCCGAGCTGGTCCTGTCCACCTCGGTGCTCCGCTTCGCGCCGGACTTCGCCGCGTTCGCCGTACCGCGTGAGGAGGTGCTGGCGGTGCGCGCGACGGTGCGGCACGACGTCGGTCTCTGGGCCACCGGTTACAACCCGTGGCAGGACGATCCGGCCATCGGCGGCGGAACGCTGGTCATGATGGGCCTGCACGGCGTGGAACTCCTCGTCGCGTTGCTGGGGCCGGCCGTCCGGCTGGTCGGCGCGGCCACCGCGACCCGCAGTTACGACACTCTGCGGTCCGAGGACACCGGTCTGCTGACCCTCCAGTGGTCCGACGGCGTGCCGGGCACCGTCGAGGTGCTCGGGGTCAGCGAGGGCGAGGCGTACGAGGTCATCGTCCACACGTCCACCGGGGAGCGGCGCGTCGCGTTGTGTGGCGGAGAGGACGAACTCGGCTACCGGGCCACCATCGAGGCGTTCCTCGCCATGGTGGACGGGGCGGCGAGCCCGGTCCCGTGGGCGCAGACGCGGGCGGTACTGGGCGTACTGGCCTCGGCGCGCGCCCGCCACTGACCCACCGGCCCCGGCCCCACCGGACGCCCGACGGCGGCCCGGACCTTGACGACCTCTCCCGCCCACGGTTACGGTCAGGGCCGTTAATCGGAAGGGGTTGCATCGGATGCGATCGTTGGCGGAGCTCGAGGAGCGGCTGTCGCGCCCACGCGACGTGCTCGTGGACGATCTGCGCAAACTCGACGGCGACCTCCTGGTCCTCGGTGCCGGCGGCAAGCTCGGGCCGAGCCTGGTCCGGTTGGCGCTGCGCGGTGTCGCGGCCGCCGGCACCGGCGCCCGGGTCATCGCCGTCTCCCGGTTCTCCGAGCCGGGACTGGCCGACGCGCTGCGCGGCGAGGGCGCCGACGTGGTCGAGGCCGACATCGCCGACGACGCCGCGCTGGCCGCACTGCCGCAGGCCGCGAACGTCGTGTTCCTGGTCGGAGCCAAGTTCGGCACCTCGGGCCGGGAGCACGCGACCTGGGCCACGAACACGTACCTGCCCGGCCGGGTGGCACAGCGCTTCGCCGGGGCACGCCTGGTCGCGCTCAGCACCGGGAACGTCTATCCGCTGGTGCCGGTCGCCTCCGGCGGCTGCGTCGAGCAGACCCCCGTCGCACCGGTCGGCGAGTACGCCATGTCCTGCCTCGGCCGGGAGCGCATCTTCACCCACTTCGCGCTGCACGGCGACACCCCGCTGGCCCTGGTCCGGCTCAACTACGCCGTCGAGATGCGCTACGGCGTCCTCGTCGACCTCGCCCGCGCCGTCCTCGCGGGGGAGCCGATCGACCTGACGATGGGACACGCCAACATCGTCTGGCAGGGGTACGCCAACGAGGTCACCCTGCGGGCGTTGCACCACGCCGCCACGCCGCCGTTCGTACTGAACCTGACCGGACCGGAGCTGGTCTCGGTCCGCCAGGTCGCGACCGCGATCGGTGCCCGGCTGGGCCGCGAGCCGGTCCTCACCGGCACCGAGGCACCCACCGCCCTGCTGTCCAACGCCGCCCTCTGCCACCAGCTCTTCGGCTATCCGGACACCTCGCTCGGCGAACTCGTCGACCAGACGGCCGGCTGGGTGGCCGACGGGCTGCCACTTCTCGGCAAACCGACCGGATTCCAGCGCCGCGACGGCAAGTTCTAGGAGAGCCCGTGCTGACTGCCCCGAGCCCTCGGCACACCGCCGCCCTCTCCCGGTTCCGGCGCGGCTGCGTGATCCCCGCACATCCGCTCGCCCTCGACGAGCGGCGGCGTCTGGACGAGCGGAGGCAGCGCGCGCTGACCCGCTACTACCTCGCCGCCGGCGCGGGTGGAATCGCGGTGGGCGTACACACCACCCAGTTCGCGATCCACGAGCCGAAGGTGGGGCTGCTGGCGCCGGTGCTGGAACTGGCGGCGGAAACCGCCGCCGGCACCGACGCCGTCCTCGTGGCGGGCGCCTGCGGACCCACGGCACAGGCGGTCGCCGAGGCCGAGCTCGCCGCCTCGCTGGGTTACCACATGGTGCTGCTGTCGCCGGATCCGAGCCTCGACGAGGACGGCCTCGTCGACCGCGCCCGAGCCGTCGGCGAGGTGCTGCCGGTGGTCGGGTTCTACCTTCAACCGGCGGTGGGTGGCCGGGACCTGTCGCGCGAGTTCTGGACCCGGCTGGCCGGGCTCGACTCGGTGGTGGGGATCAAGGTCGCCCCCTTCGACCGGTACCGCACCCTGGACGTGCTGCACGGGGTCTGCGCCGCCGGCCGCGACGGCGACCTCGCGCTCTACACCGGCAACGACGACCACATCCTGGCCGACCTGGTCGCGCCGCACCGGATCATCTCCGGCGGCCGACCGGTGGAGGTGGAGTTCGTCGGGGGCCTGCTCGGGCAGTGGGCGGTCTGGGCGCGTACCGCAGTGTCGCTGCTGGACGAGGCGCGCCGGGCCCGGGCCGGTGACGACGCGACACTGCGCCGGCTGCTCACCCTCGACGGTCATCTCACCGACGCCAACGCCGCCATCTTCGACGCCGCCAACGGCTACCACGGCTGTATCCCCGGCATCCAGGAGGTGTTGCGCCGGCAGGGCCTGCTCGCCGGGCGCTGGTGCCTGGACCCGGCGGAGGAGTTGTCGCCGGGACAGTCGGCGGAGCTGGACCGGGTGCACCGGGCCTATCCGCACCTGCGCGACGACGACTTCGTGGCCGCGCACCTCGACGAGTGGCTGGCCTAGTGTCCGATGCCGCGCAAGAGGGTTCCGGTACAGCGTCGGGCGGTTCCGCTGCGCCGTCGGGCGGGTCCGTTACGCCGTCGGAGTCCAGTTACAGGGTCGGGCGGTTCCGTTACAGGGTCAGGCGGTAGAGCGTCAGCGGACGTCCGCTGGTGCCCAGGGCGAGATTGCCGGTCCGTTCGGCCAGGCCGGCGAGTTCCAGTCGGTGCAGCATCCGGCGGGCCGTCCGCTGTTGCACGTTGAGCTGGTCGGCCACCTCGCGGGTGGTCAGCGGGGCGGTGCCGACGGCGTGGCGCACCTGGCGCAGTCGCAGCAGGGTCGGTACCGAGAGACCGACCCGCTGCGCGATGACGGCCAGGTTGACGTCCTGCGCCGGCAGCACCGGGGTGGTCGACTCGAGCACGATGTCGGTCTCGCCACGCAGCGACAGCACCGCCGCGGCGGATCCGACCCGGCGGGCCCGGCTGAGCGCCCGGCGGGCGAGGTTCTCCGCCTCCGCGGCGCTGCGGCCCAGCCCGAAGCCGATGTGCACGGTGTCGTGCCGGTCGGTGAGGCGGCGGAGCATCGGCAGCGTGGTGAAGCCGGCGGTCGCGTCGTGCAGCGGCCCACGGGTCGTCACGATCAGGTGGGTTCCCCTGGTGAACCGGGCCAGCGTTCCGCCGAGCGCCGCGACCTCCTTGAGCAGCCCCTCGTCGCCGTCCGGCACGTCAGCCAGGCCGAGGGCGATCTGGGCGTCCTCCTGCGCCTGGCTGCTGGCCTGCAACAGCAGTTGCCGCAGCGCGGTCCGCACGGAGTGGTTCGACGGCGCGAGGCGCAGCGCCGGCATCTCGTGGCGCAGCACCTCGAACACCGAACTGAGGCAGGTCACCGCCACCGTCGGCGGGGTGCTGCCCCGGCGCTGGCGGCGGTGGAAGGCGATCAGATCGGCGGAGGTCAGCCCGTTGCGGTACGGCAGCGAACGGATCCGCTCCACGGGCAGACCGGCCTCGGTGAAGGTCGTCGTCACGTCCGCCGTGGCGACCGTGTCGATGGAGATGAGGCCGGGGTCGTGCCCGTCGCGCAACAGGCGTACGGCGGCCTGTAGCAGGGTGGCCCCGGTGTAGTCGACGAACGTCGCCGGCCGGGTCAGCACGTCCGCCTCGCGGGCGAGGGCGTAGGGGACGACTCCGGTGAAGAGCCAGGCCGTCACCTGGCCGCCGTGCGCCTCGACGATCGCCGGTGCCTGCGACTCGTGGTCGTAGTCGAAGCGGCGCGCTTCGACCCCCGGCTGCTCCTCACAGGTAGCGGCGACGTCGTCGACCAGGTCATGCGGTCCGACTATGCCGATCTCGACGGCCACCCTCAGCCTCCAATGCGGGTTGCGTGACGGACATCCAACAGATTACGGTCTGGTCCGGTATCCGCGAAGCCGGGAGGGTGGATGTCGTATCCCAGCATGATCGACTCCAGTGGCCGGACGCTTGGTACGGAGGAGATCGAAGCCGTCACCCGGGTTCTCCAGTCGGGCATGCTCAGCGCGGTGTGGGGCAAGGAGGTCCGCGCCCTCGAACGGGAGATGGCCGACCTGCACGGAGTCTCCCATGCCGTCGCGTGCAGTTCCGGCACCGCAGCGCTGCACCTGGCCGTGGCCGCCGTCGCACCCGACCCGGGCGACGAGATCATCACCTCTCCGATCAGCGATTTCGGCACGGTCGCACCGATCCTCGCGCAGAACGCCGTACCGGTGTTCGCCGACGTCGATCCCGACACCGGCAACCTGGACCCGGCCGCCGTGGCCGCCGCGATCGGCCCACGGACCCGCGCGATCCTGGGGGTCCACCTCTTCGGCGCACCGGCCACCGGTCTGCGCGAGGTCGCCGACGCCGCCGGTGTCCCGCTGATCGAGGACTGTGCGCAGGCGTGGCTCACCCGGTACCCCGACGACCGCCTCGCCGGCACCGTCGGCACCATCGGCTGCTTCAGCCTCCAACAGTGGAAGCACATCACCTGTGGCGACGGCGGTCTGACCATCACCGACGACGCGGCACTGGCCCGCCGGATGCGACTCTTCGCCGACAAGGGCTGGCCCCGTGAGGGCGGTGTACGCCGGCACGAGAGCCTCGGACTCAACTACCGGATGACCGAACTGGCCGGTGCGGTCGCCCGTGCCCAGTTGCGCAAGCTCCCCGGCGTCCTGGCCGACCGGCGCCGCACCGCGCGTCGGCTCTCCGCCGCGCTGGCGGACCTACCCGGCGTACGCGTACCGGCCGATGCCGAGCGGCACGCCTGGTGGCTCTTCCCGGTCGTGCTCGATCCGCCGCTGACCAACCACGAGGTCGCCGCCGCGCTGGCCCGGGCGGGTGTACCGGCGCGGGCCGGATACCTCGACGAACCCCTGCACTGCGCCCCCGCCCTGGTCGACGCGCCGACCTACGGCGGTTCCCGCTATCCGATGAGCGTGCCACCGGCCGACCGTCTTCCCACGCTCGGCTGGGGGACCCGGCCCAACGCGGAACGGCTGATCACGGAGACTCTGCTGGTGATCGACTGGAACGAGCGCTACACCGACACGCACGTCGACCGGATCGCCCGGGCGGTGCGGGCGGCGGTGACCGGGTGAGCGCCGGGCGGTGCGGGCGAGCCGTCGGGTGGAGCAGCGTGGCGAGCGCCGACGCCGAGCGGAACGGGGTGGCGGCGTGAGCGGCCGGTCGGAGCGGGGCGGAGGACGAACATGATCGACCCGAGGGCGGCGGCGCTGCGGGACCGGCTCCGGTGGCGACTCGTCGCGGCGGCGGCCACCCCGGCCACCGGGACCGGCGAGGTGGATCCGGCGGTCGCCGGGGCGTACCTGCGCGGGCTGGTGGCAGACGGGGCGGACGCGCTGGCGGTGCTGGCACATACCGGACGCGGCCCGTAC
>NZ_JADPUN010000295.1 GCF_015690345.1 Plantactinospora alkalitolerans | reverse complement strand
CGCGTTCGTGCCACTGCACCGGCTGCCGGTCACCCCGAGCGGCAAACTGGACCGGGCCGCCCTGCCCGCCCCCGACTTCGCGGCCCTGACCACCGGCACCCGGCCCCGGGACGCCCGCGAGGAGGTGCTCTGCGCGCTCTACGCGGAGGTGCTCGGGCTGCCCGAGGTCGGCGTCGACGACGACTTCTTCGCCCTCGGCGGCGACAGCATCGTCTCGATCCAGCTGGTGATCCGGGCCCGGCAGGCCGGCCTGGTGATCACCCCGCGTCAGGTCTTCCAGCGGCGTACCGTCGCCGAACTGGCTCCGGCGGCCGAGCCGCTGCCCCGGGCGAGCGAGGACGACCCCCGGGCCGGGGTCGGCGAGTTCGGCCTGACCCCGATCATGCGCTGGCTGGACGAGTGCGGCGGGCCGATCGACGCGTTCAGCCAGTGGCTGGCGGTCCGGGTGCCCGCCGAGGCGACCGCCGAGCGGCTGACCGCCGCCCTGCAAACGGTGATCGACCGGCACGACGTGCTGCGATCCCGGCTGGTCCGGGCCACGGCGGACGCGCCCGGCCGGCTCGTGGTGTCGGCGCCGGGCACGGTACCGGCGGCGGACCGGCTGCGCCGGATCGACGCCGGAGGGCTGACCGACGAGGCGCTGCGGGACCGGATCGAGGCCGCCGCCGAGTCCGCCGGTGCCGGGCTGGCGCCCGAGGCCGGGGTGATGGTCCAGGCGGTCTGGCTCGACGCCGGCCGAGAGCGGACCGGCCGCCTGGTCGTGATCGTGCAGCACGTGGTCGTCGACGGAGTGTCCTGGCGGATCCTGCTGCCGGACCTGGCGGCGGCCTGGGCCGATGTCACCGCCGGTCGGCCACCTCGGCTCGACCCGGTCGGCACGCCGCTGCGGCGCTGGTCCGAGCTGCTCGACGCCGACGCGGCGTCGCCGGACCGGCTGGCCGAACTTCCGCTGTGGATGGAGATGCTCCGCGGCCCCGACCCGGCGCTGGCGGACCGTCCGCTGGATCCGGTCGGCGATCTCGGCACCGTCCGCCGGCTGACCCTGCGGCTGCCGGTCGAGCGGACCGCGCCGCTGCTCACCACGATTCCGTCGGCGTTCCATGCCGGGGTGAACGACGTGCTGCTCACCGCGCTCGCGCTGGCGCTGGCCGACTGGCGGCGCCGCCGGGGGACCGGAGAACCGGTGCCCGCGCTGGTGGCGCTGGAGGGACACGGTCGGGAGGAACAGGTCGCCGACCGGATCGACCTGTCCCGTACGGTCGGCTGGTTCACCAGCATCTTCCCGGTCCGGCTGGACCCCGGACCGATCGACCTGGACCGGGCACTGGCCGGTGGCCCGGACGCCGGCCGGGCACTGAAGCGGATCAAGGAGCGGCTGCGGGCCATCCCCGACCACGGTCTCGGGTACGGGCTGCTCCGGCACCTCAACCCCGACACCGCCGCCGTACTCGCCGAACTGCCCGGACCACAGCTCAGTTTCAACTACCTCGGCCGGTTCGGGGTGGACTCCTCGGCGGACGGCTGCTGGACCGCACTGCCCGGGATGGGCCTGCTCGCCGGAGGTTTCGACGCGGGAATGCCGGTGGCGCCGTACACCCTGGAGGTGAACGCCTTCACCGAGGACCATCCGGACGGGCCGGGGCTGGGCGTGACCTGGGCCTGGCCGGACGCGCTGCTCCGGGAGGCCGACGTACGCGAGCTGGCGCAGGGCTGGTTCGCCGCGCTCGACGCCCTGACCCGGCACGCCGCGCAGCCGGGAGCCGGCGGACCCACCCCGTCGGACTTTCCGCTGCTGGAGCTGGACCAGGACGACGTCGACGAGTTGGTCGGCAACGGCACGCCGATCGCCGACCTGCTGCCCCTGACCCCGCTCCAGGAGGGCCTGTTCTTCCACGCCGTCGCCACCGGACCGGACCGGGATCCGTACCGGGTTCAGCAGGTGATCGAGCTACGCGGCCCGCTCGACGCCGCCGCGCTGCGCCGGGCCGGGCAGGACGTGCTGGACCGGCACGCACCACTGCGGACCGGCTTCCCCCAACTCGCCGACGGACGGCCGATCCAACTCGTCGCCGACCGGATCATCCTGCCCTGGCGCGAGGTCGACCTGACCGGGTACGCCGACGAGGCACAGGTCGCCGAGTTCGAGGCGCTCGCCGCCGCCGAGCGGGCCGTTCCGTTCGACCTCACCCGCCCGCCGCTGCTGCGCTGCGTACTGGTCCAGCGCGAGCGGGACCGGCACACGCTGCTGCTCACCCACCACCACATCGTCACCGACGGCTGGTCGGCCGGGGTGACCCTGCGGGACCTGCTCGCCCGGTACGCCCCGACGGACGAGCCGGCCCGACTCGCCCCGGTCACCCCGTACCGGCGCTACCTCGAATGGCTCGCCGGCCGCGACCGGGCGGCGGCCCAGAACGCCTGGCGTACCGCGCTCGCCGGCCTGTACGGCCCGACCCGACTCGGCGGCGAGTCCGGGCCCGGAGCTGATGAGGCCACGACCGGGGCCGGGGGCCTGTTCCAGCCCGAGCGGGCCGAGGTGATCCTGTCGCCGGCCGTGGCCACCGGTCTCACCGGCGCGGCCCGGGCCGCCGGACTGACCGTGGGCAGCATCGTGCACGCCGCCTGGGCGATCGTGCTGGGCCGACGCGCCGGCCGGCGGGACGTCGTGTTCGGCAGCACCGTCTCCGGTCGACCGGCCGAACTGGACGGGGTCGAGTCCATGGTCGGGTTGTTCATCAACACCCTGCCGGTCCGGCTGCGCTGGAACCCGTCCGAGCCCCTGGTCGACCTGGTCACCCGGCTCCAGCGGGAGCAGTCCGAACTGCTCGACCACCAGCACCTCGGTCTACCGGCGATCCAGCGCCTGGCCGGTGGCGGTGAGCTGTTCGACACCCTGGTCGTGGTGGAGAACTACCCGGCCGACCCCGCCGGACGGAACCGGGCCGACGGCCTGGAACTCGCCGGGGTCGAGTTCCGGGAGGCCACCCACTATCCGGTCACCCTGCTGGTGTCGCCGACCGGTCACCCCGACCTCACCATCGAGTACGACCCGGACCGGATCGACCCCGGAACGGTCCACCAGCTCAGGGCCGGGCTCACCGAGATCCTCGGCACCGTCGTCACCGAGCCGACCCGTCCGGTCGGGCGGATCGACCTGCTGCCGGCCGCCGAGCGCGCCTCGGCGCTGGCCGCACTGACCGGTCCGATCGCGCCGGTACCGTCGCTGACCCTCGGCGGTGCGGTGGCCGCGCAGGCGGCCCGTACCCCGGACGCGGTAGCGCTGATCGACGGCGAGCGGCAGATCTCGTACGCCGAGTTGGACGGTTGGGCCGGTGCGGTCGCCCGACGACTGACCGAGCGCGGAATCCGGCCGGAGGAGATCGTCGCGGTGGCCGTGCCCCGCTCGGCGGAACTGGTGGTGGCACTCCTCGGCGTGCTCCGGGCGGGCGGCACCTACCTCCCACTGGACCTCGGGCATCCCCGGGACCGGCTCGCCGCCGTACTGGCCGACTCCGGCGCCCGGGCGATCCTCTCCACGGCGGACGCGATGACCCACCTACCCCACCCGGCCGCCGTCCCCCTCCTGCTCGTCCCTGCGGTAAGGAAGGGCCCCTTCTTATCGCATTCTGTAGAAGAAGGGTCCCTTCCTAACGCACTGTCTCCCACCCCCGTCGACCCCGAGCAGGGCGCGTATCTGATCTACACGTCGGGGTCGACGGGGCGGCCGAAGGGGGTGCTGGTCAGCCACCGGGCGATCGTCAACCAGTTGGCCTGGTCGCAGCGGCGGTTCGGACTCGGCACCGACGACCGGATGCTGCAACTGGCACCGGCGGCCTTCGACACCTCCGTGTGGGAGATCTTCTGGCCGCTGTACGCCGGTGCCGCGGTCGTCCTGCCCGAGGCGGACGCCGCCGGGGACCCGGCCCGGCTCGCCGAGTTGATCCGCCGGCACCGGGTCAGCACGGTGACGTTCGTACCGTCGATGGTCGAGGCGTTCCTGCTCGCCGACGAGGTCACCGCCGATCCGGGCTGGGCGGCCACCCTGCGCTGGGTCTCCAGCGGCGGCGAGACGCTGACTCCGGAACTCGCCCGGCGCTGGCACGCCCTGACCGGCACCGCGCTGGACAACTTCTACGGGCCGACCGAGGCGGCGGTGCAGGTGACGTGGTGGGCGAACGACGGTGGCGCCGACCGGACCGTGCCGATCGGCCGACCGGTGGCGAACACCCGGCTGTACGTCCTCGACGACTGCCTCCACCCGGTTCCGGCCGGCGTACCCGGCGAGTTGTACGTCGCCGGGGCGCAGCTCGGGCAGGGGTACCACCGCCGCCCGGGGCTGACCGCCGAGCGCTTCGTCGCCGATCCGTACGGTAGGCCGGGGCAGCGGATGTACCGGACCGGTGATCTGGTGCGGCGGCGTGCCGACGGCGTACTGGAGTACGTCGGTCGGACCGATCAGCAGGTCAAGATCCGTGGTCACCGGATCGACCTGGGCGAGATCGAGACCGTGCTGCGGGACGTAGCCGGTGTCGCCCAGGCGGCCGTGCTCGCCCGCACCGACGGATCGGGCCGGTCCCGGCTGGTCGGCTATCTGGTGCCGGCGGCCGGTACCCGGTTGGATGTTCAAGCGGTCCGGGCGGCGGTGTCCGCGGTGCTGCCCGAGCCGATGGTGCCGAGCGGGCTCGTGGTAATCGAGGCGTTGCCGCTGACCCCCAGCGGCAAACTCGACCGCGCCGCACTGCCCGCGCCGGACGGTCCGGCTACCTCGCGGGACGGTGTCGCGCCGGGCGGTGTCGCGCCGGGCCATGTCGCGTCGGGCCATGTCGCGCCGGGCGGTGTCGCGCCGGGCCATGCCGCGTCGGGCGGTGTCGTGTCGGGCGGTGTCGCGGCGGGGCCGGGAGCCGGTGCCGAGCGGGTGCTGCGCGAGGTCTTCGCGGCGGTGCTCGGAGTGCCCGAGGTCGGCGTCGACCAGGACTTCTTCGCGCTCGGCGGTGACAGCATCCTCTCCATCGCGGTGTCCAGCCGGGCCCGACGGCAGGGGTTGGAGATCGCGCCCGGGGACGTGCTCCGGCACCGGACACCACGGGTACTCGCCGAGGCGGCCGTCGCCGCCGACCGGGCTCGCGCCGTGACCGCGTCACCGTCGGCGGATGCCGAAGCGGATGCCGTAGTGGGTGCCGTAGCGGGCGCTGTCGCCGCGTCGCCGGCCGGCGCTGGCGCCGTCGCTGCCGTCGCCGGGCCTGCCGTGGCGGCTGCTCCGGTGCCGGTGTCGCCCGCCGTTTCCGGCGAGGTCGTACCCGCCACCGACGGGGTGGGCGACGTACCACTGCTGCCCATCGTGCACTGGCTGCGGGAGACCGGTCTGCCGATCGACCGGTTCACCCTCACCACCCTGCTCGTCGTACCGGCGGAAGCGGGGCTCGGCGCGCTGACCGAGGCGTTGCAGGCGGTGCTCGACCACCACGACGGGCTCCGGCTCCGGCTGCGGCGGATCGCGTCGGTGCTCTGGTCACTGGAGACGACCCCTACCGGTACGATCCGCGCCGCCGATCTGGTACGCCGGGTCGACGTGACCGGACTATCGGACGCGGACGTACGCACACTGCTGACCGCCGAGTCCACCGCCGCCACCGACCGGCTTGCGCCCGACGGTGGAACGATGCTCCAGGCGGTGTGGTTCGACGCCGGTGACCGGCCCGGTCGGCTGCTGCTCGCCGCCCATCATCTCGTGGTCGACGGTGTCTCCTGGCGAATCCTCTTCGAGGACCTGGCCGCAGCCTGGACGGCCGTGGCGGCCGACCGTCCCCCGCGACTCGTCCCGGTGGGCACGTCGCTGCGCCGCTTCGCCCGGGTGCTCGGCGAGCAGGCGCACGAGCCGGAGCGGTTGGCCGAACTGGCGTACTGGGCCGAAACGCTGGCCCCGGGCGCGGAACCGCTGTCGCCGAGCACACTGCCGGCCGGGCCGCCACCCAGCGGACCACCGGCTCGTCAGCACGTCGTACGGCTCGACCCGGTGGAGACGGCGCCACTGCTCACCGTCGTACCGGCGGCGGTCGACGGTGACGTGACCGCAGTGCTGCTCGCCGCCCTCCGGCTCGCGGTGACCCGGTGGCAGCGGCGGAACGGCCGGGACGGCGACGCCGAACTGCTCGTCGACCTCGAACGACACGGTCGGGAGGACCTGCGGCCCGACCTCGACCTGTCCCGTACGGTCGGCTGGTTCACCAGCGTGCAGCCGGTACGGTTGCCCACCGGCGGTGACCCGGTCGACGTCCTGCGGGCGGTCGGGGCGCGGTTGCGGGCGGTACCGGACCGTGGACTCGGGTACGGCATGTTGCGGCACCTCAACGCACAGGCGGCGCCGATCCTCGCCGGTCTCGCCTCGGCCCAGGTGCTGTTCCACTACTATGGCCGGTTCCCCGGTGGAACGGGTGCGGACTGGACGCCCGCCCCGGAGTCCGACGCCATCGCCACCGTCAACGGCGGGCTGGACCTGGCCCACCTGCTCCAGGTCGACGCGGTCAGCACGGAGACTCCCACCGGGCCGGAGTTGACCGCCACCTGGACGTGGCCCGACGGGTTGCTCGCCCAACGGGACGTCACCGAACTCAGCGCCGAGTGGATCGCCGCGCTACGCCAGCTCACCGCCGCGATCCCCGGCCCGCATGCCGCGATCCCCGGCCCGCATGCCGCGATCCCCGGCCCGCATGCCGCGATCTCCGATCCGCATGCCGCGATCTCCGATCCCCATGCCGCGATCTCCGATCCGCGTGCCGCGATCCCCGGCCCGGTCACGTCGACCGTCGAGTTGGACGGCACGGTCGCCGGGCTGAGTCTGAGTCGGGACGAGATCGACCGGATCGCGCGGACCAGCCCCGTTCCGGTGGCGGAGATCTGGCCGCTCTCGCCGTTGCAGGAGGGGCTGTACTTCCACGCCAGCTACGACACCGCCGCCCGCGACGTCTACACCGCGCAGGACGCCTTCGACCTCGACCACCGGCTCGATCTGGACCGGCTGCGCCGGGCTGGTGCCGCTCTGCTGGCCCGCAACCCGAGCATGCGGGCCGGTTTCACCAGCGAGGGGCTGTCTCAGCCGGTGCAGTTCATCGGAGTGGCGCCCGAACTGCCGGTGACCGAGGTGGACCTCCGCGGACTCGACCCGGAGCGCCAGCGGGCCCGGATGATTGAGCTGATGGCAGCCGACCGCCGCCGCCGATTCGATCTGACCAGCCCGCCGCTGTGCCGGCTGCTGCTCCTCCGGCTCGGCGACGACCGCGACCGGCTGATCGTCAGTCATCACCTGGTGCTCTGGGACGGCTGGTCCGAGGAACTGTTCGTGGAGCAGCTTTTCACGCTCTACGAGCGGGACGGCGACGACCGGGATCTGCCGCCGGCCGGGTCGTACCGGGACCATCTCGACTGGATCGCCGCCCAGGACGCCGAGCGCGCCGGCCGGGCCTGGCGGGACGCGCTCGCCGGGCTCGACGAGCCGACCCTGGTCGCACCCGGCGCGACCCTGGCGCCGGTGGTCCCGGAACGCCGCCGTACCCGGCTACCGACGGTGCTGGGCGAACGGCTGCGCGGCCTGGCCCGCCGGCACGGGCTCACCCTCAACACGGTGCTCAGCGCGGCCTGGGGCCTGGTGCTGGGTGGACACCTCGGCCGGACCGACGTGGTCTACGGAATGACGGTCGCCGGACGACACGGCGACATCCCGCACGTGGAGAACATCATCGGCCTGTTCCTCAACACCGTTCCGGTACGGGTCAGCGCCGACCCCGCCGAGTCGGTGCTCGGCCTGCTGCGCCGGCTACAGGAGCGGCGGATCGAACTGATGCCGCACGACCACCTCGGGCTCGGCGCGGTGCAGCGGGCGACCGGGCACGCCCGGCTCTTCGACACGCTCTACGTGTTGCAGAACTTCGTCGACGAGGGGGAGTCGGCCCGGCTCCGGGACCGGCACGGGATCACCGCGGTGGACGGGGTGGACGCCACCCACTACCCGCTGACCCTGGTGGTCACCCCGGCGGAACGGATCCGGGTCGCACTCGACCACCGTCCCGACGTGGTACCCGGTCCGGTGGCGCAGGCTCTGCTCGACCGGTTCGTCAGCCTGCTGGTGCGGCTGGTCGCCGATCCGGAGACCCTGGTCGGCCGGCTCGACCTGCTCACCGAGGCCGAACGTGGCGAGTTGACGCAGGAGTGGGACCGTACCCGGCACGAGGTCGGCCTCGAATCGGTGGCGGACCTGCTGGCCGCCCAGGCGGCCCGTACTCCGGACGAGGTCGCGTTGGTCAACGCCGGCCAGACCCTGACGTACGCCGAGTTGGACGCCTGGATCAACCGGCTGGCCCGGCTGCTGGTGGCTCGGGGCGCCGGCCCGGAGCGGGTCGTGGCGCTCGCGTTGCCGCGTTCGATCGAGATGGTGGTGGCGCTGTTCGCCGTGTTGCGGACCGGGGCCGCGTACCTGCCGCTCGAGCTGGACCATCCCGTCGAGCGGCTGGCGTTCGTGCTCGGCGACACCGAGCCGATGTGCCTGCTGTCGGTGGCGTCGGTGCAGCCGTCCCTGCCGGAGACGGCCGCCGAGGTGCTGCTGCTGGACGATCCGGCGGTGCGCGCGGAGCTGGCCGAGCTGTCCGGAGCCGAACTCGGCGACGCCGAGCTGCCGGCCGGGTTCGGCCGGACCGTTCCGGAGCGGTTGTCCCACCCCGCCTACCTGATCTACACCTCCGGCTCGACCGGCCGGCCCAAGGGTGTGGTGACTCCGTACCGGGGGCTGACGAACATGCAGCTCAACCACCGGGAGGCCATCTTCGACCCGACGGTGGCGGCGGCCGGTGGGCGACGGCTTCGGATCGCGCACACCGTCTCGTTCGCCTTCGACATGTCCTGGGAGGAACTGCTCTGGCTGGTCGAGGGGCACGAGGTGCACGTCTGCGACGAGGACTTGCGTCGGGACGCGTCGGCGCTGGTCGCCTACTGTGACCGGCACCGGATCGACGTCGTCAACGTCACGCCCAGCTATGCCCACCACCTGATCGAGGAGGGGCTGCTCGACCGGGACGACGACACCGACAGAACCGGGCCGGGCGACGGAACCGGGCCGGGCGACGATACCGGGCCGGGCGACGGAACCGGGGACGCCGGGTCGACCGGCCGGCACCGGCCGGTGCTGGTGCTGCTCGGCGGTGAGGCGGTCGCCGAGGCGGTCTGGACCCGCCTGCGGGACACCGACGGCACGCTCGGGTACAACCTGTACGGGCCGACCGAGTACACGATCAACACGCTCGGCGGCGGCACCACGGACAGTGCCACTCCGACCGTCGGCCGGGCGATCTGGAACACCCGCGCCTACGTGTTGGACGCGCACCTGCGGCCGACGCCGCCCGGTGCGCCGGGTGAGCTGTACATCGGCGGGATCGGGCTGGCCCGTGGCTACCACCGGCGGTACGCGTTGACCGCGCATCGCTTCGTCGCCGACCCGTACGGTGCGCCGGGGGAGCGGATGTACCGCACCGGTGACCTGGTGCGGAGCCGGCCGGACGGGAACCTTGACTTCCTCGGGCGCACCGACGACCAGGTGAAGATCCGGGGCTACCGGATCGAGTTGGGCGAGATCGAGGCGGCGCTGGCCGAGCACCCCCGGGTGGCGCACGCCGCCGTGCTGGTGGACTCGTCTGCCGAGGGCGGCGTACGTCGGCTCGCCGGCTACGTCGTACGCGGTGCACAGTGGACGGAGTCGGACGACGACGTCGTACTGGGCACGGTGCGGACACATCTGTTGCGGCGACTGCCCGACTACATGGTGCCGGCGGCGCTGGTGCCACTGGACCGGCTGCCGCTGACCGTCAACGGCAAGCTCGACGTGGCGGCGCTGCCGGCCCCGACCGTACGGACCGGCACGACCCGCCGGCCACCGAGGTCGAACCGGGAGGAGGTGCTGTGCGCCCTCTTCGCCGAACTGCTCGGTGCGCCGGACGTCGGTGTCGACGACAACTTCTTCGACCTCGGCGGTCACTCCCTGCTGGCCATCCGGCTGATCAGCCGGGCCCGGGTGGCGCTCGGCGCCGAGCTGGCGATCCGGGACCTGTTCGAGGCGCCGACCGTTGCCGAACTGGCCGAGCGGCTCCCCGAGCCACCCGGCGCGGACGCGGCGACCGGGAGTGGACGGGACAGCGCCGGACGGGACAGTGCCGCACCGGGCAGCGCCGGACCGGGGAGCGCCGGACCGGGCAGCGCCGCACCGGGGAGCGCCGGACCGGGCAGCGCCGCACCGGGGAGCGCCGGACCGGGTAGTCGGTCCGCACCCGTGCGGGCCGAACTGGTGCCGACCGAGCGTCCCGCCGAACTGCCGCTCTCCTTCGCCCAGCAGCGACTCTGGATGATCCAGCAGCTGGCCACCGAGTCGCCGGCCTACAACTTCCCGATCACGGTACGGCTGCGCGGGGCGCTGGACGTCCCGGCGCTGCGTGCCGCCCTCGCCGACCTGACGGGCCGGCACGAGACGCTGCGGACGGTCTTCGGGGAACGGGACGGTCTGCCGTTCCAGCGGGTGGTTCCGGTCGCCGACGCCCGGCCGGTGCTGGAGAGCGTTCCCGCCGTCCCGGCCGAGGTGGCCGGGCTCGTCCGGAACGCCGTACGGCGCCCGTTCGACCTGACCACCGAGCTGCCCCTGCGGGCCACGCTTCTCGCGATCGACCACACCGGCACCGCCGTCCGGGCCGAAGCCGGGGCAACGGCCGACGAGCACGTGCTGGTGCTGCTGTTGCACCACATCGCCACCGACGAGTGGTCGGACCGGCCATTCCTGCGCGACCTCGGCACGGCGTACGCGGCCCGGTCGGCGGGACGGGCGCCGGACTGGCCGCCCCTGCCGGTCCAGTACGCCGACTACACCCTCTGGCAGCGTCGACTGCTCGGCGATCCGGCGGACCCGGCCAGCCTGGCCGCCCGGCAGCTCGACTACTGGCGTACGGCCCTGCGCGGGGCACCGGAGGAGCTGGTCCTGCCGACCGACCGGGCCCGCTCGGGCCAGCCGGATCCGTCCGGTGCGGAACTGTCCGTCGAGCTGCCCGCCGAGGTCGGCGCGGCGCTGCGTCGACTCGCCCGGAGCACCGGCACCAGTCTGTTCATGGTGGTACACGCGCTGGTGGCGGCGCTGCTGCACCGCCTCGGCGCCGGTACGGACATTCCGCTCGGGGCGCCGATCGCCGGCCGGGGCGACGCGGCCCTCGACGACCTGGTCGGGTTCTTCGTCAACACGCTCGTGCTCCGGGCTGACCTGTCCGGCGATCCGACCTTCACCGAACTGCTCGCCCGGGTCCGGGAGACCGACCTGGCCGCGTTCTCCCACCAGGAGGTGCCGTTCGAGGCCGTGGTGGAGGCGGTCAACCCGGCCCGTTCGGCGTCCCGCAATCCGCTCTTCCAGGTGATGGTGGTGCACCGGAACCGGGCCGACGACTGGTCCGGCCTCGCCGGCCTGACCGTCGTCGACGAGCCGGTCGAGACTCCGGCCGCGAAGTTCGACCTGGTTTTCGACATCGCGGAGGGCGTGGCGGATGCCGAGCACCCCGACGCCGGGCCGGCGGACGACGAGCGGCTGACCTGCCTGCTCAAGTACCGCACCGACCTTTTCGACCGGAGCACTGTCGAGCTGCTCGGCGCCCGGCTGCGCCGGCTCGCCACGGCGGTCGCCGCCGATCCGGGACTGCGGCTGAGCCGGGTCGACGTCTTCGTCGACGACGAGCGGACCCGGGTGCTGCGGGACTTCAACGCGACCGGGCGGGAGGTGCCGGAGGAGACCCTACCGGCGCTGTTCGCCCGCCGGGCCGCGCAGACCCCGGACGCGGTCGCGCTGGTCGACCGCGAGCGGACGATGTCGTACGCCCAGTTGGACGCCGAGGCGGCCCGGATGGCGGGGCTGCTGACGGCGTACGGGATCGGGCCGGAGACGGTGGTCGGGGTGGCGGTGCCGCGCTCGGCCGAGACGGTGGCCGTGGTGCTCGGCGTGCTCCGGCTCGGTGCCGCATTCCTGCCGCTGGATCTCGGCCATCCGGCCGACCGGTTGGCGTTCATGGTCGCCGACTCCGGCGCCCGTGTGGTGGTGACCACCCCGGCGGCCGCCGAGCGGCTGCCGGAGCTGGCCGGCGTGTCCCGGCTGCTGGCGACCCCGACGGGGCCCGAGCCGGTACCGGTCGGAGGACCGGCGGCAGACGAATCGGCGGGGGACGAACGGGCG
>NZ_JADPUN010000294.1 GCF_015690345.1 Plantactinospora alkalitolerans | reverse complement strand
GTGCGTCGCCGTCCACGGTCACGGTGTCGCAGGAACCAGCGTCCCGCCGGATCCTGCGACACCGTGACCGTGGACGGCGACGCACCCTCGGGCAACGGCCGCGACCACACGATGTCCAACGGCTCGGCCATCTTCGCCAACGTCAGCCGGCCGTCACGAAAGCGGAAGGCGCTGGTGGTGTACTCGGCCGACTTCCGCGACTTCTTCTTCGACTTGAAGGTCGGGTACCGGGCGCGTTGGCGAAGAAGTTGGTGAACGCGCCCTGCAGGTGCCGCAGGGTCTGCTGCAACGGCACGGACGACACCTCGTTGAGGAACGCCAGTTCTTCGGTCTTCTTCCACCCGGTGAGCATCGCGCTGGTGGCGTTGTAGTTGATCCGTTCCCGCCGCAGGTCCACGCCTCTGTTCGGGCCCGCAGGAGTTCCGTATCCTCATCGGCCGCAAGGCCGGAGTATCCACGGAAGGAATCCGATGACCGACGTACCGCAGCAGTCAGGCCGATCCGTCCTGCTCTGGGGCGTGGCGCTCGCCGGCGCCACCGCGCTCGCCTACTGGGCGTTCCTCGGCTGGGACCAGCACAAGGAGACCGATCCGGTGACGGGATCGCAGACCGGCCCGTATCAGGCGTGGCAGGTCGTCGGCCTCGGCCTGGTGCTGGCCCTGCTCGTGTTCGAGACCGCTCGGCGCGGCCGGCCCTGGCTGGCCAGCCTGGTGGTAACGGTCGTACTCACCGTGTTCTTCGCGGTGGACGCCGCGACCGACGCGGACGGCGACGGACTGTGGCCCGTCGGCGCCGCACTCGTCGCGGTCGGTTCGTTGTTCGGCACGGGCCTGGTGGCGGGGATCGGCGCGTACCTGGGGCGGCGACACCGGACGCGGTGAGACTTCCACGGCATCCGACGGCGCGACCCTCAGCGCCTACCGGCGGGCATGATGATCGGTTCGTCGAGCAGCGGGTCGGGGTCGGCCCGGCGGATCATGTACTGGGCGGTCAGGGTGTCGACGCCGGTACCCCGGGCGCTGTTCGGCCGGTAGGTGACCGTGGCGGCGAGTGCCGAGGCGGCCTCGACCACGCCGGCCCGCCAGGTGCCGGACCGGTACACCCACACCGGGTCGGTCGGTCGGTAACTGGCGGCGGGATCGATTTCGGCCGGGTCGCGTCGGTGCGGATCCACGGTGGGTACTGGCATATTCACTGCCCTCCTGACTCGGCGCCCGGTGTCGTCTCGATCAGTTCACGCGGCACGGTTGACGTACCCGGTAACCGGCCCCCCAGGGTGCCCGGCAAGCTGAGCGGCGCCGTGGCCGGCGCACAGCGGGATGACAGCGGGCCGGCGACCCGGACGCCGACCGGACCGTTGTCATCGACCCGGGAGAGGCGGCCTCGGCCGGTCTTCACCCGGTACATGGCGGCGTCGGCCAGGTTCAGTGCCTCGGCCAGTTGTGCACAACCGTGCACCGGGGCGAGGCCGATCGAGGCCGTCACCCGTAGGTCGTGCTCGGCGAGCTGGATCGGCGCCGACACGACCTCGGCCAACCGTCGCGCGGCCTGGTGCAACCACCGACCGTCGCTCCGGACCCCGGTGAGCAGTCCGGCGAACTCGTCGCCGCCGAGCCGGGCGACCAGATTGTTGTTGCCCGCGTACGCCGCGAACCGCCAGGCGACCGCGATCAGCACCTGGTCGCCGGCGGCGTGGCCGAAGCGGTCGTTGATCTGCTTGAAGTCGTCGAGATCGAGGACAACCGCGACCAGGGACGGCCGTCCGGGATCGGCGACCAGGGCGGCACCCATCTGATAGAAGGCACGCCGGTTCGGCAGCCCGGTCAACGGATCGTGGCTGGCCGCGTGTCGCTCCGCCTGGAGTTCCTCCCGGAGTCGCACCACCTCGGCCTGCACGGTCCGAACCCGGCTGTGCATCCGCCAGGCCGCGCCGATTCCCGCTACGGCGGCGGCGCCGGCCGCGAAGGTGAAGGGGTCCACTGTGGCGTGTCCCTTCAGGAGGCCCGGGAGAGGTCGCGGGACGGACCGCCGCCCTGTCCGAAGGCCGGTAGCCAAGGCGCGTTCATGACTGTCCGTGATCGAAGTTCGCCTGCCCCAGCACGGGCCGGAATTGCTTCGTTGCGATGTGTTGGCGACCATCTGCCCAGGCCGGCGGGCATAAAGGCACTCCCACCTGCTCTCCAACACTGCCGCTGCGCTGGCAATGGCTCCCCCGCCTCCGTCACGAAAAGTGAACAAACGGACACACCCTTACAAGCGCTATCATGCTCGCTGTCAGGTGCAGGCGCAAGAGCGAATGCACGTGCAGATGGTCATGCAGACGTGACCTGAGGGCGGTGCGAACCACCGTCACGGCTGACGACGCGTCCACGGGGAGGATCTACGCAGCCGGGCCTACGCGACGCCCACCACCAGCCATCCGGGATCTCCAGAAAGACTCCGATGAATCAGACCTACAACGGCATGTCCACCGGCGAGCTACCCGCCGTCGCGTGGCAGAAGAGCCGCCGCAGCAACCCCAGCGGAAACTGCGTCGAGATGGCCGAGCTACCCGGCGGCGCCGGCATCGCCATCCGGAACTCGCGGGACCCCGACGGACCGGCGTTGATCTACACCACCGACGAGATCGCCGCCTTCATCCTCGGCGCCCGCGACGGCGACTTCGATCACTTCATCCGGTAGCGCCGGTTCATCGGCGTCCCGGGCACCCCCACGGCCCGGCCGCCGACGGCAGTCGCCTTCTACTCACCACATTCAGGCCCACCGGCTGGACGACGGTCGAGAAAAATAGCGCGGTCGGTCTACCCTCCTCACCCTCATGCCATGGCATGCTTACCGACGGATTTGGGCCCAGCCCCCGGCGGGCTGCGTCGAGCATGTGGAGGCAACACGTGACAATGGCTCCATCCGGCCATGGTTCCGCCCCCGACGGTGAGGTGGCCGACAGCGCGCCGAGCCTCGGCGACGGGCCGGTCTATGCGGGTGGAGCGGCTGCCGAGGCCGCGATTGCCGGTGGTCCGACCGTGCTGCGCATCCTGCTCGGCAGCCAGTTACGGAAGTTGCGTGAGGCCAAAGGCGTCAGCCGCGACGACGCGGGCTGGGAAATCCGCTCGTCCGGCTCGAAGATCAGCCGGATGGAGCTGGGCCGCGTGGGATTCAAGGAGCGCGATGTCGCGGACCTGCTGACCCTCTACCAGGTGACCGACGAGGCGGAACGGGCCTCGCTGCTCGCCCTGGCCCGTCAGGCCAACAACCCGGGCTGGTGGCACCGGTACGGCGACGTCCTGCCGAACTGGTTCCAGTCGTACCTCGGGCTGGAGGCCTCGGCCGCCCTGATCCGGACGTACGAGGTGCAGTACATCCCCGGTCTGCTCCAGACCCGGGAGTACGCCCGTGCCGTCGTGCTGCTCGCCCACGACGGGGCACCGGAGGAGGAGATCGAGCGTCGGGTGGAGCTACGGATGGACCGGCAGAAGGTGCTCGTCCGGCCCGGCGCCCCGCAGCTCTGGGTCGTGGTGGACGAGGCGGCGTTGCGCCGCCTGATCGGTGGACCCGAGGTGATGTGCGGTCAGATCGCGCACCTCATCGAGGTCGCGAAGCTGCCCAACGTCACCGTGCAGGTGATCCCCTTCCAGGCCGGGGGGCACGCCGCCGCCGGAGGCGCCTTCAGCCTGCTCCGGTTCCCCGACCAGGAACTGCCCGACGTCGTCTACATGGAACAGCTCACCAGCGCGCTCTACCTCGACAAGCGCGACGACGTCGACTACTACGCCGCGGCGATGGAACGGCTCTGCGTCGAGGCCAGCTCGCCGGCCGACACTCCCGCGTTCCTCCGGGCCACGCTGCACGACCTGCAGTCCGCCCACGCCTGACCGGGCCCTGCCGGCGACTCCGGAGGCCGTTGCGGCGCATTCGGCGCTCCGCACCGTACACCGGCAACGGATGAGCCACACTACCGGTATGAATTCGCGCCGGCTCGATGGCGCCGTCGCCCTGGTCACCGGCGCATCGTCGGGGATCGGCGCGGCCGCGGCCCGACGACTGGCCGCCGCCGGCGCGCGGGTATTCCTCAGCGGCCGGGACGCCGAACGGCTCGCGGCGGCCGCCGACCTGTCCGGCGGTACACCGATCCCCTGCGACCTCACCGATCCGGACCGGACCGCCGAGCTGGTCGCCCGGGTCCTCGACCTCGCCGGTCGGGTGGACATCCTGGTCAACAACGCCGGCCAGGGCTGGGCCGGTCCGATCACCGGCATGACCGACGCGCAGATCCAGGCCCTGGTGGCCGCGAACCTGACCGCCCCGATGCTGCTGGCCCGGGCCGTACTGCCCGGCATGCTGTCCAGGGGCACCGGGCACCTGGGCTTCGTCGGCTCCATCGCCGGCCGCCTCGGAGTACGCGAAGAGGCGGTGTACGCCGGAACGAAGGCAGGGCTCAGCGTCTTCGCCGACAGCCTGCGCAAGGAGGTGACGGGCCGGGGAATCGTGGTCACCGAACTGGTTCCGGCGGTCGTGGACACCCCGTTCTTCGCCCGCCGGGGCCGCCCGTACCCGCGCCGACGCCCCCGGCCCGTACCCCCGGACCGAGCCGCCGCCGCACTGGTCAGCGGCATGCTCAGCGGTCGGCACGAGGTCTGCCTGCCGCGCTGGATGTACCTGCCGATCGCCGTCCGGGCAACCCTGCCGGCAACCTACCGCCGGCTGGCCGACCGGTTCGGCTGAGGTGTTAGGAAGGGACCCTTCTTCTACAGAAAACGATAATAGGGGGCCCTTCCTTACATCTCAGTTGGCGCGGATCGCGCGTAGCGACTCGCGGAGGGAGGACATGGTGGCCAGGACGGCCGTCGGCTCGTACCCGCAGTGCGCCATGCAGTTTGCGCAGCGCGGATCCTTGCCCCGCCCGTACGCCGACCACTCGGTGGTCTCGACCAGCTCCTTGTACGTCTGCGCGTACCCGTCGCCCAGCAGGTAGCAGGGACGCTGCCAGCCGAACAGGGAGTACGAGGGGATCGCCCACGCGGTGCACTTGAAGTCGATCCGGCCCTCGAGGAAGTCCAGGAACAGCGGCGAGTGGTTCAGGCGCCAGCGGCGACGCCGCCCGTCGGCGAACGCCTTCTTGAACATCGTCCGGGTCTCCGTAACACCCAGGAAGTGCTCCTGGTCCGGCGCCTTGCCGTAGGCGTACGCCGGAGAGAGCATCATCTGGTCGACGCCGAGATCGTCGTTGAGGTAGTCGAGCACCTCGATCACGGTCTGCGGGGTGTCGGTGGAGAAGAAGGTCGTGTTGCTGGTGACCCGGAAGCCCTTCCGTTTGGCCTCGCGTACCGCCTCCACCGCCTCGTCGAAGACGCCGTCCTTGCAGACCGAGGCGTCGTGCCGCTCCCGCAGACCGTCGATGTGCACGGCGAAGGAGAAGTAGCGGGACGGGGTGAACTTGTGCAGCTTCTTGCGCAGCAACGCCGCGTTCGTGCAGAGGAAGATGTACTTGCGTCGTCGGACCAGCTCGGCGACCAGCTTGTCGATGTCCGGATGCATCAGCGGCTCGCCGCCGGCGATCGAGACCATCGGCGCCCCGCACTCCTCGATCGCCGCGAGGGCCTGCTCCACCGGCATCCGCCGCTTCAGTACGTCCGCCGGATGCTGGATCTTGCCGCAGCCGGCGCAGGAGAGGTTGCAGGCGAACAGTGGTTCCAGTTCGACGAGCAGCGGGAAGTGGGTCCGGCGGCGCAGCTTCTGCTCCAGCAGATAGCGGCCCACCCGGATGCTCTGCCGCAGTGGCATGCCCATCTCAGCACTCCGTCCCGGTCGGTCCGACCATCGCGCCGCCGGTTGTGCGGTCTGATGAAATGCCCTGCTGAGTGCTCCCCGTCATGATGTTCGGATCTCCTTGGGAAGGGTGAAATGCACATCCTCGGTCCGGGTCGTGTGTTCCCGTACCGAGTCGGCGCCGAGCCCGGTCAACGCCGCGACGGTCTGGTCGACCAGTCGGGGCGGTGCCGAGGCACCGGCGGTGACGCCGATCGTTCGTACCCCGGCGAGCCAGCGGAGATCGACCGAGTCGACGTCGTCGACCAGGTACGCGGGGGTCCCCCCGCGCTCGGTCACCTCCACCAGCCGCCGGGAGTTCGAGGAATTCTCCGAGCCGAGCACCAGCACCACGTCGGCGACGGCGGCCACCTCGCGCAACGCCGCCTGCCGGTTGGTGGTGGCGTAGCAGATGTCGTCGGAGGACGGCCCGGTCAGGGCCGGGAAACGCCGCCGGAGCACGTCGAGCACCCCGGCGACCTCGTCCACGGCGAGAGTGGTCTGCACCAGGTAGGAGACCCGGTCCGGGTCGGCGACCTCGATCCGTTCCGCGTCCCGGACGGACTCGACCAGGGCGATCCGTCCGGGCGCCTCGCCGAGGGTGCCCTCGGTCTCCTCGTGGCCGGCGTGTCCGATCAGCAGGACGGTGTTGCCCCGCCCGACGAACCGGCGCGCCTCGCTGTGCACCTTGGTCACCAGCGGGCAGGTGGCGTCGATGACCGGCAGTCCCCGCTCGGCGGCGGCGTCCCGGACGGCCGGCGCCACCCCGTGCGCGGAGAGGACGGTGAGGGCGCCGTCGGGAATCTCGGTCAGTTCGTCGACGAAGACCGCACCCCGGCGCTGTAGGTCGGCGATGACGTGCGCGTTGTGCACGATCTGCTTGCGCACGTATACCGGTGGACCGTGCCGGTCCAGCGCCTGCTCGACCGTGCTGATCGCCCGCTCCACGCCGGCGCAGAACGAGCGCGGCGAGGCCAGCACGACCTGCCGGGCCGTGGTCGCCTCGGCCCATTCGACGAGCGCCGGAGCGACCTCCGGAAGTACCCGCAGTGCGGCGACGACCCGGCCCAGCGTCGCGGGCCGGTACAGCGGATGCGGCGGCACGTCGGCGACCACCCTGACGCAGGCGGTGGGGCGGCCGGTGGCGCCGGCCAGCAGCGCCGCCGATTCGGTGTCCACCGCCAGCGCGCCGGTGGCCGCCAACCGGTCCCGCATCCGGCCGTCGACCAGCCGACGGCTGGTGACCACGGGGCCGAGATGAACGGTCAGGCCACGTCGGCGCAGTGCCTCGGCGATCATCGGCGCCGCCGGGCAGGGCACCGGGGCACCGCCGCGCACACCGGCCCGACGTACCTCGGTCGCCACCACCACGTCCCCGGTGCGCAGCGTCGGCACCAGGCCGCCGGCGATCCCGGCGACGGCCAGCGCACCGGTGTCGCGGTAACCGTCGGCGATCCGGGTGGCGCGGGCCGGCCCCCGACCGGTACGCCGCAGCGGGGCGCCCGGCGGCAGGCCCCGGCGCAGTGCCCGGGCCTCGACACGCATCGGTGCGAAGAGCACCCAGTCGGCGTCGCTCAACTGAACCGGTCCGCGTCGCGCAGCAGCCGGCCGAGGGCGCTGATCGGAAACACCAGCCGGTACAGGTGGTAGTTGATGTAGAAGTCGCCGGGAAAGCCGGTGCCGGTGAACTGCGGTTCGTCCCAGCCACCGTCCGGGCGCTGGGTCTCGACCAGCCAACCGATCCCCCGCCGCACCGACGCCGTGTCGTCGGATCGGGCCGCGTGCAGCGCCAGCAGCGCCCAGGCGGTCTGGGACGCGGTGGAGACGCCCCGCCCCCGCCATGCCGGATCGCGGTACGAGCGCATGTCCTCGCCCCAGCCGCCGTCCGGGTTCTGCCGGCGGTGCAGCCAGCACACCGCACGGACGATCGCCGGATCGTCCGGCCGCACCCCGGCGGCGATCAGCGCCGGCACGACCGCACCGGTCCCGTACACGTGGTTGGCGCCCCACCGGCCGAACCACGAACCGTCCGCCTCCTGGTTGCGCAGCAGCCAGCCGACGCCCCGGCGGACGGCCGTCCCGCCGGTCAGCCCCTCGGCGCAGAGCGCCTCCACGACATGCGCGGTGACGTCCGCGCTCGGCGGGTCGATCACCTCGCCGAAGTCGCAGAACGGGAGGCTGCGGGCGACCGCCCGGGTGTTGTCCGCGTCGAACGCACCCCAGCCGCCGTCGCGCGACTGCATGCCGCACAGCCAGACGACGCCGCGTTCCATCGCCGCCCGGACCGCCGGATCCGCGCCGGTACGCCCCAGCGCCAGCAGCACCTCGGCGGTGTCGTCGGTGTCCGGGTAGCCGTCGTTGTCGAACTCGAAGGCCCATCCACCGGGCGCGAGGCCGGCGCGGCGTACCGCCCAGTCTCCGGGCACCCTGATCTCCTCGGCCAGCAGCCATTCTGCGGCGCCCGCCAGGGCCGGATGCTCGGCCGGCAGCCCCGCGTCGGCGAGGGCGACCATCGCTAGGGCGGTGTCCCAGACCGGGGACTGGCACGCCTCCAACCGGCGTACGGGGCCGTCCGGCGTCTCCTCCCGGACGGTGAACCGCTCCAGTCCGGCCAGGCCGCTGCGCAGCACGGGATGGGACAGCGGATAGCCGAGCAGGTGCAGCGCGATCAGCGAGTAGACCCAGGGCGGCTGGATTCCGCCCCACGAGCCGTCGGCCTCCTGCCGGACCACGATCCACTCCGCCGCCCGGCGCAGGGCGTTGCGCCGGACCGGACCGATCGGGTGGCGCTCGTACCCGCGCAGCGCCCCGTCGAGCCGGTGCATCCACCCGCTCCGCCGGCGCAGCGACGGCGCCGGCGCCGACGGCCTGCCGGTACGCAGCTCGCCGAGCGAGAACCCGAGCGGGCGTACCGGGCGCAGCGACCGGACGACGGAGAGCGGGACGATGGTCTGCCGCGCCCAGCAGGCGAAGTCGTAGACGTTCAGCGGGAACCAGGGCGGCAGCAGCACCACCTCGGGCGGGATCGCCGGCAACCGCTGCCACGGCCACTCGCCGAACAGCGCCAGCCAGAGCCGGGTGAAGACCCGGCTCGCCTCGATCCCACCGTGGGCGAGGACGAACTCCCGCGCCCGGCACAGGTGCTCCGCGTCCACCGGATCCCCGGCCAACCGCAGCGCCGCGTACGCCTCGATGGTGGTCGAGAGGTCGCCGGGTCCGCCGTGGAAGTTGGCCCAGGCCCCATCGGCCCCCTGCTTCGACCGGATCCACCGGGCCGTCGGCTCGGTCTCCACCGGGGTACGGATGCCCAGGAACTCCCGCATCAGCAGGTCCTCGGCCTCCATCGTGACATTGGTTTCCAGCTCCCCCTGCCACCAGCCGCCCGCCTGCTGCCGCGCCAACAGCAGGTCCCGCGCCCGGTCCAGCGCCGCCTCTGCCGTAAGGAAGGGCCCCTTCTTATCGTTTTCTGTGGCAGAGGGGTCCCCTTTTAACAGGTGCATCAGTGGTCCCGTCCCGTCATGAAGTGCGCGATCGACACCAGGTCGGCGTGCACCTCGGACAGGTCGGTGCCGGTGGCCGACACCGGCTCGCCCAGCTGGTCCAGCTCGGCCAGTGCCTCGGTGAGCAGCCGGTCGGCCTGCTTCTCGGTCCAGTCCCGGGCGCCGGTCTCCTCGATCAGGGCGGCGGCCAGGGCGAGGTCCGGGGCGGACAGCTCACCCGGGCTCGCGTACAGGTCGGCGAGTTGGTCAGCGGCCGGGCCGCCCGAGGTGAGGGCCCGGACCACCGGCACCGACTTCTTCCGGGCCCGCAGGTCGGACAGCACCGGCTTACCGGTGACCGCGGGCTCGCCCCAGATGCCGAGCAGGTCGTCGACGAGTTGGAAGGCCAGGCCGAGGCGTTCGCCGTACCGGGCCAGGCCGTCGACCACCGTCGGCGGGGCACCGCAGAGCACCGCGCCGAGCGTCGCGGAGCAGGCCAACAGGGCTGCCGTCTTGTCCCGCGCCATTGCCAGGCACTCGTCCAGGGTCACGTCGGCGCGGGTCTCGAACGCCACGTCGGCCGCCTGTCCGGCGATCAGTCGACGGATCGCCGTGTGCAGGGTGGACAGCCCCCGTACCAGGTCCAGGTCGGATCCGGTCGAGAGCACCTCGTCGGCGAGGCTGAGCATCGCGTCGCCGGCCAGGATCGCCGGTCCGATCCCGAACGCGGCCCAGGCCGTCGGCCGGTGCCGGCGTTCCAGGTCGCCGTCGATGACGTCGTCGTGCAGCAGCGAGAAGTTGTGCACCAGTTCCACCGCGACCGCGGCGGGCAGCCCACGCCGTACGGTCTGTCCGGCGGCCCGGGCCGAGAGCAGCGCCAGCGCCGGCCGCAGCCCCTTTCCGCTCCGGCCGGTGGGCTCGCCCGCCGCGTCCCAGTAGCCCAGCTGGTAACCGGCGACCAGCCGGGTACGCTCGTCGATCCGCTCGAGCGCCACCCGGATCTCGGGCTGGACGAGTTCGTCCACCTGGGATAGGACGCTGGGCAGCATCGTTGTCATGTCGTTTCCTCGCTCCGCTCGTCGTCGCCGTGACCTGGTCGACCGGGCTTGCCGATGCCCTCGCTCCGTTCGGTCACGTCGTCGCCTCCGTCGCCACGCTCGATGTCGACCCGAGGTGGGCGAGCACGACGTCGGCGGCGCGCTGACCGCTACGTACCGCGCCCTCCATCGTGTCCGGCCATCCCGTGTCGGTCCATGCGCCGGCCAGCGCCAGCCCGGGTGACCGGGTCTGAGCCGGTGGCCGGGCGCTGCGTGAGCCCGGCTCCTGCCGGAACGTCGCCCGAGGTTCCCGGGTGACGAACGCGTCCCGGATCCGGGTCTGCCGGGCCACCGGAAAGACCTCCGCCAGCGCGGCCAGATAGGTCTGCAGCAGGGTGCCCGCCCGGACCGCCAGCACCTGCTCGGCCGCGGAGATGGACACCACCAGGTACTGGCCGGACGCGCCGGGCGGAGTCCGGTCGAACACCCACTGCACCGGCGTGTCCAGTCCGGCGGCGAACTCCAACTCGGTGATTCGCTGCTGGTAGTGGACGTGCACGTTGACGATCGGCGCCGCACCGAGCCTCGCCCAGCGGGCCCGGTCCGGCGCGGCCTCCACGGGTACCAGCCGGGCCGCCTGCGGATGTGGTACGGCCAGAACCACGGCATCGGCGATCAGTTCGAGGCCGTCACCGGCAACCCGGAACCGTCCCTGGTCGACCCGGATCTCTCCGACCCGTACCCCGGTGCGGACCGTGGCGCCGCGCTGCCGGAGCAGGGTGGCGGCCGGCGTACCGTGCAGTTCGCCCAGGGGCGCGGTGGGCCGACCGATGTCGGCGGCGTCGGCCCGGTCGAGCAGCCCGGTCCGGAACACCCGGGCGGCGAGCGCGAGCGAGGCCCGGTCCGGCGGGGCGTTGAGCGCGGCGACGCAGATCAGTTCCCAGAGCCGTTGGATCGTCGGCGCGTCCTGACCGTGTGCGGCCAGCCAGGCGCCGAAGCTGACCCGGTCGGCGGCCGGGTCGTCCGGCTCGACACGCCGCAGCGCGGCGGCGGCGCGGACCGCCGAGAGCCGCTGGCCGAAGCGCAGTGGACGGTAGTTGAGCAGTGCCGGCAGCAGGTGCGCCGGTGCGGGTAACCGGCGGTTCCGGGCCAGAACGTGCGGCGGCGCACCGACCCGCAGGATCGGCACCGCGAACGCGTCCTGTACGGCGGCCCGGTCGGCGGTCCCGAGCCGGACGAGTAGTTCGCGGTACTGCTGGTAGCAGCGGAGGAAGACGTGTTGGCCGGTGTCGACGGTGAGGTCACCCCGGCGGAACGAGTACGTGGCGCCACCGAGGGCCGGGCGGGCCTCCACCAGGGTCACCTGGTGCCCGGCGTCGAGCAGGCGTACGGCCGAGGCGATACCGGCCAGGCCACCACCGATGACGCAGACCTGTTCGGTCGTCATGGCGCGCTCCGGGTCATCGCCCGCGCGGCGACGTACGCCTTCTCCCAGCCGGGCAGCGACATCCGGCGCCGGGTGACCGCCATCGGGTCGGCGACCATCCTGGCCAGCAGCCGATGGTAGATCCCGGCCATCGCCGCCACACACGCCGCGCTGCGCCGGTCCAGCAGCGGCAGCAGCCGCAGCCCGGTCGAGTAGTACCGTTCGGCGCGCTGAGCCTGCCAGCGCACCAGGGCGGCCAGTCGGTCCGGCGGATCGGTGAACCCGCCGTCGACGCCGAGCTCCAGGCGGCACCCGAACCGGTCCAGGTCCTCCCGGGGCAGGTAGATCCGCCCGATCCCGCGATCCTCGACGATGTCGCGGAGGATGTTGGTCAGCTGCAGTGCGATGCCGAGGGTGTCGGCGAGTTCGGCGGCCACGTTCCGGTCCGCCGATGGTCGGAGGTCGAACACGCCGAGCGAGAGCCGGCCGATCGAACCCGCGACGCAGCGGCAGTAGCCGACGAGTTCGGCGAGCGTCCCGTACCGGGTGCCCCGGACGTCGGCGACACAGCCGTCCACCAGTTCGTCGAGGGCGGCCAGCGGAAT
>NZ_JADPUN010000293.1 GCF_015690345.1 Plantactinospora alkalitolerans | reverse complement strand
CCGCAAGGACCTGCTCACCGTCGTCAAGGACGTGGACGACCGGATCCTGGAGGTCTTCGCCAGCGCGTACGCCGACACCGCCCGGGAGTTCGAGCAGGTCTTCACCGTGCTCTTCCCCGGCGGCGAGGGGCGGTTGGTGCTGACCGACCCGGAGGACATGCTCACCACCGGCGTCGAGGTCGAGGCCCGGCCACCGGGCAAGAAGATCAAGCGGCTGTCGCTGCTCTCCGGCGGCGAGCGGTCGCTGACCGCCGTCGCCATGCTGGTCGCGATCTTCCGGGCCCGGCCCAGCCCGTTCTACATCATGGACGAGGTGGAGGCGGCGCTCGACGACGTCAACCTCGGCCGCCTGATCACCCTGATGGCCCAGTTGCGGGAGAAGAGCCAGTTGATCGTCGTCACCCACCAGAAGCGCACCATGGAGGTGGCCGACGCCCTGTACGGCGTCACCATGCGCAGCGGCGTCACCCAGGTGATCAGCCAGCGCCTCAGCAACGAGGAGGACTGATGCCCCGGGAGCGCCCGACCGCCCTGCTGGTGGACCTGGACGGGGTCCTGCGGCGGTGGGATCCCGAGAACGCCGCCCGGGTGGAACGCCGGTACGACCTGCCGGCGGGCGTGCTGTTGGAGATCGCGATGCAGTGGGCGCTGCTGCGTCCGGCGGTCACCGGGCAGCTCACCCACGCCGACTGGATGGGCGCGGTGGTGGACGCGCTCACCGGACCGGGCCGGGACCGGGAGCAGATGCGGGCGGCGGTCGAGGAGTGGCAGGCGGACCGGGGGTCGGTGGACCCGGACGTACTGGCGTTCGTCCGGGATGCGCGGGCTGCTGGCGTACGGGTCGGACTGGCCACCAACGCCACCGACCTGCTCGACGCCGACCTGGCGCTGCTGGGCCTGACCGAGGAGGTCGACGTCGTGGTCAACTCCTCGACGCTGGGCGTGCACAAGCCGGCGAAGGAGTACTTCCAGCAGGCCTGTCTGGCCGTCGGCGCCCCGCCGGCCCAGGTGCTGTTCGTCGACGACGAGGACCGTTCGATCCGTGGTGCCCGGGTCGCCGGGCTCTCGGCGTACCGGTGGACCGGGCCGGACGACCTGCGCTACCTGCGGGCGGCGCTGGCCATCTGACCGGCGGCCGACGACCGGGACCGGCGAGGAGCCCGGTGCGGCCCCCGCCACGGTATCGTCGTCGGCCGTGGCCTCTCCCAGACGGATCGTGCTCATCGGTGCCGTGCTCGTGGTGGTGTTGATCGCCGTCGTGGCGGTCGCCGGTCCGGCGGTACGGCGGCACCTCCGGTACGGCACCGTCCTGGACCGGCAGACCACAAGCGCCACTGTGGACCTGGGGGACCGGTTCTCGGTGCGGGTGCCGGACCGGGGAGCGTCCGTCGGCGACGACTGGACCGCTTCGGCCGACCCCGCCGACCGGGTGGTGCTGGTCGGGGAAGAGCGGGTGTCGGGCAGCCTTCTCGACCGGTTGTTCGGTCCGGCGAACGGTGGTGGCGGCGGCTCCCGTTACTTCCGGTTCGACGCCGAACGCGCCGGCCAGGTGACGATCACCGTGACGAACTGCTTCCAGGGCTGCCGAAACGATCGCACCAGGGCGGCGTCGGAGACGGTCACCTGGACGGTGACGGTCTCCTGAGGCGCCGGTAACGGTCCTCCTGCGGCTCAGTCCGGCGTGCCGGCCCGAGCCTTGCGGCGGGCCGCCACGACCAGGGCCACGTTCTCCAGCCAGCGGGCCACCGCCTCGTCGTACTCCGGACCTTGCGCCGGGTTCGAGTTCACCGCCTCCAGCCAGGTCGCGGCGAGCGCGGTCTGCTCCGGCGTCGGCAGCGGCTCCGGGAGGGTGACCGCGTACCCGGTACCGCCCCGCCGGACCACCTCGGCCAGGAACGTCAGGGAGCGGGGGCGGGTGCCGAGCCGGTCGGCCGCGAGTGCCCCGGCGACCGTCACCTCCCCGGCCGGCGGCCCGCCCGCAACCCGGCGGCCAGCGCGGCCGGAACGTCGATGGCCCGCAGCGCGTCCTCGTCCATCCTCGGGTAGGTCATTGCGTCCTCCTCACCCGGGCAGCCGGACGTTGGTCAGCTCGGTCGGTACGCCGTTGCCGATCGAGTCGAGACGGCCGTGGACGAAGTCGTCCTCGTTGACCCAGACCGTGTAGCCCCACGGGTTGTAGACCTGCAACCGGTCGCCCTCGTGGCCGATGACCATCATCTGGTGTCCACCTGGACCATCTCCGGCGCCCTCCCCTCGGGTCGCCCAGCACACTATCGCCCGGCTGGCCACGGTGCGGCCCCCCGCGCGCGGAGGGCCGCCACCCGTCTGCGCTCGTGCTCCGGGGCGGCGCGGCGGCTCGGGGCCGGCCGGCCCGGAGACCCGACGCGGCCGCCGGTAGGTGGAGGTTCCATCGATGGCCGGGACGTCACTCGCCGGTCGTACCGTCGATCCGTTCGCGGATCAGGTCGGCGTGGCCGTTGTGCCGGGCGTACTCCTCGATCATGTGCAGGTAGACCCAGCGCAGGCTGATGTCCCGGCCCTTCGTCCCGACGAACGTCTCGTCCAGCGACCGGCCGGCGACCGTCTGCCGGACCAGTTCGATCTCCTCGTGGAAGATGGCGAGATCGGCTTCCGGGTCGGCGGCGGCGACGTCCTCGAAGTCGCGGTCCCGCTGCTCCTGCGTGTAATAGAGGTACGGCAGGTCCAGGCCGGCGAACTGCTGCCGGAACCACCACCGTTCGTTCTCGGCCGAGTGCCGGACCAGGCCGAGCAGCGTCATGTTCGACGGTTCGACGCTGGCTGTCCGGAGTTGCTCGGCGGTGAGCCCCGTGCACTTGCTCAGCAGGGTCTGCCGGTGGAAGTCGAGCCAGGCGTCGAGCATGCTGCGTTCGTCGGCCACCACGGGCGCGCGGTCACGGTCGACCTCGGGAGCGATCCACGTCATCGGGTCATGATTCCATGATCACGTGGAGGGATCACCAAGATTCTTGTTGATCTGTGGTCAGCGGCTAACCATAACTCTTCAAGGATCTTGAACGGGTCGCTCGGCGAGCCGGCCAGGGCTGGCGGCGACGACCTTGCGGAGGCTGCGCAGGCACAGGTCGAGCGCCCGGTGCTTGGAGACGGAGTGTTCCCGGGTGTGCTGCCATGCCGCGTAGAGCAGCGACCAGAGCACCTGCTGGACCCAGATCGGATCGAGGGTCGAATCGAGGGTGCCCTCGGCGTGGCCGCGTTCGACGAGCCGGGTCAGCGCCTTGTCCGCCTCGCTGCACTCCTCCCAGGTCTGGGTGTCGACCAGTTCGGGCTGGGAGAAGACGCACATCAGGATGTCGCCGAGTTCGAAGAGCTCCTGACAGAGCCGTTCCAGGGCGGCCGGTGCGGGACCATGGTCGAGCTGGGACCGTACAGCTGCGGCGTCGATCCGGGCAAGCACGTCCGCGCTGAGCGCGGTCAGCAGTTCCGCGCGCTCGGGAAAGTAGCGGTGCAGGGTGGTGCGCCCCACCCCGGCGGCGTCGGCGACGTCGGCCAGGGAGGCGGCGCTGTGCTGCGACAGGACGGTGATCGCGGCGTCGAGGATCGCCCGCCGGGTACGGGCCCGGGCCCGGCTCTCGACGTCGACGCTGTCCCTTACCGCCATGCCGGCCAGTCTAGACAACATCGGACCATCCTGAAATATTTGTTGTCCCTAATGGAACATCTGTGCTCCACTAGGGGGCATGTCTGTAGCGAAAGAGGTTGGTACTGATCAACTTCCCTGGGGGAGGCTACGGATCCTCTGGTCCTTCGCCCGACCGCACACCGGCAAGCTGATCCTCGGCCTGTTCCTGGCCCTCCTCGGGTCGGCGGCCGGGCTGGCCTCGCCGATGGTCACCAAGTGGGTGCTCGACTCGCTCGGCGGATCGGCGTCGCTGTCGGGGCCGATAACGGCGCTGGCCGTACTGCTCGTGCTCGGCAGCGCCATCTGGCTGTGGCAGTGGATCCTGCTCGGCACGCTGGGGCAGCGAATCGTGCTGGACGCGCGCGAGTCGATCATCCGGCGCCTGTTCCGGGCCACCGTGCCGGAGGTGGCCCGTCGACCGACCGGCGAACTCGTCGCCCGGGTCACCTCGGACACCGTGCTGCTGCACCAGGCCGCCTCGTCGAGCATCATCGGCCTGATCAACGGTACGGTCATGATGGTCGGCACGCTGGTCCTGATGGGCGTGCTCGATCTGGTGCTGCTCGGCACCACCGTCGGCGCGGTGATCGTGGTCGCCCTGATGTTCGCCGTACTCATGCCGTCGATCGCCAAGGCGTACGAGCGGTCCCAGGAGCATCTCGGCCGACTCGGTGGGGTGCTGGAGGGCGGGCTGCGGGCGATCCGGACGGTGAAGGCGAGCCGCGCCGAGCACCGGCAGTCCGAGCGGATCGTCGCCGAGGCGCGCCAGGTGGCGAGGTTCAACGTCCACGCGGCCCGGCGCGAGGCGATGGCCTGGACCATCGTCTGGTCGGGCATCCAGCTCGCCATCATCCTGATCCTCGGCATCGGCGCCTGGCGGGTCGGCGAGGGAGAGCTGGAGGTGTCCAGCCTGATCGCCTTCCTGCTGTACGCGTTCGGCCTGATGGGGCCGATCACCGACGTCAGCCAGAACGTGACCGCACTCCAGTCGGGCCTCGCGGCGGCGGTCCGGATCGGCCAGGTCGCCGACATCGACGTCGAGGCGCCGGACACCGGGGCGGCGGTACGCGTCGACGGGCGCCGGCCCGGGGCCGACCCGACCGACGGAGGCCAGCCACGTCCCGGGCCGGTGCTCGAACTGCGGGGCGTCTCCGCGCGGTACGGGCCGGACGCCGCACCGGCGGTCAGCGGAATCGACCTGACCATTCCGAGGCGTGGCCACACCGCGATCGTCGGCCCCTCCGGTGCGGGCAAGACGACGCTCTTCTCGCTCATCCTGCGCTTCCTCGAACCGCAGGAGGGAGAGATCAGGCTCGACGGCCGCCCCTACCGCGAGCACACGCACGGCGAGATCCGGCAGCGGCTCGCGTACGTCGAGCAGGAGAGCCCGGTGGTGCCGGGCACGATCGGGGAGAACCTCCTGTTCACCTATCCGGACGCGACCGAGGAGGAGATACGGGACGTGCTGGCGCAGGTCCGGCTCACCTCGAAGATCGACGCGCTGCCCGAGGGGCTGGACACCCCGCTCACCTCGTCGTCGGTCTCCGGTGGCGAACGGCAACGGATCGCGCTGGCCAGGGCCATCCTGCGTACCCCGGACGTGCTGCTACTCGACGAAGCGACCGCGCAGATCGACGGGCTCACCGAGGCGGCGATCCACGAGGTGATCCGGGACCGGGCGGCCCGTGGGGCGGTCGTCACCGTCGCGCACCGGCTCTCCACCGTGATCGACGCGGACACCATCGTGGTGATGGAGGCCGGGCGCGTCAGGGCGCGGGGCAGTCACGAGGAGCTGCTGGCCGCCGACGATCTCTACCGGCGACTCGTCGAGGCCCTGCGGATCACCGGTGCCAGCAATGCCGAGGGCTCCTCTGATGCCGAGGGGTCGCCTGATGCCGACGGGGCGCCGCAGGCCGCGCGAACGGTGGTGGCCGGCACCGCCACCCGGTGAGGCCTGCGCGCGTCATTCCTCAGCGGCCGCGTCATTCCTCAGCGGCCGCGTCATTCCTCAGCGGCCGCGTCATCCGGTGAGGCTGCGGCGGGCGACGGTGTGCAGGGTGCCCTCCGCAGAGGTGCCCTCGATGATCACCTCGGCCGACCGGCCGTCGTGCCGCAGGGTGCTCACCGCGTTGCCGAAGTAGGGCCCGTCGAGGCGGCGCCACCGTACCGGCGGCCGGCGTACCCCGGCGGCCCGGGCCAGCGCCCGGGTCGCCACCGCCGGGCCGCGCCACCAGCCGAGCCGCAGCAGCGGGCGCATCGGGGCCGGTATCTGGTTGTGGATCGGCGAGCAGGTGAGCTGGTGCACCGGAGTGGCGACCTCGGTGGCGAAGCGGGCCCGGGCGACATAGGAGTGGTGTACGTCGCCGGAGAGCACGCTGATCGACGCCGGCGGCGGGTACGCCGGACCGGTGCCGACCCGGTCGCCGGGCTTTCCCGGGGTGCCGGTGCCGAGCCGGGCGAAGACCTCGGCCAGCGCGTCGAACGACCGGCGGAACGCGGCCCAGTGCTCCAGGTCGAGTGCCCGGCGCAGCCGCTCGGAGTACTCGGCCACCCGGGGGCGGTCCGAGTCGGCCAGCCGCTCGTTCCAGGACTCCAGGTGGTGGATGCCGGGCGGAAGGAGCCAGGGCAGCGACGACCCGACCACCAGATGGTCGTACTCGCCGTGTACCTGGTCGGTGAACCAGGACCACTCGGTCGGCGGCAGCATGGCCCGGTGGGTCTTGTCCAGCACCCGGCTGCACCGGTTGTCCAGCACCACCAGTCGGGTCCGGCCGACGTCCAGGGAGTAGCTCCACTGGTACCGCCCGGCCACCGCCGCGTCGGCGGGTGCCGTTCCGGCGCCCAGCGCGGCGTCGTATCCGATGGCTTCGGCGTCGACCCGCTGGCCGAACTCCTGGAGTACCGAGGTCGCGTCCTCGGCCGCCTGCACCTTGGCGTAGACCGGGTCCGCCGCGATCTCGTCCGGCTCCAGGTTGCCCAGGTGCTGGTAGACCCAGTACGAGGCCAGCCCGCTGGCGATCCGCTCCGGCCACCAGGGCTGGGCGTGCACCTCCGCCCGCCACGGGGTCGAGGTGTTCCAGTCGTCGATGATCTCGTGGTCGTCGAAGATCATCACGCTCGGCACGGTGGAGAACAACCAGCGGATCTCCGGATCCCGCCACGACTCCAGGTACAGCTTGGTGTACTCGTCGAAGCTGACCACCTGGTCCGCCGGGGCACCGACGGTCCGGCGCCGCCGCCGCCGGAGCAGCTTGCGGACCGTCGGCGAGGTCTGGTCCGCGTAGACCTGGTCGCCGAGCAGCACCATCAGGTCCGGCCACTCCGGGTCGGTGCCGTCCGGGCCGGCACGGTACGCGGCCATCAACCGCCGGGCGTACGCGTCGAGCGCGTCCGGCGGCAACTTCCGGGCGGTGGCGTGCTGGGTTGTCTCCCGACAGGAGCCGAAGATCAGCCGGGCGTCGGAGTCGTCCTCGCGGCGGGTATGGATCATGCTCGGCGGGAACGTCGACTCCGGCTCCGGCCACACCTGCTCGTCATCGAGGAAAACCTGGTAGGGAGTCGCCCTGCCCGGCGTCAGCCCCTCCACCACGACCAGCGCGTAGTGGTGGTCGAAGGCGGTGAAGGTGGTCGCCTCGCCGGCGGCACCGTCCGACGTACCGACCCGGACCAGAGCCGGCCCGCTGGTCTCGACCCAGACGGTGGCCCTGGACCCGACCACCCGGCGCAGGACCGGGCCGATCAGTAACCGGGCGGTGGGCATGGCACGACCTCCAGGGCGGGTGAGGTTGGTGGAGGAATCCTCCTACTCCGGCTGGCCGTGGCGCTACCCGGGGCTTCGCGACGAGCGTACTCGGACGGTTCTGCCGCTACAGGTGCGGCGGCTGCGCCAGGCCGCCCGGCGTCTGACAGGATCGGCCGTATGGACAACATCGTCGTCATGGCGGTCGTGGCTGCCGTGCTGCTGCTGCTCCTGGTGGGCCTGACGGTCGGGGCGGTGGTGACCCGGCGAGGTCGCCGGCCGGCGCCGCCACTGCCGCCCATCCCGCCAGCGCCGCCGGTACCGCCCGTGCCGACGTCACCACCACCGACCGACCTGGTGGCCCCGCCCGCCCAGGCCCCGACGGCACCGCCGGTGCAGCTGCCGCCGGTCGAGGTGCCGCCGGTCGAGCGGCCGGAGCCGACCGCCGGACGACTCGTCCGGTTGCGTGCCCGGTTGTCCCGATCGCAGAACGTGTTCGGCAAGAGCCTGCTGAGCCTGCTCTCCCGTGACCATCTCGACGAGGAGGTCTGGGAGGAGATCGAGGACAGCCTGATCGGCGCCGACGTCGGGGTGGAGGCCACCCGGGTGATCGTCGACCGGCTGCGGGAGCGCACGGCCGTGCTCGGCACCCGCAGCGCGAGCGAGCTGCGCGGGCTGCTCGCCGAGGAACTGGTGAGCGCGCTGGATCCGACCCTGGACCGCAGCCTGCGGGCCACCCGGCCCGGCAACACCCCGGCCGTGCTGCTGATGGTCGGAGTGAACGGCGCGGGTAAGACCACCACCTGCGGCAAGGTCGCCCGGGTGCTCGTCGCCGACGGCCGTACCGTGCTGCTGGGCGCCGCCGACACGTTCCGGGCCGCCGCCGCCGAACAGCTCACCACCTGGGCCAGCCGGGTCGGTGCCGAGGTGGTTCGCGGCCGGGAGGGCGCGGACCCGGCGAGTGTCGCCTTCGACGCGGTCCAGCGGGGGATCGAGGCGTCCGTCGACACGGTCCTGATCGACACCGCCGGCCGGTTGCAGAACAAGGTCGGCCTGATGGACGAGCTCGGCAAGATCAAGCGAGTGGTGTCCCGGCACGGGCCGGTGGACGAGACCCTGCTCGTACTCGACGCGACGACCGGACAGAACGGTCTGGAGCAGGCCCGGGTATTCACCGAGGTGGTGGACGTCACCGGAGTGGTCCTGACCAAGCTCGACGGCACCGCGAAGGGCGGCATCGTGATCGCGGTGCAACGCAAGCTCGGCATCCCGGTCAAGCTGGTCGGGCTGGGCGAGGGTCCGGACGATCTGGCGCCCTTCGATCCCGCGCAGTTCGTCGACGCGCTACTCGGCACCGAGCCGCTTGGCATCGACGCGTAATCTCGGGGGACTCTGCACATGCGCCCCGGTCCCCCCGGGGCGCGACCGCGCCAACCGATCCGGCGCCGCTCCTCAGGAGAGACGTACGTGACTTCGCAGGAGATCCCGCTGCACGGCGGGAACGTCAGCACCGTTGTACGGGTGGGTGACACCGTCCGCCGCAACGCGGGCCCGTGGACGCCCTCCGTGCACGCCCTGCTACGCCACCTTGAGTACGTCGGCTTCACCGGCTCGCCCCGGGCGCTCGGGATGGACTCGCGTAACCGCGAGGTGCTGTCGTACCTGGAAGGGGAGTGCGGCGAGTACCCGCTCGCCCCGCACTGGGTCACCGACGAGGCGCTGGTCACGGTCGCCACGATGCTGCGGATGTTCCACGACGCGCAGTACGGCTTCCAGCCGCCGCCCGGGGCGGTGTGGCGGTCGTTCGGGCCGCCGCCGCCGGACACCGAGGTGATCTGCCACCACGACGCCGCCCCGCACAACGTGATCTGGCGCCCCGACGGCACCCTCGCACTGATCGACTTCGACCTCGCGTCGCCCGGTGCCCGGATCTACGACGTGGCGTACGCGGCCTGGACCTGGGTGCCGCTCTTCTCCGACCGCGACTCCTACACCCTGGGCTGGCAACGGCCCAACCGGCCGCGCCGGCTGCGGCTGTTCGCCGACGCGTACGGGCTGATTCCCCGGGACCGGCACCGGCTGGTGCGGACCATCCGGAAGCGGATCGTGGACCACGTGGAGGGGATCCGTAGGATGGCTGCCGCCGGTGATCCCGCCTTCGTCCGGATCGTGCACAAGGGGCACCTTCGGCGCCCGATGCGCGATCTTCGGTTGCTCGACTACGAGCGGCACACCCTCGAATACGCGCTACGGTAGGCGCGCGTCGCTTTCCGTTCATTCACGGCGAGCTATTCGGCTGATATGCCCCCGTCCGTTCCATCGATAGTGCGGACTTCTTCACACGTTGGAAACAACCTGTCATGTGGCGGAAACCACGTGGGCACCACGGGTGAAACAGCGAGCCACGAAGCTTCCGCGCAACCGGCGTACGGGCGATGCTGCCTCGGTAAGCCGGGAAGGAGGGTTACCAACTTTAGGAGGCCAGCGTGCCTGAAGCACCGACCGTCCACGCCGGCAACACCGTATGGCTGCTGGTGTCGACGGCGCTCGTGTTGCTCATGACGCCCGGTCTGGCGCTGTTCTACGGCGGCCTGAACCGGTCCAAGGGCGTGCTCAACATGATGATGATGAGCTTCTCCGCCATCGGGCTCATCTCTGTTCTGTGGTGGTTCTACGGCTTCAGCGTCGCGTTCGGTACGGACGTGAACGGATTCTGGGGCAATATCTCGCAGTACCTCGGCACCAAGACGTTCCTCGCCGAGACGGACCTGTGGGCTGCGACCGCCGAGAACCCCAGCGGCACCGGCATCCCGCTCTACGTCTTCATGGCGTTCCAGATGGTCTTCGCGGTGATCACCGTCGCGCTGATCAGCGGCGCCATCTCCGACCGGGCCAAGTTCGCCGGCTGGCTGCTCTTCGCGTTCGGCTGGGCCACCCTGGTCTACTTCCCGGTCGCGCACTGGGTGTGGGGCGGCGGGTTCATCGGCGCTAAAATCCACGCACTCGACTTCGCCGGTGGTACCGCCGTGCACATCAACGCGGGTGCCGCCGCGCTCGGTGTCGTACTGGTGCTCGGCAAGCGGCTCGGCTGGCCCAAGGAGGTCATGAAGCCGCACAACATCCCCCTGGTGGCGCTCGGTGCCGGCCTGCTGTGGTTCGGCTGGTTCGGCTTCAACGCCGGCTCGGAGCTCACCGTCGACTCGGTGGCCGGTCTGGCCTTCATCAACACCCAGCTCGCCACCGCCGCCGCGGTGCTCGGCTGGATCATCGTCGAGTGGATCAGGGGCGGCCGGCCGACCCTGGTCGGTGCCTCCTCCGGAGCCATCGCCGGCCTGGTGGCGATCACCCCGGCGTGTGGCTTCATCGCACCCTGGGCCGCGGTGCTCCTCGGCCTGGTCGCCGGTGCGGTCTGTGCCGTCGCCGTCGGCCTGAAGTACAAGCTCGGCTACGACGACTCGCTCGACGTGGTCGGCGTGCACTTCGTCGGCGGCTGGATCGGCTCCCTGTGGCTCGGCCTGTTCGCCACCAACAGCGTCAACGGTGCGATCAGCGACGTGGTGGGCGCCTCCGACGGCCTCTTCTACGGCGGCGGCGCGACCCAGCTCGGACGGCAGGCCCTGGCCGGCCTGATCGTCACCGCCTGGTCCTTCGGGATCGCCTGGCTGCTGGCCTTCGCGATCGAGAAGACCATCGGGTTCCGGGTGAGCGGCGAGGCCGAGGTCGACAGCATCGACCTGGCGGAGCACGCGGAGAGCGGCTACGACCTCTCCACGGCCTCCGGCAGCGGCGGTGGCGGCGCGTTCGCCATGGCCGGGATCGGTACGCCGAACAGCAGCACCACGGCGGACGAGCCCGCCAGTCCGGTCAGCGAAAAGGTCGCCGGTTAACGTTACTGCGATGGAGGGGTTGGACATGAAGCTGGTGACCGCGGTCATCAAGCCGTACCAGCTGGACGCGGTGAAGGAGGCGCTGCACGCCCTCGGCGTGGCCGGCCTGACCGTCAGCGAGGTCCAGGGGTACGGACGGCAGAAGGGACACACGGAGGTGTACCGGGGCGCCGAGTACACCGTCGAGTTCCTGCCGAAGATCCGGGTAGAGGTGCTGACCGACGAGATCGACGTCGACAAGGTCGTCGACGCCGTCGTCACCGCCGCCCGCACGGGCAAGATCGGTGACGGGAAAGTGTGGGTGACCGGGGTCGAGGACGTGATCCGGGTCCGTACCGGCGAACGCGGCCTCGACGCTCTCTAGGAGAGACCATCACGATGAGCAGGGGACCCGCGCCGTTGACCACCGGTCAGGCCGACCCGAGGCCCCTGCCCATCGCGGGTATCGGCGCCGCCGCACGTGAACAACGGGCGGCGGCGCTCGACACCTGGTTGGCCGGACTGCTGGCAACCGGCCTGCGCGAAACCGGCATCGGACGCGGTACCGGCACCGGAGGCGGTACTGGCACCGGAGGCGGAGGCGGACGCGGTACCGGGCCCGGATCGGACGGTACCGGCCGGACAGCCGTCGACGGGGTCGCCCTGATCGCGGTCGGCGGTCTCGGCCGCCGGCAGTGCGCGCCCTGCGGCGACCTCGACCTGGTCCTGGTACACAACGGGATGCCCGGCATGGACGAGTTGGCGGCGGCCCTCTGGTACCCGATCTGGGACGCCCGGCTCGGGCTGGACCACTCGGTGCGGACCATTCCCGAGGCGCTCTCCGTGGCACACGACGACGTCAAGGTCGCGCTCGGACTGCTGGACGCCCGGCACCTGGCCGGCGACCGGGAGATCGCCGCCCAGCTCATCGCCGCCGCCGCGGACCAGTGGCGGCGTACCGCCGTCCGGGCGCTGCCGGCGCTGCGGGAGGTCACCGCCTCCCGCTGGCAGGCGCACGGCGAACTGGCCTTCCTGCTCGAAGGAGACCTCAAGGAGGCCGCCGGCGGACTGCGCGACGTCGGCCTGCTCCGGGCCATCGCCTTCGCCGGGATCAGCGACACCCTCCGTCCGGCGGTCCGGGCCGCCCACCTACGACTGCTGGACACCCGGGACGCACTGCACGAATCGGTCGGCCGGCGGGTGGACCGGCTGCTCGCCCAGGAACGTGGGGCCGTCGCCGCGTCGCTCGGGCTGGACGACGGCGACGCGCTGCTGCGCCGGGTCGCCGGTGACGCCCGTACCATCAGCCACGCCCTGGAC
>NZ_JADPUN010000259.1 GCF_015690345.1 Plantactinospora alkalitolerans | reverse complement strand
TCCCGGCTCCAGGGCCTGTCGGCGGAGAACAAGACACGGTTCCACCTGCCGGACGGTCCCCGGCAGCGGGCCCGGGACGCACAGATGGCGGCGGGTTCGACCGACTTCTCGTTCGACGCAGTCGCCTGGATCTACCGGCACGACGCGGCCGTCGTCGACCCGGCCGGCACGCCGGGCTGACGGTCCGGAACTGACAGCCCGGCGGTCGCCCGGCGATCTCGTTGCCGGCGATCGTCGTTCCGGTCCGGCGTGTCGGAGGTGCTGGGTGACCGGTTCACCACTACGCGTCAAAAGCACCCTCTTCATTGCAGAAAGGTGCTGATACGCCACTCTTCCGTTCGGCCGACGCCGCCCATAGCGTCGGCCATGCGCGCGTTTATCGGGCGCCAACATGGACAGACGCGGCGGAGGATGGTGGTGACGGTGGTGCGGTTCGTGATCCGGCTCGGAACCGTGCTGGTGTGCGCGACGGGCTGGGCCGCCCTGCCGGTCACACCGGCCGGCGCCGCACCGGGGTTCAACACCGCGATCACGGAACTGCCCGGCCGGTTCGTCGCCGGGCGGGGCGCCGAGACCGTCCGGGCGGTGGTCTCCACGACCCTCGGCGGCGACTGCCTGAAGGTGCGTTGGTCCCTGGTGGTGCGACTACAGGGCGTACGGCCGAACCAGGTCGAGGTGGACCGGATCGAGACCGGATCGTTTCCGGTCGAGGTGCGGGCCGAGGGGAACGGCACCCGGCTCACCGACCGGCAACTCGACCCGGGCTCGCTGTGCCGGAACAGGACCGTGACCGCCCAGTACCGGATCGCCGTGGACGGTGCCGCGCCGAACGGCCGGATCACCCTCGCCGTCGAGGCGTTCGACGCCGGAGGACGGCTGCTCGACCGGGGCAGCGCGACCCGGGAGGTGACCGGGTCGGCACAGAACCGGCGGCGGACGCCCGCGCCGAAGCAGACCCGGCCGAGCCCGACCGAGGCGGCGCCGACCGAGAGCGTGGAGACCGAGGCGGCGGACGACGAGTCGCCGGTCCTGGCGGACGGGTCGGGCGCCGACGGGTACGGCGAGGGCGGCGGCGCGGACCCGGATGCCGAGCCGTCCAGCGCCGCCGCGAACGGTGGCGGCATCGGACTGACCCAGGTCGGATTCGTCGGCGGCGGGGTGCTGCTCTTCCTCGGTGTCGGCCTGCTGTTCCGGCTCCGCAGCCGGGACCGGTCGACGGCGGAGACGGCGTTCGCGCCCGCCGCTCCGTCCCGGCGCGGTCGACCCCGCTATCCGGCCAGTTACCAGACGCCGGCCACGGCGGGGCACCGTCGGGCGCGGGACGTCCGAGGTTCCGCCGACTGGTGACGCCGGGCGGTACCACGAGGAAGCACCGCCGCCCGGCCCGGAGATGATTCCGGGCCGGACGGTGGGCGGTGGTAAGTGTCGGTACCGACGGCTCGGCAGGTTCCGTTCGTATAACGGTTCACTTTCCGCCGCCGCCGCTCGACGGCGTTGTGGCAGGTACAGGCGGTCTTCCGGGCCGGCCGGTCTCTTGACAAGCGGCCCGCGTCACACCTAGCGTCCGGTTCTGTTGGATCGTTTCAGTAACCGTCCTGCACCGCCCCCCACTGCCATTACCGCCCCGCGACCTGGTCCACGTCGAGGTAGGAACCGCGTCCACTGCCACGGGTGTTCCGCGCCCGCTCAGGCAAGCGGTTTCCTGTCGGACTCCAGCGCCAACCGGACGCCAGGCGCCATCGGAAAGGGAGAACGTCCATGGTGTACATCCGGCGCCAACCCGCAGCGGCGAGGTTCGCCACCCTCGCCGCGGCAGCGCTGCTCGTCCTGCCGCTGGCCGCCTGTGGCGGAAGCGACGACGCCTCGGACGGTCCGGTCACCCTCGACTTCACCTGGTGGGGGAACGAGGACCGGGCCAAGGTGACCGAGCAGGCCATCGACCTGTTCGAGAAGAAGTACCCGAACATCAAGGTGAACACCTCGTTCGGCGCCTTCGACGCGTACTTCCAGAAGCTCTCCACCCAGATCGCCGGCGGGGACGCACCGGACGTGGTGCAGATGGACCGCGCCTACCTGCGGGAGTACGCCGACCGCAACGCGCTGCGCGACCTCACCGAGTACGTCGAGGACGGCACCCTCTCGGTCGCCGACCTCACCCAGACGCTGGTGCCGGCCGGCAAGGTCGGTGACGCGACGTACGCCATCCCGATCGCCCAGAACACCCAGGGCGTCTTCTACGACCCGGCGCTGTGGTCCAAGGCCGGCGTGGCCGCACCGACGCCGGAGTGGACCTGGCAGGACATGCTCGCCGCCGGACAGAAGCTGAGCCAGGCCAGCGGCGGCAAGGTGGCCGGCTTCGGTGACTTCGGGTTCGCGATCGACTGGTTCGACATCTGGCTGCGCCAGCGGGACAAGGCGATCTACACCGACGACGGCAAGCTCGGCTTCACCGAGGCCGAGCTGACCGAGTTCTGGACGATGACCGGCCAGATGCGGGCGGCCGGCGCCCTGGCGCCCCCGGCGCTCACCACCCAGCTCGACGGTTCGGTGCAGAACTCGTCGCTGATCAAGAAGGGTGTCACCGCCGAGGTCAACTACGACTCCGGCTTCACCGGCATGGTCAGCGCCTACGGTGCGCCGCTGGCGATCGCGCCGATGCCGAGCGACACCCCGAAGCGGGGGATGATCGCCGCGATGTCCATGGCCTACAGCGTGGCGCAGCGCAGCGAGCACCCGAAGGAGGCCGCGATGCTGGTCAACTTCCTGATCAACGACGTCGAGGCCGGCAAGGCGCTGGCGGTGTCCCGGGGCATGCCGGCGAACGCCAAGGTCCGCGACTCGATCGCACCGAGCCTGGCCGAGAACGACAAGAAGGTCTACGAGTTCGAGAGCTCGGTCGTGGACAAGCTGCTGCCGACACCTCCGCCCCAGCCCAAGGGCGGCGGGGCGGTGAAAGCCGAGTTCCAGCGGATCTACGACGAGGTCATCTTCAACCGGATCCCGGCGGCCGAGGGCGCCAAGCGCGTGATCACCGAGGCGAAGAGCCAACTCGGCTGAGTCCGACCTCGGCGGGTCGACCGCCGGTGGCAGGCGTTGCCAGCCACCGGCCGGCCCCGCCGGGCACGGCCCGCTACCGCCCGCGGGTGTAGCCCGCTACACCCGGAACCGGCCGCCCCGCACCCGTGTGCGGGACCGGCCGGTTCCGGTTCGCTGTACGGATGGATCTGGTTCAACTCACCGAGGTGCACCGGCGGTACGGGTCGGGCGGCAGCGCCGTCCTGGCGCTGGACGGCGTGACGATCGGCTTCCCGGCGGGCAGCTTCACCGCCGTGATGGGGCCGTCCGGGTCGGGCAAGAGCACGCTGTTGCAGTGCGCCGCCGGCCTGGACCGCCCCACGTCCGGTTCGGTGCGCCTGGCCGGTACGGAACTGACCGGGCTGTCCGAGACCGGGCTGACTCTGCTGCGCCGGGACCGGATCGGCTTCGTCTTCCAGGCGTTCAACCTGCTGCCCGCGCTGAGCGCCGAGCAGAACGTCGAACTACCGCTGCGGTTGGCCGGTCGTCGGCCCGGTTCCGGCGAGGTACGGGCGATGCTGGCCGCGGTCGGGCTGGCCGATCGGCGCCGCAACCGCCCGGCGGAACTCTCCGGTGGCCAGCAGCAGCGGGTGGCGATCGCGCGGGCGCTGGTCACCCGGCCGGAGGTGCTGTTCGCCGACGAACCGACCGGTGCCCTCGACTCGACCAGCGGTCGGGAGGTGCTCGGCCTGTTGCGCGGCCTGGTGGACGAGCACGGCCAGACGATCGTCATGGTCACCCACGACCCGATCGCCGCCGCCCACGCCGACCGGGTGGTGTTCCTCGCCGACGGCCGCCCGGTCGACGAGCTGGCCCGGCCCACCGCCCGGTCGGTCGCCGAGCGGATGACCGGGCTGGAAGCGGTACGGTCGTGCTGAGCCTGTCCTGGCGGACGATCCGGGCCCGCTGGTCGGCGTTCGTCGGCACCTTCGTCGCGCTCGGCCTCGGGGTGTGCCTACTGGCGACCACCGGACTGACCCTCGCCGGAACCAGCCGCGACGCCCACCCGCCGATCTGGTACGCCGGCGCCGATCTCGTCGTCGTCGGCCCCGACCGGCTGACCGTTGCCATCGACACGGAACCGAAGACGGAGCCGAAGACGGAGCCGAAGACGGAGCCGAAGACGGAGCCGAAGAAGGAGCCGGAGCCGAGGACGGAGCCGGAGCCGAGGACGGAGCAGCGGAACCTCCTCGAACCCGCGCCGGTACCGGCCGACGTACCGGCCCGGTTGGCCCAGGTCCCCGGGGTCGTCGACGTCGTACCGGACCGCTGGGTGCCGGTCGACCTCGACGGGGCCAGCCTCGCCCGTCCCTGGAGCAGCGCCGCGCTGCGGCCGTACCCACTCGTCAGGGGAACGGCACCGACGGCCGCCGACCAGGTGGTGCTGACCGCGCCGACGACACGTCGTCCCGGCGACCGGGTCGTCGCGCAGACCCCGGTCGGGCCCCGCGAGCTGACCGTGTCCGGAGTGGTGGCGACCGGGCCGCCCGCGGTCTACCTCGACGACGCCGTGCTGGCCGGGTGGGCCGGCGGCCGGATCGACGCGGTCGGACTGCGCCTCGCCGGTGCCGCGTCGGAACGCCCGACGGTCGAGGACCGGGTCCGCGCCGCCGCCGCCGGGCTGCGGGTGCTCTCCGGCGACCAGCGCGGAGCCGCCGAACCCGATCCGGATGCGAGGCCGCTCGCCGACGCCCTCTCCCTGCTGGGCATGACCGCCACCGTCGCCGTGTTCGTCTCGATCTTCGTGGTCGCCGGGACGTTCTCGTTCGCGGTGGCCCAGCGTCGACGGGAGTTCGCGTTGCTGCGTACCACCGGTGCGACTCCGCGACAGGTGCGACGGCTGGTTCTCGGCGAGGCGCTGGCGGTCGGCGTACTCGCCGGGCTGGCCGGCTGCCTGCTCAGCGCCGTCACCGCCCCACCGTTCGCGTCCTGGCTGGTCCGGGCCGGGTTCGCGCCGGACGGCTTCACCGCCCGGTTCAGTCCGTGGCCGCTGCTCGGTGCGGCCGCTGCCGGGGTGCTGGTCGCCTTGCTCGGAGTCTGGGTCGCCGCTCGCCGGGCGGCCCGGGTCCGCCCGGTCGAGGCGCTCCGCGAGGCGTCGGTCGACTCCCGGATCATGACTGCCGGCCGCTGGGTGTCCGGTCTGCTCTTCCTGGCCGGCGCCGGAGCGGTGCTGGCCGCCGTGCCGGCCGTCGGATCGGCGGACGGCCTCGCGCTGACCCTGATGGTCGCCCTGCTGGCGCTCGTCGCCACGACCCTGCTCGCCCCGGTCGTCGTGCCGGTGCTGATCCGGCTGCTCGGCTGGCCGTTGCGGGGCACCAGTGGAGCGCTCGCCAGGTCCTCCGCACTGCAGGCGGTACGCCGGTCGACCGCGACGGCGGCGCCGATCCTGATCACCGTCGGCATCGCGGCCACCGTGCTCGCGGCCACCGCCACGTTGCGGGAGAACGAGCGGCGTGCCGTCCAGGACCGGATCACCGCCTCGGCACTGGCCTCGGCGTCCGGGCCGGCAGGCCTCGCCGACGAGACCGTGGCGGCACTGCGCGCCGCGCCGGGAGTACGGGCCGCCGTGCCGGTCCGGGACACCCAGCTGTACGTCAGGTCGGGCGACTCCCTCGGAGAGCATCCGGCCCGGTACGTCGGCAGCGGGGTCGAGCAGGTACTCCGGTTGCCGCTGCTGTCGGGTTCGCTCGCCGACCTGACCTTCGACGCCGCCCGGGTCGGTGCGGGTACCGGCTCGGGCTCCGGCTCCGTTACCAGCCCTGGCGCCGCCACCGGTCCCGTCGTCGGCACCGCCACGGTAGCGGTCAGCCGGTCGACCGGATGGCGGGTCGGCGCCGAACTGCCGACCTGGCTCGCGGACGGCACTCCGGTACGGCTCCGGGTGGTCGCCGTACTGGCCGACTCGCTCGACCTCGACGGCAGCCTGCTGCTGCCCTGGGAGTTGGCGGCCCGGGACGGTCCCCGGCGGGGCGCCGACGCCGTCTACCTGGCCGGTGGCGCCCTGCCGGACCTGGCCCCGGTCGTGGCGGCCGGCGGTGGCCGGGTGGTCGGCATCGGCGAGCACCTCGCGGCAACCACCGCCGAGCAGGACCGGGGAAACCGGCTCGCCCTGTTCGCGGTGCTCGGCATGGCGCTGCTCTACACCGGAGTCTCGATCGCGAACACGCTGTTCATGGCGACCGCCGACCGGGTACGCGAGCTGGCCGTACTACGGCTGGCCGGCGCGACGTCCCGGCAGGTGCTCCGGATGGTCGGGTTCGAGTCGTTCCTGGTCGGTCTGCTGGGCGTCACGCTGGCGGCAGCCGTCACCGCGGGCATGCTGGCCGGGCTGCGGGCCGGTCTGGCCGACCTGGTCACCTCGCCCCGGATCGTCGTTCCCTGGTTGCCGCTCGGCGCGATCGCGAGCTGCTGCGTGGCGGTCGCCGTCTCGGCTGGCCTGGCCTCCGCCGCGCTCGCACTCCGTACCCCGGCGGTCCACCTGGCCGCCGTCCGGGAGTGAACGGGCCGACGCGCCGGGGGAGGGATGCCGGACGGCGCTGACCGCCGCTTCGGGGCGTGGTCAACCCGTGCCCGCGTTGAGGTAGGTGAGCACGGCGGCGACCCGGCGATGGCCGCTGTCGGTCGGCGGCAGGTCCAACTTGCTGAAGATGTTGCCGATGTGCTTGCTGACCGCGCGTTCGGTGACGACGAGCCGCTGTGCGATGGTGGTGTTGGCCTGTCCCTCGGCCATCAGGGCCAGTACCTCCAGCTCGCGCGGGCTGAGCCGGTCCAGCGGATTACGGCCGGCGGCGACCAACTGCGCCACGACCTGGGGGTCCATCGCGGTTCCACCGGCGGCGACCCGGCGCAGCGCGTCGAGGAACTCGTCGACCCGGGACACCCGGTCCTTGAGCAGATAGCCGACCCCGCCCTGGCCACTGGCGACCAGTTCGGCGGCGTAGGTGCGCTCGACGTACTGGGAGAGCACCAGCACCGGCAGGCCGGGAAACCGGCGCCGGGCGGTCAGCGCGGCCCGCAGGCCCTCGTCCCGGAAGGTCGGCGGCAGCCGGACGTCCACCACCGCGATCTCCGGCAGCCGCCGTGCGATCGCGGCGAGGAAGTCGTCGGCCGTGCCGACCGCGGCGGTCACCTCGAATCCGGAGGTCGACAGCAGCAGGCTGAGCCCCTCCTGGAGCAGCACGTTGTCCTCGACGATCACGACGCGCACGGCAACTCCACCCGTAGTTCGGTAGGCCCGCTGGGCGGACTGGACACGTCCGCGTACCCGTCCAGCGCGGCGGCCCGGCGCCGGATGCCCGCCAGGCCGGTCCCTCTGCTCTCGTCGGCACCACCGACACCGTTGTCGGTGATCCGCAGGACCAACCGGTCGTTCTCGTGGGTCAGCCAGAGCCCGGCACGACTCGCCGCACTGTGCTTCGCGATGTTCGTCAGGGCCTCGGCGATCACGAAGTACGCCGCGGTCTCCACCGCCGCCGGCAGCCTGTCCAACGGAGCGATCCGGGCGGTGAGGGGTACCGGACAGGCGGCGGCGAGCGCGTGGATCGCCCCGGGCAGGCCACGGTCGGCGAGGATCGGCGGGTAGACGCTGCGGACCACCTCGCGCAGCTCGGCGAGGGCATCCTCGACACCCGCCCGAGCCTTCTCGACGAGTTGGTCGGCGACCTGCGGCGCGGCGTCGCGCTGCCGCTGCGCGACGGCGAGCTGGATGGCGATCGCGACCAGCCGGGCCTGGGCGCCGTCGTGCAGATCGCGCTCGATCCGGCGCAGTTCCGCGGCGTGCGCGTCCATGGCCCCGGCCCGGGTCGCGGTCAGTTCCACCACCCGGGCGGTCAGCCGGCTCCGCGAGGATGGCGCGAGCAGTACCCGGTAGATCCGGGCCAACGTCGTGCCCGCGAACGGAACGGCCCAGCGGAGCGCCGTCAACGAGACGATCGCGACCAGCGGTGGCAGGGTCAGCGCCCGTGGCCAGTCCGTGATCGGTACGACGAAGGTCATCGGCGCCTCGGCAGGGGGGATCCACCACACCAGTGGCGTCGCGAGTCCGGCGACGGCGAACAGTCCCAGGGCCAGGCAGCATCCGGCGGCCGGCAGCCCGGTCGTACCGTGCAGCGCCAGCCAGAGCAGTTCCCGACAGGTCGCCGGATCGCGCAGCACCGCCCCCAGCGGAGGCCGGTCGGGGCTGGCGGGGTCGCGCCGGTGGGCCGCTGGTCGCCGGTCCGGGTCGAGTAGGCGGGCGGCCCGGCGTTGTTCGACGCCGGCCAGCGACCGGACCCCGTGCAGAGTCCACGACAGCAGCGGGATGCCGATGCCGACGATGCTGAGTATCCCCGACGTGGCCACCGCGACCAGCGCCAGCAGGGCGGCGATCGCGGTCGGTCCACCGCCGAGCAGATACCGGATCGCCCGCGTCGCCGTCCGCACCCTGTCATTGTGGCGCCGGCACCACCGATCGTCAGGTTTGACATCCTCTCCGCCCTAGAGGACGGAGATTCCCTCCACGCTGCGCGTGGAACACGCGGCGTCCGGGTGGGTTACCGCTTCGCCGCGCGGTTCAACGGGGAAAACAACCACGTCCACCTGCTGGTGAACTACCCGCCCAAGGTAGCCGTGGCCCGGCTGGTCAACAGCCTCAAGGGTGTGTCCTCGCGCCGCCTGCGGCAGGAGTTCCCCGACCTCGCGCGGCACTACTACCGGGCGAACAAGCTCTGGTCGGGCTCGTACTTCGCGGGCTCCGTCGGCGGGGCACCGCTGAGCGTCGTGAAGCAGTACATCGAGCAGCAGAACCGTCCGGCTTAAGACACTGCTCGGGCCTTGGCGACCCTCCCAGCACGGGCCTTCACCCCCACCCTGAAGGGCGGAGCACTGGCCGCATTTCGGTAGCGGGCTACACCTTCGAGCGGGGGTCCCATCGTTTCGGCAACGGTGCCGTGGGTCGGTGCGGACCAACGGGTTAACCTACCAACGGCGAGGGCCGGACCAGTCGCTTTCTGGTCCGGCCCTCGCCGTCGTACCCGGGTGTTGCGGCTCAGAGCACGCCGTCGAGCAGGTTATTCCCGCCCAGGTCGCTGACGCCGCCGCCCAGGCCGGTGACGCTGCCCAGCGTGCCGTCGACGGTGCCGGTCACGCCACCCACGGTGCCGCTCAGGTCGCTGGTGTCGGCCAGGTCGGTCACGCCGCCGAGGGTGCCGCCGAGGTCGCCGGTGACGCCGTCCAGGCCGACGCCGCCCAGCGTGCCGTCGAGGTCGGTGACGGAGCCGAGGTCCGCGACGCTGCCGAGGTCGGTGACCGTGCCGGTGACCCCGTTGACCGTGCTGCCCAGGTCGGTGACCGAGCCCAGGTCGGTGACCGAGCCGAGGTCGGTGACCGAGCCGAGGTCGGTGACCGAGCCGAGGTCGGTGACCGAGCCGAGGTCGGTGATGCCCAGGTCGCCGGCGCCGACCAGGCCGGTCACGCCGCTTACCGTGGTGGTCACGGTGTTGGCGGCGAGGTCGGCGGTGTCGAGGACACCATCGACGGTCTCGGCCCCACCGATCGTGCCCAGCACGGTCGAGTCGAGAGTGCCGGCCACGTCGTGCACGCCGGACAGGTCCACCGACAGGCCGCCGTCGAGGCCCAGCACCGGCAGCGAGGAGGCGGCGGCAATGTCCAGCCCGGTCGGGTCGACGCTGACCGCGCCCACGCCCGCCACGGTGACGTCCGCACCGGTGCTGTAGAGACCGGCGGTGTACTGGTTGGCCACGGTCTGGACCTGACCGACGACGCCGCTCGGGCTCAGGCTGACCGAGCCGAGGCCCAGGCCGTCCACCGCGCCGAGATCCGCGAGGCCCTGCAGCGGCACGGAGTCGATCACGAGGGGCAGAACGTCCTGCACGTCACCCGGGGTCACGTCACAGAGGCCCAGGCCCTCAAGGGTGCCTTCCGGGTCGAGTTCGAAGGCCGAGCGAAGGTCGGCGTCGCCGAGCAGGTTGATCACGAAGTCGTGCAGCGTCTGGGTCGACTCCACCGGAGCGGCCTCCGGGGCCGGGGCCGGCGCGGGGGCCGGAGCGGGGGTTGACTCGACGGTGGGTGCCGATTCCATTGTGATGATCTCCTCGAAGGCTGTACCGGATGATCTGGACATTCGTTCCAGACCTGGCGCCGACGGTACGGCGTCCCCGACGTACCGGACATCGGGGACGGACCCGTGTTCTTGCCCTAATCGACTAGGTCCCCTACCGGCTTCGGGGTTAGGGGAATAGGGGATGGTCGCCACGGATATCCGGGCCCGGCCCGCTCGACGCTGGGGGTGAGGAGCGGCTGACCGGCACGCGACGGCGGTACCGGCCGGGCTCGAACCCGGGTCCCGGTCCGCATCGCCGGGTCGGTCCGGCGTCACTGGGCGGAGCGGAGTATCCGATCCAGTGCGCCACGCAGCCGGGGAGTCAACGTGCGTGCGTAGGTGGCGGTGAGGTGCTGGCTGTCCCGGTAGACGAGGACTCCGCCGATGACCGGGGCGCACTCCCGCGCGGGGCAGATCGCGCCGTTCAGGTCGAGCAACGACACGCGGTCGAGTTTGTCCACCGCCGCTGCCTGGGCGGCCCCGGCGCCGGTCGCCAACGCGGCACTCCGGCCGGTGACGCACCTGGTCAGCCGCTTCGGGTTCGCCGATACGCACATTCCGCTGTTCGTGCCGAGTATCGGAACGTCGCGAAGCACCACAGTGGGTATCCGGGCGGCGGTCAGGCCCGACCAGGTCCGGCGCATCCCCTCGGCCAGCGCCTCGTCCGCGTCGGCTCCGGTCAGCGCCTGGCCGCCGCGCCTCATCGGGTAGCGGGAACTGGTGGTCAGCAGCAGCTTGGGCCGTTCCGGTCCGATGAGTTCGGCGTGGACGTTGTCGTACCAGCGTGCGCAGGTGGCCACCGTACGTTCGTCCCTGGCGTCCAGCGGCAGTTTCAGGAACGGGCAGTTCGGGTTGAGGTACGTGACCAGTCGCCACCGCTTCGCCTCGGCGATCGACTGGAGCGCGGGTACCCAGCTCGCGGCGTGACCGTCGCCGGCCAGCACGACGGTGTGGGTGGACGTCCGGTCGCCGTAGACGCAGCCCCGCGCGTTCTCTCCGGAGGCGGCGGGGAAGCAGTCGTGCCGGTAGACGTCGGGCAGGTCCTGTGCGGCGTCCTGCGGGTTCGGCGTGATCGAACGGACCCGGTCCACCGGCACCCCGGCCCGGCTGTCCCGGGGGGACCGGCCGAGTACGGCTGCGCCCGGTGCGGTCGGTGTCGCCGGAGTGGGTGTGGGCGTGAAACGGGCCGAGGCCGATGCGGCGGCGGACCGTGGTGTCGGCTGGACGGGCGGCCAGACGGTGAGTTGGAACAGCAGCCCGCCGAGCACCGCCGCCGCGGGAAGCAGCCCGCCGGCCCGGAGGACCTGGCTCGGGGACCAGGCGTACCGTCTGCCGTCGCGGATCGGCGTCTCCACGTACCTGTGGGTGAGGAAGGCGAGCAGTGCGGCACCGCCGAGTACGACCGCTCCGGCCGCTGGACGCAACTCGCCGAACCGGGCGTGCGCGGCGACGAGCAGTGGCCAGTACCAGAGGTAGAGCGGGTAGCAGTGTGCTCCCACCGCCTGCAAGGGGCGGCTCGCCAGGATGCGGTGTGGACCGCCGCCGGCCGTACCGGGGCGGGCGCTCCCCTCCCCGGCGGTGCTGTCGCCGGCGGCGGCCCGGCCACCGGCCGCGCCGCTGGCGATGATCGCGGCGGTGCCGAGTGCGGGGAGCAGGGCCAGGTACCCGGGAAACCCCGATCCCGGCCGCATTACGAGTACGGCGCCGACGACGGCGGCGGCACCGGCCCAGCCGAGGACGGTGCCCAGCCGGTGGGACAGCCCGGTCAGCCGCGCGCCGAGCAGGGCGAGTGCGGCTCCCAGGGCCAGTTCCCAGAGTCGGGTGGTGGTACCGAGGAAGGCTCGCTCGGGGTCGCCGGCGGTACGCTGCACCGACCAGGCGAACGAGCAGACGGCGACCAGACCGACGGTGAGCAGTAGCGGCCCGCGTACGTCCCGGGCCCGGTGCCGGACCGCCCAGCCTGCGATGCCGAGCAGCAGCACCGGCCAGACCAGCAGGACCTGTCCGGTGACGCCGAGCGCCCAGTAGTGCGCCAGGATGCTGGTCGCCGCGTCCGGTACGAACGCGGCGGCGTTCTGGTCGGCGAGCCGCCAGTTCAATACGGACAGCCCGCTGGCCAGTACGTCCCAGCCGGTTTCCGCCCAGCGGCCGCGGGGCAGGCAGAACAGGGTCAACATCAGCGACGCGGCGAGCACCAGCGCGGCGGTGGGAAGCAGCCGGCGAACCCGTCGGGCGTAGAACCCGAGCAGGGAGATCCGGCCGGTGCGGCGCCATTCGCCGACCAGTGAGCCGGTGACGAGGAATCCGGAGATCACGAAGAAGACGTCGATCCCGACGAAGCCGCCCGGTACGAAGCCGATTCCGGCGCCCGTGAGAAGCAGCGCCACGATCGCCAGGGCGCGCAGCCCGGTGAGGTCGGTGCGGCGGCCCCGCCGGCTGTCGGTGCCGGCCCGGGGCTGGAACTCCGTTTCCATCTGTCAACCTCCAGGGCCCAAGTTTGTCCAGTTAGCCCCTTCTTAACAGATAACCACCGTGATAGACGTGTTTTTACATTTACCGGAACCGTTCGTCGCCGGGCTCGACAC
>NZ_JADPUN010000202.1 GCF_015690345.1 Plantactinospora alkalitolerans | reverse complement strand
GAACGGCGAGGTCGACCCCGAGCGCGGCCAGCCAGTGCCGGGCCCGGGGCGTGGTCTCCGGCACGACGGCAAGCTGGGCGAGTTCGAGCAGGTCCAGTGGCTTGCCGTCGTGGACACCCAGCAGTTCGGGCGGACCGGACCAGGAGTGCCGCCACCGGACGACCCCGGAACGCAGGGCGGCCAGGGTCAGCACCGGAACCAGCATCGGCGCGAACTCGCCGGCGAGTTCCCGGCGGGTGGCGGCCGGCAGCAGCGGCTGGGCCAGCTCGACCAGCCGCCCCGCCTCGACGAGGTCGAGCAGGGCACCGAGGCAGGGCTGCGCGGTGCCGGCGACGGCCTCGGCCAGCCTCGCCACGACCCGGGCGGCGGCCCGTTCGGTGGCTGCCGCGGCGGTGAACGCGGTCAGTTCCGGCCAGGACAGCACGGTACGACCGTCGGTGCCGACCAGCGCGGCCTGCAACTCGCGGCCGAGCAGGTCGAGTTCGGGGAGCAGTAGCGCGGCCGGACGGTCGTCGACTGCCACATTCCGGACCGGGGCGCTGGCGATGGCGGAGAGCCGCTCGGCGAGCGGCGGATGGGTGTCCCACCGCGAGGGGTGGTGGTCCGGAGTGGTCTGTCGGAGCCGGACCAGTTCCGGCTGCCGGTTGGCCAGCAGGTGGCGGAAACCACCGAAGAGGTCCTCCGGGGTGTGTCCGGACTCCCAGGCGGGTCCGACGTACCGGGAGAAGTAGAAGTCCCAGGCGGCGTCGATCACGTGCAGTTCACGGAGCGCGTCACCGGCGGCCTGCCGGCCCGCTACCCGTACGGCGGCGCGGTCGGCCTCCAGCTCCTGCCGCCGTACCACCGCGTGGTCCACCAGCAGATACAGCCGGGCGTAACCCTTGAAGGCCCAGCCGACGGGGTTGTACCGGCCGATCCGGGTGATCGTGCCGCCGATCGCCAACCGCCCCCGGTAGGCCACCGCACCGAGCGCGGTGTGCCGGCCCGAATAGTGCCCGAGTTCGTGCGCGAGTACGGCGTACAACTGGGCGAGGTTCAGTCCGTACAGCAACGGGATGCCGAGGTAGAGATGTCGCGGCCCGGAGAGCAACCCCAGCAGTCGGCTCTGCTCGACCACCGCGGCGTTCACCATCGGCACGAGCCGGATCTCGTCCGGGGGCCGGGTGCCGACCTCGGCGGCGAGGCTCCGGACCGCGTTCCAGAGCATCGGCGCCTGCGCCGGGGTGACGGGTAGTCCCTCCGGCGGCTCCGGCCGGCTCCGGATGGCCCGCCAGAGCGCGAGCCCGACCGTTCCGGATGCCGCGACGATCAGCGGCCAGATCAGTTTCAGCGCCAGCAGCCCTGGTATCAGGCTGGCCAGCCATGCGGCGAGCGCGAAGACGGCGACGAGTTGGACGAGCGCGAGCAGGTAGAAGCCGGCGAGCATCGCAACGGCCAGTCCCGCCCGAATCGGAGCGGTCATGCGACGTTCCCCCCGTGGTCGCTTGCTCGTTTCGAGGACGGAGCGGGACGCTATCGCTTCGGACCGTGCCCCCACAAGACCCGTCGATGTCCGTACGATTCGTGCCGACCGTCTAGAGAGGACATGACCTGTGTGGCCGTTCCGTCGTGGCGCCAAGCTGACCGTTCCGACGATCGATCCGGCGCTCGGTGATCCGGACGCGGTGATGTTGCTCGATCACCTCGCGAACCGGAACTGGCGTCCGGTGCACGACTTCCTGCGTCGGGTGGAGGATCCGGACGACTTCGCCTGGTACGTCGACCTGGCGGCGGAGACGACGGGGATGCAGGCCTGGATCGGTGAGTGGATCGAGGCAGAGCCCCGGTCGGCACTGCCCGTGCTGGTCCGTGGCGCCCACGCCATCCGCTGGGCCTGGCAGGCCCGGGGCAGTGGGCGGGCCAAGGACACCTCGGCGGCCCAGTTCCAGATGTTCGCCCAACGGCTCAAGCTCGCCGAGGACTGCCTGGACGAGGCGGTGCAGCGGGCTCCGAACGACCCCACCGGTTGGGCGCTGCTGATCGTCACCGGGATGGGACGCGGGCTGGGCGTCGACGAGTCCCACCGTCGGTTCTCGGAGGCCACCACCCGGTACCGCTGGCACCACGGGGCACACAACAGGATGCTCGGCCAACTCTGCGCCAAATGGGGTGGGTCGCACGAGCAGATGCACCGCTTCGTCGACGAGACGGTGGCCAACGCGCCGGCCGGCAGTGGGCTCGGCGCGCTGATGCCGAAGGCGCACATCGAGCGGTGGCTGGACCTACCCGACGGGTCGGACCGGGTGCACATGCGGCAACCGGAGGTACGCGCCGCACTGCACTGGGCGGCGGACCGGTCCGTCCGGCATCCCGGCTACCGGCGTCGGCCGGGCTGGCCGGTTCCGCACAACAATTTTGCGATGGCCTTCTGGCTCGCCGACGAGCACGCGGCGGTGGCGGAGCAGTTCGACGCGGTCGGTGACCTGGTGACCGAGTATCCGTGGAACTATCTGGCCGGCGAGCCGGCGGAACGGTTCGCCCGGGCCCGGGCGCAGGTGTACCGGGAGCGGACGTCCGTACCGGGCTGACCGCGACTTTGGCTGACCGGGACATCTCCCCGGCCGGCGGTGGTGCGGCCGGCGGTGGTGCGGCCGGCGGTGGTGCGGCCGGCGGTGGTGCGGCCGGCGGTGGTGCGGGCCGGACCGGTGCCGTTGTGCCCGGCGTCGCGGCTACGCCGAGAGCGGGGCGTTGCAGGCGGCGACGACCGCCCGGCGACAGGCCGCGGTGAGCGGTCGCAACGCGGCGTCGCGTTGCTGGGCCTCGTGGCCGTTGACCGAACCGCCCGGCGCGGCATGTTCGGCCAGCGCGAGCACCTGGTCCAGCACGCTGGCCCGGGCGAACAGCCGGCGGGAGCGCGGATCGAAACCGGGCGGCAGATCGATCCCGTTGTCCGGGCGGCGCAGCGCGGCGAGCGCCCCGGCCAGTTCCGGGCGCCACTGCGCGACGTCCAGTCGGGTCAGCGCCGCGGTCGCCTCGGCGAGGGCCGTCGAGAGTTCCGCCTCGGCCTCCGCCGCGCCGGGATTGACCAGCGAGGCGGCGGGAGCGTTCGTCGGCAGTGGGTACACCCGCCACAGCAGCGTCTCGAAGGTCACTCCCGACCCGGAGGTGTGCGTCCGTACCTCGGGGATCACGCCGAGGTCGCGGGCCACCACCGCCTCGCCGGCGAGCAGCGCGGCGGAGGCGAACGGGCCGGGGCCGGGCAGCCCGCGCGGATCACCGGGGGCGGGCAGCACCAGGCGGATCTCGTCGGGCGAGTGCTTGGAGAACGCGGCCAGCGCGTTCCGCAGCGGCACGTCCGTCCAGGTGCCGGGAGCATCGGCGACGAGGTGTTCCTCACCGCGCGCGATCTCCTCGGCAATCTCGTCGTACGGCACCAGCCCGGCACGCCAAGCGCGTACCCAGGCCACGAAACGGCTGGACCGGCGCGCTACAAGGGTCGCCGCGCCCGTTGCGGGGGACATGCGGCTAGGGTACGTGCTTTGCGTGGCGGCTGTCTCGGCTGCCCGCCGGGCGGCGCGTCTACGACACTGTTCGGCCGGTCACGGCTAGCGTCGGCCCTCATGGGGAGGATGTACGGAGACGACGTGCTCGCCGGAAACTGGCGGCGCCGCAAGGTCGTGCCCGAGGTGGACGCCGAGCCCGATCTGGTGGTCGAGGATGCCGACTCGGGCTTCTGTGGCGCCGTGGTGGGGTTCGAGTCGGGCGCGGTGGTGCTGGAGGACCGGCACGGGCGACGGCGCAACTTTCCGCTCCTGCCGGCGGCGTTCCTGCTCGACGGGCAGCCGGTGACGTTACGTCGACCGGGGCCCGCGATGGCGGCACCGGTACGCCAGCGGACGGCGTCCGGCTCGGTCGCGGTGGCCGGAGTACGGGCACAGGTCGCCAAGGCCAGCCGGATCTGGGTGGAGGGGATCCACGACGCCGCGCTGGTGGAGCGGATCTGGGGCGACGACCTGCGGATCGAGGGCGTGGTGGTGGAGCCGCTCGACGGCATCGACGAACTCGCCGCCGAGGTCCGGAACTTCGGTCCCGGACCGGGGCGCCGGTTGGGCGTCCTCGTCGACCACCTCGTGCCAGGATCGAAGGAGAGCCGGATCGTGGCGGCGGTCACCTCGCCGGACGTCCTGGTCACCGGGCATCCGTACGTGGACGTGTGGCAGGCCGTGAAGCCGTCGGCGGTCGGCATTCCCGCGTGGCCGGTGGTGCCGCCGGGACGGCCGTGGAAGGAGGGCGTCTGTGCGGCGCTCGGTGTCGCCGAACCGGCACAGATGTGGCGGCGGATCCTCTCCCGGGTCGACAGCTTCCACGACGTGGAGACACCGCTGATCAACGCCGTGGAACGGCTGATCGACTTCGTGACACTGCCAACCGGTTCGTGACGCTGCCATCCGGTTCGTGACGGCTGCCAACCGGTTCGTGACGCTGCCATCCGGTCCGTGACGGCTGCCAGCCGGCTCGCGACGGTGCCAGCCGGCTCCTAGCCGGTCCGGTCGGGGTCGCGGGTGAAGACGAAGGTGGCGATGTCCAGCGCCGCCGCGACGCCGGTCGGGTCGCGGCGGACCACGAGGATTTCGCCGTCGTTGAGGCCGGACCGGCCGCGCCACCGGCCGGTGCCGTCCCGGCCGAACCGCCAGGGCGCGGCGGCGCTCGACGCCAGCTGGGTGATCAGCAACTCGTCGGTGGTCGCGTCCCAGGCCACCTCGACCTCCCGGCCCATCCACCACCAGCGACCGGTCAACTCGGCGATCTCCGGTGCCGGCGGCGCGGACGCCGGTCGCCAGGGCCGAACCGGCACGGGCTCGGAGTCGAGCACCGTACTGAGCAGCTGCCGGCCGAGCGCGGGAAGTGCTCCGGACCGGAAACCGTACGAGTTGGCGAAACCGACGACGCCGGTGCGGGACGGCCGGTGCACCGACATCGTCGCGACGTAGCCGGGCATCGAGCCGCCGTGCCCGACGTACACCCGGTCGCCGACCCGGTGCAGCTCCAGGCCGAGCCCGTACCCGGCGGTCCAGGAGTCGAGGTCGGAGATCGCCACCGGAACGCACATCTCGGTGAGCGTGCCGGGGGCGAGGACCTCCGGATCCGGTGCGGCGAGGAAGGCGGCCCACCGGGCCAGGTCGGTGGTGGTGGCCCAGATCTGTCCGGCCGGCGCCATCGCCCCGGTGTCGGTACGCGGCTCCTCCCGCAACGTCCCGTGCCAGGGATGTACGACGTATCCGCGCGCGAACGGCTCGGTCGCCTGGTAGGAGGTGCGGACCATCCCCAGTGGATCGAGCAGTCGGGTCCGGACGAGTTTCCACCACGATTCGCCGGTGATCCGTTCCAGCACCGCCCCGAGCAGCCCGTACGCGAGGTTGGAGTAGTGGAAGGTGCGGTGTGGCGGATGGGCCAGTTTGGCGGCGGTCAGCCCGGCCAGCAGGGTGTCGAGGTCGGCTCCGGCCGAGCGTTCCCACCAGTCGCCGTCCGGCTCCCGTTGCAGTCCGGCGGCGTGGCCGAGGAGCTGGCGGAGTCGTACCGTGCCGACGGGGGTGTCGGGCAGGTGCCGGTCCAGCGGGTCGTCGAGGTCGAGTCGCCCCTCGTCGCGCTGTTGGAGCAGCAGTACCGCCGTCATGGTCTTGCTGATCGAGCCGATCCGGTACTGGGTGTCCGGATCGGGTTCCGGGGTCTGCCCGGCGGCGGCGACGTGCGCGAGCCCGCCGTCGCGGAGCACCCCGATGATCAGCGACGGTGCCCGGCCGGTGGCCTGGGCCTGGGCGACGAGCGCGTCGATCCGGTCGGCCCGGAACATCCGCACCGACTCCGCCCGGCGACACCAGGCCTCGACGTACGCCAGGCCGCCGACCATCAGCACCCGGATCGGGTCGATGGTGCGTTCGGTCGTCTCGTCCCGGGTCGCGGTGTAGTACGTGATCCGGAGCGCCCGCCGACGCTGCACCGCGTCCCGCAGCGCCTCCACCCGGTCGCCGTCTCCGGGCATCCGTACCGCGACCGGGGCGTCCGCGAGTTCACCGGCGGCGTTCTCGATCTTGGCGAGGGCCCGCTCGATCGCGTCCCGGTTCGCCATCCCCGGGGTCTCGGCGAGCATCCGCAGCGCGACCACCAGCGCGAGCGCCTCGTCGGGGGTGAGCCGCAGCGGACGGTCGATGCCGGCGTCGTAGGTGATGGTGACCCGGTCACCGTCGAACGCCATGTCGATGAGATCGCCGGGTCCGTACCCGGGCAGCCCGCAGACCCAGAGCAGTTCCAGGTCCTCCCGCAGTTGCCGCTCGGTGACCCCGAGGTCGGCGGCGGCCTCGGCCAGTTCGATGCCGGGCCGGGCCAGTAGGTAGGGCACCAGGTTGAGCAGTCGGGCCAGCCGGTCGGCCGAGGCCCGTGCGCCGCCGGACCGTTGCGCCGGACGAGTCACGCCGGCTCCTCCCTCTGCTCAGTCAGTCACCAGGGCACGAGCCCTGTCCGTGTTACGCCGACGTCCGGGCCACGACCACGTCGTCGTGCCGGGCGGCGATCTCCTTCAGCCGCTGGATGACGGCCTCCCGGACCTCCGGTGGGTCGACCACCCGGACATCGGGACCGTAGCCCACGAGCCTACTGGCCAGTGACTCGGCTTCCGCGTACGGCAGGACCAGCCGGTCACCGTCCGGTCCGCTGGTCACCTCCCGGGCCCACCGGCGTAACCCGGCGGCGCGGCCGGGCCGGACCAGGACGGTGGCCCGGCCGGAGCGCTCCACCGGACCGGAGAACCGGGCGACGTGACTGATCAGATCGACGCCGACCGGCGGAGAGAAGGCGTTCGGCTCGCCGAGCACCCGGACCGCGCCACCGATGATCCGGGACAGCCGGAAGCATCGGGCGGCCGCCCGGTCGAGATCATGACCGACCACGTACCACCGGCCACGCCAGCAGACCACGCCCCAGGGCTGCAACCGCCGGCTCGTCGGGGCGTCGCCCTCGGGCACCCGGTACTCGAAGGTGACCGTGCGGCGGTCCCGGGCCGCGGTGGTGAGCGGTGCGAACGCCGGGTCGACGGTGACCACGGGCTCCATCCCGAGGGTGGCCTGCGGGTCGACGTCGATGCCGGCGGCGCGCAGTTTGGCCAGCCCGGAGGAGGCCGCGGCGGCCAGGCCGGCGTGCCGCCAGAGCCGGGCGGCGATGCCCACCGCCGCCGCCTCGTCGGGTTCCAGCGGAATGTCCGGTAACGCGTACTCGCGGTGTGCGATCCGGTAACCCGGCTCGGTGTCGAACGCGCTGGCCGTACCGGTCTCCAGCGGCACGCCCAGTTCGCGCAGCTCGGCCTTGTCGCGCTCGAACTTGCGCTGGAACGCCTCGTGGTCCCGAGGGTCGTCCGGATCATGCTCATAGCCGGGTACGGTCGCGGCAATCTGCGCGGCGGTCAGGAACCGTCGCGTGGACAGCAGGCAGATCACCAGGTTGACCAGGCGTTCGGTACGGGTCCGCGACACGACACAGACGCTAGCAGTGTCGGATCACAACGCGGGTACCCGCGCCAGGTCCCGGTCGGGTCCGCGCCTGCGTCCGCTGGCCGGCTCCTAGGCTGGCCCTATGGCGGAACGGGACGGCACTTCGGAGAGCCTCGGCACGGTGGTGGTGGCCGGACTGGCCAATCTCGCGATCGCCGTGGCCAAGGTGGTGGCCGGAACCATCTCCGGCTCCGCCGCGATGCTCTCCGAGGGTGCCCACTCGGTGGCCGACACCACCACCGAGGTACTGCTGTTCACGGCGCTCCGCCGTGGCGCCCGGCCCGCCGATCCGCAGCATCCGTTCGGGTACGGCAAGGAGAGCTACGTCTGGGCGTTCATCGCCGCGATCTTCACCTTCGTGGTCGGCGCCGGCTTCTCCATCACACACGGGGTCAACACCGTCCGGGACGGGGTGCACAGCGGCGAGTACCTGATCTCGTACGTCGTACTGGCGATCTCGTTCGGAATCGAGTCGGTGTCCCTGGCCCGGGCCGTCCGGCAGATCCTCCGGACCTCCCGCGAGCGGAACATCACCCCCGCCCGCTTCCTGCGGCACACCGCGGACACCACGATCAAGGCGGTGTTCCTGGAGGACGCCGCCGCGCTGATCGGCATCTCCGTCGCCGCCGCCGGCCTCGGCCTGGCCCAGCTCACCGGCGACGAACTCTGGGACGGACTGGCCTCGATCGTGATCGGTCTCCTGCTCCTGGTGGTCGCCGCCATTCTGGCCCGCAGCAACATCTCGCTGCTGGTCGGGCGGGCGGTACCACCGCAGATGTACTCGGGGATCTACCGCGAACTCTCCTCGCTGCCGACGGTGGACCGGGTGGACACGCTGTTGACCATGCACCTCGGTCCGGACGACATCCTCGTCGCGGCGAAGGTCGACTTCCGGGACGAGGCCACCGGGGCGGAGATCGAGGCCGGCTCGGACCAGGCCGAGCGGCAGCTCGTCGCCCGCTATCCGAACATCCGGTACGTCTTCCTCGACCCCACCCGGACCCGCCGGTCGTAACGGCCGGGCGCGGTGCCGGACGGGGCCGGACGACGGAGCCCCGACGCCCGCCGACTACCCTGCCGGCCATGGTGCGATGGCGGTCAGGCACGGTCACGACGCTCCGGCGGCACTGGCACGGTGCCGTCGAACTCGACGTCCGGCAGACCGACGGCGGCATCGTCCGGGCACTGGCGTACCCGGAACTGGTCGGCATGCCCGAGCCGGGCGACCGGGTGCTGCTCAACGTGGGCGCCCTGGTGATGGGGCTCGGAACCGGCGGATACGCCCTGGTCGTGGCGCTGCCGGACCGGCTGCCGGCCGACCCGCCCGATGCCGGCCACAGCCGCGACGCGGGGCATCTGGTCAAGGCCCGCTACACGCCGCTGCAACCGATCGTGCTCGGTGTCGACGAGGAGGCCTCGCCGCACCGGGCTGCGCTCGCCGATGCCGACGGCCTCGACGGGCTGCCGGTGGTCACCGCCGATCTGCACTCCGCGCTGCCGGCGGTCGTCGCCGGGATCCGGGCCGACGCGCCCGGAATCCGGATCGCCTACCTGATGACCGACGGGGGTGCCCTGCCGGCGTGGTTCTCCCGGACCCTGGACGGGCTGCGGACCGAACTCGCCGGAACGGTCACCGTCGGCCAGGCGTTCGGCGGTGACCTGGAGGCCACCAACCTGCACAGCGGTCTGCTCGCCGCGCGGCACGTGCTCGGCGCCGAGGTGGCGATCGTCGCGCAGGGGCCGGGCAACCTGGGAACGGGCACCCGGTGGGGCTTCTCCGGGGTGTCGGTCGGTGAGGCCGTCAACGCCGTCGCGACCTTGGGCGGTCATCCGGTGGGTTCGCTGCGGATCTCCGGAGCCGATCCCCGGCCCCGGCACCGCGGCCTCTCGCACCACAGCGTCACCGCGTACGGCCGGGTCGCGCTGGCCGCCGCCGACCTGGTGCTCCCCGCCGAACTGCCGCCGGACCTGCTCACCGAGGTGGAGGAGGCCCTGGTCCCGCTGGCCGAGCGGCACCGCGTCGTCCGGGTGGCCGTGGCCGGACTCGACGAGGCGTTGCGTGCGACGCCGGTCCCGCTCTCCACGATGGGGCGCGGCCTGGATGCCGACCACGCGTACTTCCTCGCGGCGGCCGCCGCCGGGCGGCACGCCGCCAGCCTGCGCTGACCCGGAGCCCGCCGCCGGCCTCTGCCGAGCCGCCGGCCTCTGCCGAACCGCCGGTGCGTATCGACGGGTCAGCTCAGGAACACCAGGGCCAGCCAACCGGCCACGACCAGCACGAGCGTCACCGTCAGCACCCAGGTGGGCACCTTGTACTCGCCTCGGCGGTTGCGCTCGATCTCCTCACGGATCTTCGCGCGCCGCCGCTCGACACGGTTCTGTCGCACCTGCTCGGGGCGATGATGCTCGCCCTCGTTCCGACCGGATTCTGGATGCGTCATAACGGCCGCCAGAATAACGAATGCCCCGGGCGGGCCTGGCCGGCCCCGCCCGGATGCCCGGTCACATGCTCGCGATCAGCCGTTCGACCCGCTCGTCGTAGGCCCGGAACGGGTCCTTGCACAACACCGTCCGTTGCGCCTGGTCGTTCAGCTTGAGGTGCACCCAGTCGACGGTGAAGTCCCGGCGCTTCTCCTGGGCGTGTCGGATGAACTCACCACGCAGCCGGGCCCGGGTGGTCTGCGGTGGCGTCTCCTTGGCCTCGAAGATCTCCGGGTCGGTGGCGATCCGGTCGACCTGCTTACGCCGCTCCAACAGCCCGTACAGGCCGCGTCCGCGGCGCAGGTCGTGGTAGGCGAGGTCCATCTGCGCGATCCGGGGGTGCGAGAGCGGCAGGTCGTTCTTGCGCTGGTACTTCTCGATCAGCTGGAGCTTCGTCACCCAGTCGATCTCGCGGGACACCGGGTCCAGGTTGCCGTTCTCGACGGCGTTGAGCACCCGCCCCCACAACTCGACGACCCGCTTCGCGGTCTGGTCACCGCCCCGCCGCTCGACGAACTCGGTCGCCTTGGCGAGGTACTCCTGCTGGATCTCCAGCGCGCTGACCTCCTTGTTCGAGGCCAGCCGTACCTTCCGACGCCCGGTGATGTCGTGCGAAACCTCCCGGATCGCCCGGATCGGGTTCTCCAGCGACAGGTCGCGCATCACCACCCCGGCCTCGATCATCCGCAGCACGATGTCAGCGCTGCCCACCTTGAGCAGGGTGGTGACCTCGTTCATGTTCGAGTCCCCGACGATGACGTGCAACCGTCGGTACCGCTCGGCGTCGGCGTGTGGCTCGTCCCGGGTGTTGATGATCGGCCGGCTACGGGTGGTCGCCGAGGAGACGCCCTCCCAGATGTGCTCGGCCCGCTGCGACAGGCAGTAGACCGCCCCGCGCGGGGTCTGCAGCACCTTCCCGGCCCCGCAGATCAGCTGCCGGGTCACCAGGAACGGGATCAGGACGTCGGCCAGCCGGCCGAACTCCCCGTGCCGGGAGACCAGGTAGTTCTCGTGGCAACCGTACGAGTTGCCGGCCGAGTCGGTGTTGTTCTTGAACAGGTAGATCTCGCCCGCGATCCCCTCATCGTGCAACCGCTTCTCGGCGTCGACCAGCAGACCCTCCAGGATCCGCTCGCCGGCCCGGTCGTGGGCGACCAGGTCGGTGACCGAGTCACACTCGGGGGTGGCGTACTCCGGGTGGGACCCGACGTCGAGGTAGAGCCGGGCACCGTTGCGTAGGAAAACGTTGCTCGATCGTCCCCAGGACACCACCCGACGGAAGAGATACCGGGCGACCTCGTCCGGAGACAGTCGCCGTTGACCGCGGTAGGTGCAGGTGACGCCGTACTCGGTTTCAAGGCCGAAGATTCGCCGCTCCATGCTTGGAGATTAGTCGCCCGGAGCCGTGGTTGGTCAGTGTCAGGACGTGGCGTTGCGCGGATCTGGTTCCGATGCCGGTCCGGAGCCGCCGATCGGGCCGACGGATCGGCACCTGCCGGCGACCGCCGCGCCGCCGGCCGGCGGTCACCGGCCGGGATCCTCCAGGATCCCGAAGAGGTACTCGCCGTAGCCGCTCCTGCTCAGCGGCTCGGCCAGCTCGCGCAGTTGGTGGTCGCTGATCAGCCCGCCACGCCAGGCCACCTCCTCGATACAGCCGACCTTCAGCCCCTGCCGCTCCTCGATCACCCGGACGAACTCGCCGGCCTGCATCAGCGAGGTGACGGTGCCGGTGTCCAACCACGCCGTACCCCGGTCCAGGGCCGTGACCTTGAGGCGACCCGCCGCCAGGTACGTCTGGTTCACGGCGGTGATCTCCAGTTCGCCCCGCTCGCTCGGGGTCAGGCCGCGGGCGATCTCCACCACGTCGTTGGCGTAGAAGTAGAGACCCGGCACCGCGTAGCGCGACTTCGGCTTCTCCGGCTTCTCCTCGATCGACAGTGCCACCCCGTCGGCGTCGAACTCGACAATTCCGTATCCCTCGCAGTTCGCCACCGGATAGGCGAAGATTCGTCCACCTTCCGGCGCATCGTTGCGGGCAAGACTTCGGCCCAGTCCCCCGCCGTAGAAGATGTTGTCGCCGAGAATCAGTGCCACCGGTTCACCCGCCAGGAAGTCCTCGCCGAGCAGGAACGCCTGGGCGATTCCGTCCGGACTCGGCTGCGCGACGTACTCCAGCCGCAGACCCCACTGGGCGCCGTTCCCCAGCAGCCGCCGGAACTGCTCCTGGTCATCGGGAGTGGTGATGATGAGGATTTCCCGTATTCCGGCCATGACCAGAGTGGACAGCGGATAATAGATCATCGGCTTGTCGAAGACCGGCATAAGCTGTTTCGAGACCGCCTGGGTGATCGGCCACAGCCGCGAGCCGGTGCCGCCGGCCAGCAGGATTCCACGCATTCGCGCAGGTTACCGGGGTACGGCCCGACATTGAGTCGGCTCACCGACAATTTCGGATACGGCCGCAGCGACGGAGGAACGCGTAGACTTCCCGATCCATGAGGATCCTCGTAACCGGTGGAGCCGGATTTATCGGTTCTGAATATGTTCGTATGGTGCTCACCGGTACGGGCCCCCGACTGGCGCCCAGCGCGGTAACGGTGCTGGACAAACTCACCTACTCCGGCAACCTGGCCAACCTCGATCCGGTCCGCGACGACCCCCGGCTCCGGATCGTGGTGGGAGACGTCTGCGACCCGGCCGTCGTCGACCAGGCGGTGGCCGGTCACGACGTCGTCGTGCACTTCGCCGCCGAGTCCCATGTCGACCGTTCCATCCACAGCGCGGCGCCCTTCATCACCACCAACGTGCTCGGCACCCAGACCCTGCTGGACGCCGCGCTGCGGCACGGCACCGGCCGGTTCGTCCACGTCTCCACCGACGAGGTCTACGGCTCGATCGACTCCGGATCCTGGACCGAGACCTGGCCGCTGGCGCCCAACTCGCCGTACGCCGCCGCCAAGGCCGGTTCCGACCTGCTGGCCCTGGCGTACCACCGCACCTACGGGATGGACGTGGTGGTGACCCGGTGCTCCAACAACTACGGTCCGTACCAGTTCCCGGAGAAGGTCATTCCGCTGTTCGTCACCAACCTGCTCGACGGCGGCAACGTGCCGCTCTACGGCGACGGCGGCAACGTCCGGGACTGGCTGCACGTCCACGACCACTGCGTCGGCATCGCGCTGGTCCAGGACAAGGGCCGACCGGGCGAGGTGTACCACATCGGTGGCGGCACCGAACTGACCAACCGCGAGCTGACCGCCCGACTGCTGACCGCCTGCGGTGCCGACTGGGACCGGGTCACCCCGGTCGCCGACCGGCTGGGCCACGACCGCCGCTACTCGCTCGACATCACCAAGATCAGCGAAGAACTCGGGTACGCCCCGCAGGTCACTCTCGAGCGGGGGCTCGCCGAGACGGTCACCTGGTACCGGGAGAACCGGGCCTGGTGGGAGCCGCTCAAGGCGCGGCTGGGCGGCGAGGGAACGTGGCGACCCGACGTTCCGACCCGATGACCTCCGCCGGACGGGTCCGGCCGGACGGGTCCGGGATCGGGTGGCTGGTCACCGGGGCCGGCGGGATGCTGGGCCGGGACGTGGTGGCCGTACTCTCGGACCGGCCGGACGTCCGGGTCACCGCCGCCACCCGGGCCGAACTGGACCTGACCGATCCGGCGGCGGTCCGCGCCGGGGTGACCGGGCACCAGGTCGTGGTGAACGCCGCCGCCTGGACCGACGTCGACGGGGCGGAGAGCCGGGAGGCCGCCGCCACCGCGGTCAACGGTGCCGGGGTGGCCACCCTCGCCCGGGCCTGCGCCGAGGCCGGTGCCCGGCTGCTGCACGTCTCGACCGACTACGTCTTCGGCGGGAATGCGACCCGGCCCTATCCGGAGGACGCTCCGACCGCTCCGATCAACGCCTACGGCCGCAGCAAACTCGCCGGAGAACTCGCGGTGGCCAGGCTGCTTCCGCAGACCGGATACGTCGTCCGGACCGCCTGGCTGTACGGCACGCACGGCCCCAACTTCGTCGCCACCATGCTCCGGCTGGCCACCGAACGGCCGCGGCTCGAGGTCGTCGACGATCAACTGGGCCAGCCGACCTGGTCGTACGCCCTCGCCGAGCGCCTGGTCGACCTCGGCGGCGCGGCCCGGCGCGGCGACGCACCGGCCGGGATCTACCACGGCACCGCCGCCGGCCAGACGACCTGGTACGGCCTGGCTCGGGAGATCTTCGTCCGGGCGGGCCTGGATCCGGACCGGATCGTGCCGGTCGACAGCGGCCGGTTTCCCCGACCGGCCCGACGGCCCCGCTACAGCGTGCTGGGCCACGCCGGCTGGGCCCGAGCCCAGCTGCCACCGCTGGCGGACTGGCGATCACAGCTCGCCGCGGCGCTGCGGCCCGCCGACCCGGCGGTGGTCGCCACCGGGCCGGACCCGGCGGTGGTCACCACCGGGGCGTCCGGCTCCGGACCGACCGTCAGAGCCTGATCCGCTACTTGGCTGGCTTGGCCTTGCCCTGGCCGGGCTTGTCGTTCCCGTTCCCGGCGTCCTTGCCGCCGGTGGTGGAGCCGGTGGACTTGTCCGGGCCCTCCAGGTCCGCGGAGGCGGCCGACTCGGTCGGCTTGTCCGGGCCGGTGGCCGGCAGCTTCGGATCCGGGGTCTCGGTTCCGGTGGCCTCGGCCGGCGAACCGTTGAGCAACGCGGTCAGTGGCGCACCGGTGATCCGCCGGAAGGTACGGCCCACCCGGCGGCGGTCCAGGATCGCCACCTCCAACTGGCTCGCGGCGATGGTCCTGGGCGCCCCGCCCTCGCCACCGACACTGCCCAGCGCCCGTACGGCCAACCGGACGGCGGCCTCGAGCGACATGTCGAGCTGGTGGTCCGCCTTCAGCGCCCCGGTGACCGCCTCGGCCTGGCCCCCCATCGCCATCCGGCCCGGCTCGTCGTTGACGGAACCGTCGTAGGTGATCCGGTAGAGCTCGTCGTCCTCCGGCGTGCCACCCACCTCGGCGACGCAGATCTCCACCTCGAACGGCTTGGACTGCTCGGTGAAGATCGCCCCCAGGGTCTGGGCGTACGCGTTCGCCAGCGCCCGGCCGGTGACGTCCCGCCGGTCGAAGCTGAGCCCGGTGGTGTCCGCCATCCGCACGCCTGCCCGGCGCAGGTTCTCGAACTCGTTGTAACGGCCGACGGCGGCGAAGGCGATCCGGTCGTAGATCTCACTGACCTTGTGCAGGGCGCTGGAGAGGTTCTCCGCCACGAAGAGCACCCCGCCCTCGTAACTGAGCATGACGGCGCTCCGGCCCCGGGCGATGCCCTTGCGGGCCAACTCCGAGCGGTCGCGCATGATCTGCTCGGGTGAGGCGTAGAACTGCATGGCCACGGCGGCGGTTCTCCTTACCGGTTCTGCTGACGGCGGACTGCGGGATGTGCGGCGGGGTCAGCCGCCCGGGTTCTCCAAGCGGGCGGCGACCACCGCTTCGGCGACCGTGGCCGCCTCGGCGTCGGAGAGCCGGTTGGTGCCCTCCGCGGTGGCCGTCATCACGACCGGGTAGATCCGGCGGCTCAGGTCGGGGCCGCCGGTGGCGCTGTCGTCGTCGGCGGCGTCGTACAACGCCTCGACGGCCACCCGGATGGCCTCCTCGGTGCTCATCCCGGGGCGGTACCGCTTCTTCAGGGCCGACTTCGCGAACAGCGAGCCCGAGCCGATCCCGTCGTAGCCGACCTCCTCGTAGGGACCGCCGGCGACGTCGAAGCTGAAGATCCGACCGGCCCGGGTCGGATCGGCGGCGGCCAGGTCGAAGCCGGCGAAGATCGGAATGACCGCGAGGCCCTGCATCGCCGCGCCCAGGTTGCTCCGGACCATCGCGGCGAGCCGGTTCGCCTTACCGTCGAGGGAGAGCATCGCCCCCTCGATCTTCTCGTAGTGCTCGAGCTCCACCTGGAACAGTCGCACCAGTTCCATGGCGATGCCCGCCGTGCCGGCAAAACCGACAAGCGAGTGCGCGTCGGCCGGATGCACCTTGCGCATGTCCCGGCTGGAGATCAGGTTGCCCATGGTGCCGCGCCGGTCACCGGCCATCACGACGCCGTCGGTGGTGGTCAGGGTGACGATCGTGGTGGCGTGCGGAACGAGGCCGGTGGCGGAACCGGGCGGCAGCGGCCGGCGACCGGGCAGCAGGTCGGGGGCTGCCGCGCTCAGGAACTGGGTGAAGGAGGACGTCCCCACGTTGAGGAACACGTCGGGTAGACGCCCACTTGGATCAAAAGCCGCTGCCACGTGCTTCCTCTCAGGTATCTTCTCGCGTCGCCCCGACCCCCGCGTTCACGCGGAACCGGACGAGGCCACCGTTGCGGTGGAAGCAGAGTATCCTCCGGATCCCACCGGTGCGATCATCGTCGTCCTCGTGTTGCCGACCAACGGAACACCGTCGCCGAGGGCGGTCGGCGGGCTCGCCGGTCGCCCGGACCCGGTGCCGGGATCGGTGTCCCCAGGGACCCCGGAAAGGCTCCGGCACCAACGGTTCCCCGGGCCCGGAACGCCGTCTTCCGTGGCGGCGAGGCCGGGCCGGGTCCGTCGACGGCGCCTACTCGCCGCCCTTCTGGACATAGCCCCGGACGAACTCCTCGGCGTTCTCCTCCAGTACGGAGTCGATCTCGTCAAGCAGGTCGTCGACATCCTCGGTGATCTCCGCGTGCCGCTCGGCAACCTCGGGGTTCGCCTCGGTCGCGACCTCGTCGACCTCTTCGTCCCGACGCGACTTCCCGGGCTGGGTCTGACCACCGCTGTCACGAGTAGCCATCTGGTGCCTCCTCCACGATCGCCTGCGAGAAACTTACCTCGGATCGACGACGAAACGACGCCGCCGCGACTCCCGCGGCCCCGCACAACCGATCTTTCTCGCCGCCGGCCCGGCCGTCAGCCGCCGGTGATCGTCTCCAGCAGGTCCTTGGCGCTGGCACACCTGTCGAACAGCGCGCCGACGTGCTTACGCGTTCCCCGCTCGGGCTCCATCATCGGCACCCGCACCAACGATTCCCGACCGACGTCGAAGATGACCGAGTCCCAACTCGCCGCCACCACCTCGGAGGCGTACTGGGCGAGGCAGCGGCCCCGGAAGTAGGCCCGGGTGTCCTCCGGCGGCTCCACCATCGCGGCCCGGGTCACCTCCTCCGACAGCAGCGTCGCCATCGAGCCCCGGCTGACCAGGCGGTGGTAGAGGCCCTTCTCCGGGCGTACGTCCGAGTACTGCAGGTCCACCAGTTGCAGCTTGTGCGAGGCCCAGCCGAGCTTCTCCCGCTCCCGGTAACCCTCCAGGAGCCGCAGCTTGGCCACCCAGTCGAGTTCACCCGCGCAGAGCATGGCGTCCCGGCCCAACCGGTCCAGCACGCTCTCCCAGCGGTCGAGAACGTCCGCGGTCTGCTCGTCGACGTCGTCGCCGTACCGCTGCTCCACAAAGGAGTGGGCCCGCTCGTAGTACGCCCACTGCAGGTCGAGCGCGGTCAGCCGCCGACCGTCCCGCAGCCGGAGCCGGTGCGACAGCGACGGATCGTGACTGACCGCCTTCAGCTCGCCGACCGGATCGGCGATCGCGAGGTCCGGTGTCAGCGCCTTCTCCTCGATCATCGCGAGGATCAGTGACGTCGTGCCGACCTTCAGGTACGTGGAGATCTCCGAGAGGTTGGCGTCGCCGATGATGACGTGCAGCCGGCGGTACTTGTCGGCGTCCGAGTGCGGCTCGTCCCGGGTGTTGATGATCGGCCGCTTCAGCGTCGTCTCCAGGCCGACCTCGACCTCGAAGAAGTCGGCCCGCTGGGAGATCTGGAAACCCGGCTGGGAGCCGTCCTGTCCGATCCCGACCCGTCCGGCACCACAGACGATCTGCCGGGTCACGAAGAACGGCGTCAGGTACGCCACGATGTCGGCGAACGGGGTCTGCCGGCGCATCAGGTAGTTCTCGTGCGCGCCGTAGCTGGCGCCCTTGTTGTCGGTGTTGTTCTTGTAGAGGTGGATCGGGTGCGTACCGGGGATGGTGGCCGCCCGCCGGGACGCCTCGGCCATCACCCGCTCGCCCGCCTTGTCCCACCGGACCAGGTCGAGCGGGTTGGTCACCTCCGGAGTCGAGTACTCCGGGTGGGCGTGGTCGACGTAGAGGCGGGCGCCGTTGGTCAGTATGACGTTCGCCAGTCCCAGGTCCTCGTCGGCCAGTGCCTCGGCCGGGTCGTACGCCGCGCCGGAGTAGGTGAACCCCCGGGCGTCCCGCAGCGGCGACTCCTCCTCGTAGTCCCACCGTGCCCGGCCGCCCCGGGCCAGCTCCGGACGGGCGCCGTACGCGTTGACGACCTGGGAGGAGGTCACCATCGGGTTGGCTCCGGCCTGGCCGGGCACGGAGATGCCGTACTCCACCTCGCTGCCCATGATCCGCCGTACGCTCATGCCGTCGCCTCGCTCCGCTCGCCCATGTCGTTGAGCGTAGTCCGCCCCGTCGCCGGATTGTTCGCCCGGCGTGTCGACACGGCCACCGTACGCCTCAACCGTGCCCTTCTCCGCTTCCCAGACCATGACGTACCCGGACAGCATCGTGGGCGCCGCGACCGCGACGCCCACGATGGTTCCGCACGTTACAGATACTGGCCGGTGTTGCTCGCGGTCTCGATGGACCGGCCGGCCTCCGCGCCCTTGCCACCGGAGACGAGGGTACGGATGTAGACGATCCGCTCCCCCTTCTTGCCGGAGATCCGGGCCCAGTCGTCCGGGTTGGTGGTGTTCGGAAGGTCCTCGTTCTCCCGGAACTCGTCGACGCACGCGTCGAGCAGGTGCTGCAGCCGCAGCCCCTTGCGTCCGGAGGAGAGGAACTCCTTGATCGCCATCTTCTTGCCCCGGTCGACGATGTTCTGGATCATCGCTCCGGAGTTGAAATCCTTGAAGTAGAGGACTTCCTTGTCCCCGTTGGCGTAGGTGACCTCGAGGAACCGGTTCTCCTCGGTCTCCGAGTACATCCGAAGCACCACGGCCTGGATCATGGCGGCGACCGTCGACTGCGGGTCGTGACCGTGCTCGGCCAGGTCGTCCGGATGCAGCGGAAGACCGGTGAGGATGTACTTGGAGAAGATGTCCTTGGCCGCCTCGGCGTCCGGCCGCTCGATCTTGATCTTCACATCGAGTCGACCGGGTCGCAGGATCGCCGGGTCGATCATGTCCTCCCGGTTGGAGGCGCCGATGACGATGACGTTCTCCAGGCCCTCGACGCCGTCGATCTCGCTGAGCAACTGCGGCACGATCGTGTTCTCGACGTCGGAGGAGACGCCGGAGCCACGGGTCCGGAACACCGAGTCCATCTCGTCGAAGAACACGATGACCGGGGTGCCCTCGCCGGCCTTCTCCCGGGCCCGCTGGAAGATCAGCCGGATGTGCCGCTCGGTCTCGCCGACGTACTTGTTGAGCAGCTCGGGGCCCTTGATGTTGAGGAAGAAGCTGGTGTGCTTCTCCTGACCCCGCCGTTCGGCGATCTTCTTGGCCAGCGAGTTCGCCACCGCCTTGGCGATCAGCGTCTTGCCACACCCCGGAGGACCGTAGAGCAGGATGCCCTTCGGCGGACGGAGTTGGTGCTCCCGGAAGAGGTCGGCGTGCAGGAACGGCAGCTCGACGGCGTCCCGGATCTGCTCGATCTGGGACTGCAGGCCACCGATGTCGCCGTAGTCGACGTCCGGGACCTCCTCGAGGACCAGTTCCTCGACCTCGCTCTTGGGAATCCGCTCGTACGCGTACGCCGAACGCGGCTCGATCATGAGCGAGTCACCGGCCCGCAGGGCGGTGCCGATGAGGGTCTCCGCGAGGTGGACGATCCGTTCCTCGTCGGCGTGGGAGATCACCAGTGCCCGGTCGCCCGCGCCGCCGGTGGGGCTGTCGAGCACCTCCTTGAGCATGACGACCTCGCCGACCCGCTCGTAGCCGAACGCGTCGACGATGTTGAGCGCGTCGTTGAGCAGGACCTCCTGGCCACGCCGCAACTCCGCCACCTCGAGCGAGGGTGATACGGCCACCCGAAGCTTGCGACCGCCGGTGAACACGTCCACCGTGCCGTCGTCGTGTCGGGCCAGGAAGACACCATAACCGCTCGGCGGTTGCGCCAGACGGTCAATCTCCTCCTTGAGCGTGACGATCTGGGCGCGTGCCTCCTTGAGGGTGTTCACGAGCCGCTCGTTGTTCTCCGTGAGTCGAGCCAACTGCGCCTGAGTTGCCGCCAGCCGTTCTTCGAGCTGCCGGACGTGTCGAGGGCTTTCGGTCAACTTGCGCCGCACCAGAGCGAGTTCCTCTTGAAGAAACGCGACCTGGGTGGAGAGATCGTGGGCCTCCTTCTCCCACCGTGCGGCGCGCGAGTCCGCGTCGTCGCTGCGTGCCACGTCCCACCTCCCCGGGGGCTTGAACGTTCTGCCCTAACACTAACCGCTATGACGCTGATTCGGTTCCACGCAACACCCTCGTCACTGAAGCTTGATCACTTTGTCCATCCCCGGAGCCGTCCTCCGGGCCCGTCCCGGCCGGGATCCCGGGCCGCGGTTCGGGTACCGTCGCGGCGTGGTTGGCGACGGAACGCAACAGGCCGGGGCGGCAGTCCCGCCGGGGCCGGCGGAACTTCGGGTCTGGGTCGACCAGGACCTGTGCACCGGCGACGGGCTCTGCGTGCAGTACGCGCCCGAGGTCTTCGAGTTCGACGTCGACGGCCTGGCGTACGTCAAGGACGCGGCGGGCGACCTGCGGCTCGCGCCGGGCAGCCGGGTGGACGTACCGCCCCACCTGCGGTTGGAGGTCATCGACGCGGCCAAGGAGTGCCCCGGCGAGTGCATCCACGTCCTGGGTGGCCCGGACGAGGTCGAGGTGGCGGGACCGGAGGCGGCCTGACCGCGCCGGGGGCCCTCCGGACGGCAGCCCAGCCGGACCTGTTCCGGTACCGCCCGGTCCAGCCGCGACCCGACCGGACGAACCGTCAGAGGGTCGGACGGCCGACGACCGAGGCGACGAGCCGGGCGAACTCCTCCAGCCGGGCGATCTGCCCCGCACCGCCGTCGTCGAGCGTCTTGCCGAACCGCAGCGCGTCGTGCCGGGGCGGCAACTGCGCCTCGTCACCGGGCACACCCTCGTCGAGCGAACTGAGCAGCAGGTAGACGTCGATGCTGTCGACCCGGATCTGACCCGTGGCGGTGCGACTCAACCGGCGCCGGCAACCCACCTCACTCACCGTCGAGACGGGGACCACCCGGAGCGACGAGGTCATCGAGCCGGCGGGCCCGTCCTCCGGCGGCACGTCCTCGCCGTGCCAGAGGATCAGCCGGCTGCCGTCGCAGATCGCGACCTCCTGCCAGACCCCGTTCACCTCGTTGACGAACCGCTCCAGGGTGAAGCCGAGCACCGACGCGCCCCGGAGCACGCCGGTCAGCGCCTCCATCGCGACATCGGGATCTCGCAGGTACGCCCTGGCTGCCGACTCCAGATCCTGGTAGGGCGACCAGTCCGGAAAGACCGCGGGCAGGTCGCCACCGCCGCCACCGTACGCCGGTCGGCTCATGGCGCCTCCTCGCGAGGGGTCATCCCGCGGCTCCCCCGGGTGTCGCCTCGGCCTCCTGCCGTGCCTGGCGACGCAGCGCGTACGCCTCGGCACCCTTGCTCGGTTTGCGCCGGCGGGGCGGGGCGGTGACGCCGGGCGCCAGCCTGCGGCTGGAGACGAGGAATGCAGTGTGCGCGATCATCCGGTGGTCCGGACGTACCGCGAGTCCGTCGGCGTGCCAGTCCCGCACCAGGGACTCCCAGGCTCGCGGCTCGGTGAACCCGCCCCGCTCGCGCAGTGCCTCGACCAGTTCGGAGAGCTGGGGCGTGGTGGCGACGTAGCCGATGAAGACACCGCCCGGCACCAGAGCGCGCTCGACCAGGTCGAGTGCCTCCCAAGGGGTGAGCAGGTCAAGGATAATACGGTCGAAACCGGACTCCTGGCAGGATGCGACGTCCCCCACCCGGAGGGTCCACGCCGGATGCGGTCCACCGAAGAAGGATTCCACATTTCGGCGGGCGATTTCGGAGAAGTCCTCGCGCAGCTCGTAGGAATGCAGTTCACCGTCCGGACCGACCGCCCGGAGCAGGGAACAGGTCAGCGCACCCGAACCGACGCCGGCCTCGAGCACCTTGGCGCCGGGGAAGACGTCGCCCATCGTCACGATCTGCGCGGCGTCCTTTGGATAGATCACCTGGGCACCACGCGGCATGGACAGCACGTAGTCCGAGAGCAGCGGTCGCAGCGCGAGGTACGGCGTGCTGCCGGTCGAGGTGACCACGCTTCCGTCGGGCAGCCCGATCAACGCGTCGTGCTCGATGGCACCCCGGTGGGTGTGGAAGGACCGTCCCGGTTCCAGCGTGATCGTGTGCATCCGCCCCTTCGGGTCGGTGAGCTGCACCCGGTCACCCGGCCGGAACGGACCTCGGTGTGCCGGCACCGGGGCGGCCGGGTCGGTGGGAACGGCGGTGGGCTGTGCGGTCACTGAGTCATCTTCCGTTTCGGCTCCAGGAGCTGCGCCAGGTCGGCGATATGCAGAACGCCGATCACATCTTCGCCTGACGTCACGAGGTACTGCGCGCCCGGGTGGGCCTGTACCGCGTTGATCACCTGCTCCCCGCCGAGTCCGACGGCCAGGCTGGGCACCCCGTCCACGTTCCGGGCCACGGTGTCGACGGCGACCCACGGCCGGCGCTCGACCGGCACCGCCTCGGCCGCGGTCCGGTCGACCAGCGCCACCAGCCGGCCGGACGAGTCCGCCACGCCGAGCGCGGACGCGCCCTGCCCCGCGTCCACCCCCCGACGCTGCGCCTCGGCCAACGGGGTACCGGTGGGCACCGAGAAGACCGGGCGGGCCAGCCGGGACAGGTCGATCAGCGGGAATCGCCGGCTGATCCGGGCCGCCCGGATCGTCTGGCCGGCCCCCTGCCAGAGCGTGAACGCGACCAGCAGGATCAGCACCAGACCCAGCGGCGGAAGCCCGCCCAACCAGGTCAGCAGGCTGAAGAGCACGACGGTGCCGATCGCGACGGCCCGACCGAACCAGCCAGCCACCTCGGTGGCCAGATTGCGGTCCTTGGTCAGCGCCCAGACCCCGGCCCGCAACGCCCGACCGCCGTCCAGCGGCAGTCCGGGCAGGATGTTGAAGAGCGCGACCAGCACATTGCTCGCGGCGAGTTGGAAGGCGAACTCGTTGAGCAGGGTCCGGTCCGGCAGGGCCAGCGTGACTGCCACTCCCAGCAGCCCGAGCACCAGGGAGACGGCCGGGCCGGCGAGCGAGACCAGCAGGTCCACCCGGGGACTCGGTGCGTCCCGGTCCATCTCGGTGTAGCCGCCGAGCAGTTCCAGCGTGATCCCGCGGACCCCGATCCCGTACCGGCGCGCGGTCAGCGCGTGACCCAGTTCGTGCAGCAGCACCGAGCCGAGCAGGAAGACCACGAAGCCGAACCCGACCAGATAGCCGGTGAGCTGGGTCAGCTCGAGCTGCTGCCGGACGAACTCGCCGTACATGATCGTGACCAGGGCGACCAGCAGCAGCATGGAGGCGTTGAGGTAGACCGGAACCCCGAACACCCGCCCGACGGCGATTGCGGGCCGGCGGTCCGGGTTACGCCGCGGTCGCGAGTTTTCCTCCATTGGTCCGATGCTACGGAACATCACGCCGTGGGCACCCGCCGGTTCGGCCGGGGTCGACGCGGACGATCGGCGCGGGTACGCACGGCGGGGTGGGTGAGGCCGGTTCGGTCGTACCCGTGACATAGCCTTCCGGACATGACGGCGGAGACGGTGACATCGCAGACGGCCGCGCGGGGTCCGGAGACGGCCGCCGCGTCGAGCCGACCCACCCCGCCGGTCGCCGCCTCGCTGTCACCGTCCCGGGCCGCCGACTTCAAGACCTGCCCGCTGCTCTACCGGTTCCGCAGCATCGACCGCCTGCCGGAGCGGACGAGCGTCGACCAGGCCCGCGGCACTCTGGTGCACGCGGTCCTGGAGCGGCTGTTCGACCTCCCCGCCGAACAGCGGACCCCCGCCGCCGCGGCCGACCTGGTCGCACCGCAGTGGGAGCGGCTGGTGACCGAGCAGGCCGAACTGGCCGACGTGTTCACCGCGGACGACCTCGCCGGCCCGGTCGAGTTCCTGCAATCGGCCCGCGGCCTGCTCGACGGCTACTTCACGGTGGAGGATCCGCGCCGGCTGGAGCCGGCCGAGCGGGAGAGCCTGGTGTCCACGGTGGTCGACGACGAACTGCTCATCCGTGGCTACATCGACCGGCTGGACGTCTCGCCCGACGGCGCGCTGCGGGTGGTCGACTACAAGACCGGCGGCGCACCCCGGGAGGCGTTCGAGGCGCGGGCGCTGTTCCAGCTCAAGTTCTACGCCCTGGTGTTGTGGCGGACCCGGGGGGTGGTGCCGAGGGTGCTGCGCCTGCTCTATCTCAAGGACGCGGAGATCTGCGACTACACGCCCGACGCCGACGAACTGGTCCGGTTCGAGCGCACGGTGCTGGCCCTGTGGCACGCCATCGAACAGGCCACCCGGGCCCGCGACTTCCGTCCCCGGCCCAGCCGGCTCTGTGGCTGGTGCAGCCACCAGGCGCACTGCCCGGCCTTCGGCGGAACTCCCCCGCCGTTCCCCGAGCCGGCCGCCCCGACCGGGCCGGCCACGACCGTCGCGGCGCCGGTCCGGACGACCACCACCCGGACGGACGCGGCCACCACCCCGACGACCGGTCCGGTGCCCCACCAGGCGAGCCCGACCGACCCTGCGGTCCCGACACGTCCCGACCAGGAGGAGCGCTCCTCCTCCTGAAGAAGGAGGCACAGGTCGCCATCAGCGACGACCTGTTCGGCCGCACAGCGATTACCGTCGCCAGCATGACCCGTTCCGATGTCCCGGCACCGCCAGGCAACGCCCGGGACCGTTGGGCGTGGGCCCGGTCCCGGGTCACCCCCAGGCAACGCCGCTGGCTTGCCTGGGACGGACTGCTCGCCGTGGCGGCCGTCCTGGTGGAGACGGTGGTGGCGGTCACCGCACCGCCGGAACTCACCCCGCCGGGCTGGCCGGTGGCACTGTCCTGGACCGTCGCCTGCGCCACGCCGATCGTGCTGCGCCGGGTGGCGCCGTGGCCGGCGGTGGCCCTCGCGGTGCTGTCCTTCATCATCTCGGTACTGACCGGAACCGAGCCGGTGACCGTCGGTGTGGCGTTCGTCGCCCTGACCTACACCACCGCGGCCCTGTTGCCGCTGCGCCAGGCCGCGTTCGCCGCCGTACTGCTCTGGACGCCGGCCCTCGTGGTCGCCCTCGCCGAGCCGGCACCGGACCGCCTCACCGAACCCTCCCCCGCGTACGTGGTCTTCACCCAGTCGCTGCTCGCACTGGTCTGCTTCTTCGTCGGGCGTACGGTGCACGCCCGGCGCGCCACCATCCGGGCCCTCGAGGAGCGGGCCCGGGTCGCCGAGGAGAACCAACGCTCCCTGGCCGACCAGGCGGTCGCCGACGAACGGCGGCGGATCGCCCGGGAGCTGCACGACGTCGTCGCCCACCACGTGAGCGTGATGGGGGTGCTGGCCACCGGCGCCCGGCGGGTACTGCCCCGGGACCCGGGTGCCACCGACGGTGCGTTGGGCACCATCGAGGACACCAGCCGGACGACCCTGCGCGAGCTACGCCGCCTGCTGGACGTGTTGCGCACCGACGCCGAGCCGGCCGCGGACCTCTCCCCGCAGCCGGGGCTCGCCGGGATCGAGGCGCTGGTCGAACAGGTCAAGGAGGCGGGCCTGCCGGTGACGCTCCGGGTGGACGGTACGCCGGGACCGCTGGATCCGGGGGTGGCGCTGACGATCTTCCGGATCGTCCAGGAGGCGCTGACCAACACGCTCAAGCACGCCGGGGCGGCCACCGCCCAGGTCCGGCTCAGTTTCGGCGTCTACTGGATGATCGTCGAGGTCTCCGACACCGGACGTGGGCCGGCCCCGGAGACCGGACGGCTCGGACACGGCCTGGTGGGCATGCGGGAACGGATGGCCCTCTACGGTGGGACCCTACGCACCGGGCCCCGCCCCGGCGGCGGTTACCGGGTGTACGCGAAGATGCCGATGGAGCAACTGGGCGCGCCGATCAACGAGGGGGCATCGTGAGGGCGAGAAGCGAGCGTGCCGGGGCGGCCAGGGCGGCAGCGGTCCCGTCGTACCGACCGGGCGGTACGACCGCATGACCGACCGCCAGGAGCCCGCCCGGCCGATCCGCATTCTTCTCGCCGACGACCAGCCGCTGCTGCGTACCGGGTTCCGGATGGTGCTGGGCGCGGAGGACGACCTCGACATCGTCGGCGAGGCCGGCGACGGCGCGGAGGCGGTGGACCTGTCCCGCCGCCTGCTGCCCGACGTGGTGCTGATGGACATCCGGATGCCCCGGATGGACGGAGTGGCCGCCACCCGGGCGATCATCGACGCGCGGCTGCCGGTCCGGGTGCTCATCCTGACCACCTTCGACCTCGACGAGTACGTGGTCGGTGCGCTCCGGGCCGGTGCCAGTGGCTTCCTCGCCAAGGACGTGCCGGCCGAGGACCTGGTGACCGCCATCCGGACCGTCGCGAACGGCGAGGCCGTGGTCGCCCCACGCATCCTCAAGCGGCTGCTGGACCGGTTCGCGGAGTCGCTGCCCGATCCGTCCGCCACCCCGCCGAAGGCGATCGGCGTGCTCACCGAGCGGGAACGCGAGGTCCTGGTCCAGGTCGCCCGTGGCCTCTCCAACGCCGAGATCGCCCGGGTACTGACGGTGAGCGAGACGACGATCAAGACCCACGTCGGGCACGTGCTGACCAAGCTCGGACTGCGGGACCGGGTGCAGGCCGTCGTTCTGGCCTACGAGATTGGCCTGGTCCGCCCGGGCGCCTGACCGGCGAACGCCCTCCTCGGCCCCCGCCCTCCCCTGAGCGGATCGGGGTGGGTGACGACTCCACGGCGTACGCCTGCGGCAGGACGGGGTGTACGACCCGGCGGCACCGGGCTCGTCCCACCGGAGGAGAGCCCCGGTACGACGGGCGGACCCGGGAACCGTCCCGGCGTACGACGGAGCGGCGGCCGACGGCGCCTATCGTTTGGGCAGGTACGAAACGGGGGACGGCGGCGCCGCCGAGCCACCGGCCGGGATGCACCAGTTCCCGGCACGGACAATCGCATTTGAGGAAACAATCGCCGTCGGATAAGAAAACCGGATAGGAATGGTCCCGGGATCGACCGGTCGGCGACGAACCGAACCGGACGCCGGGTCGGATTATTGACACAGCCATTGTAGCGAGGGCTGGCAGCACGGCTTGGTTCGACGGGGCGAAGCCGTACCAGTCAGGGGCAACCCTGATTCGGTATCAGGGCCGACCCGCACCGAAAATCCGCCTCGGGCTCCGCCCGGGGACGGACGACCAGGTTGCCTTTGTCATCGACGATGGATGCTGCCGGCCGGGCCTCTTGGTCCGGCCGGACCAAGATTGTTCTAGGGGGAGATGAAGTGACGGCGACGGTAGCCCAAGATTCGCAGACGGCGGCGCGGGCCAGCGACGTATGGAAGGTGTACGGCAGCGGCGAGGCCCAGGTGGTCGCCCTGCGGGGGGTCAACGCGGAATTCGAGAGGGCTCGGTTCACCGCGATCATGGGGCCGTCCGGATCCGGAAAATCCACCCTCATGCACTGCCTCGCCGGGCTGGACTCGGTCACCCGCGGAACAATCCATATCGGTGACACCGCCGTTACCGGACTGGGCGACGCCGGCCTCACCAAACTCCGCCGCGACAAGGTCGGTTTCATCTTCCAACAGTTCAACCTGCTGCCCACGTTGACCGCGCAGGAGAACATCCTGCTGCCGTTGTCCATCGCCGGCCGGAAAGCCGACCCCGAATGGCTCGACACGGTCATCGACACGGTCGGACTCCGCGACCGGCTCAACCACCGTCCGGCACAGCTCTCCGGGGGCCAGCAGCAGCGCGTCGCCTGCGCCCGGGCCCTCGCCTCCCGGCCGGACGTCATCTTCGCCGACGAACCCACCGGAAACCTCGACTCCCGGGCCGGCGCCGAGGTACTCGGCTTCCTCCGTCGTTCCGTCGCCGAGTACCAGCAGACCATCGTCATGGTCACGCACGACCCGGTCGCCGCCTCCTACGCCGGCCGCGTCATCTTCCTCGCCGACGGTGAGATCGTCTCGGAACTCGTCGAGCCGACCCCGGACACCGTGCTGGACACGATGAAGAAGCTGGACGGGCTCTCCGAGGCGGGTCACTGATGCTGCGCGCGACCCTGAAGAGCCTGCTCGCCCGCAAGCTCCGGCTGATCCTCTCCGGGCTGGCCGTGGTACTCGGCGTCATGTTCGTCTCCGGTGCCTTCGTCCTCACCGACACCCTCGGACGCTCCTTCGACACCATCTTCAGCGACGCGTACGTCGGCACCGACGTCGGTGTCAGCGCCAAGCCGAAGATCGACGTCAACGAGATGGAAGGCATGCCCGTCGCCGCCACCTTCCCGGCCGCGACCCTGGACAAGGTCAAGGCCGTGCCCGGGGTGGCCAGCGCGACCGGCCTGGCCATGGCCGACGGCGCCCGGGTGATCGGCAGCAACGGCAAGGTGCTGACCTCCTTCGGACCGCCGCAGATGGGGTCGAACTGGATCGGCGAGAGCGGCCTGGTCACCCTGCGCGAAGGCAGTGGCCCGACCGCCGACGACCAGGTGGCGATCAACGCGGGCGTGGCCGAGGCGGCCAAGCTGTCCGTCGGCGACCGGGTCGGGGTGCTGACCCTGCAACCGAAGCGCGAGTTCACCGTCGTCGGCATCTTCGGCTACAGCGGCGACCGGGACAGCCTCGGCGGAGCCCAGGAGGTGGCGTTCACCGAACGCGCCGCCCAGGAACTGATGCTCGGCCAACCGGGGGTCTTCTCCGAACTGACCGTCAAGGCGGCCGACGGCGTCGACCCGGCGGCGTTGCGCGACGACATCGCGACGGCACTCGGCGACGGCTACGTGGTCAAGACCGGCGAGCAGCTCTCCGACGACGCCTCGGCCGGAATGAAGGAAGGTCTCGCCTTCTTCAACAACATCCTGCTCGGCTTCGCCGGCGTGGCCCTCTTCGTCGGCATCTTCCTGATCCTGAACACCTTCTCGATCATCGTCGCCCAGCGCACCAGGGAACTCGCGCTGCTCCGGGCCATCGGTGCCGGCCGGCGTCAGGTGATCGGATCGGTACTGGTCGAGGCCGTGGTGATCGGCCTGGTCGCCTCCGTGCTCGGGCTCGCCGCCGGCATCGGGATCGGCGCGCTCCTGGCGTACGTGTTCGGGCAGTCGGTCGGCGGGCTGCAACTGGCCGGGATCGGCGTACCGGCGAGCGCGGTGATCAGTTCGTTCGTGGTCGGCCTGCTCGTCACGGTCGTCGCGGCGGTGCTGCCGGCGCTGCGCGCCTCCCGGATCCCTCCGGTGGCCGCGATGCAGGACATCGCGACCCCGGACCGGCCACTGACCAAGATCTCCGCGGCCGGCGCCGTGGTCTCGGCGCTCGGCGGCACCCTGCTGGCGCTCGGCCTGAGCGGCAGCAGCGGCGACAACACGCTGTGGACCATTCTGGGTGGAGTGCTGCTCTGCTTCGTCGGGGTCGCGCTGCTGACCCCGCTGATCAGCCGGCCGGTGGTCTCGCTGCTCGGCAGGCTCTTCGCCTGGTCGGTGCCGGGCAAACTGGGCCGGTTGAACTCGGGCCGCAACCCGCGCCGTACCGCGATCACCGCCGCCGCGCTGATGGTCGGGATCGCCCTGGTCACCGGCGTGACGGTGATCCTCGACTCGGCCAAGAGCAGCATCACCGCACTGGCCGAGGACACGATCCAGGCCGAGTTGGTCATCTCCGGTGCGCAGACCGGACCCCGGCCGCCGAGCTTCGACCCGGCGGTGCTGCAGAAGGCCGCCGAACTGCCCGGTGTCGCGATGGTGGCCGGGTTGTACGGCGACCGGGCGCAGATCGGCGACAAGCAGGCGTGGATCACCGCGACCAGTGACGTGGCGGCGCTGCGGCAGATCTACCGGGCCACCCCGACCGCCGGCAGCATCGACTCGCTCGGCCCGAACCAGTTGCTGGTCGACTCGGACACCGCGAAGGAGCGGGGTCTGGCCGTCGGCGACACCATGCCGGTGCAACTGTCCCGGGGCGACGCGCAGACGTACACGCTGACCGGGATCTACGCCAAGTCGGATCTGTTCAACGGGTTCCTGGTTCCGGCCTCGGCGGCGACGAACTTCGCGGTGCCGCAGCCGATTCAGGCATACCTGCAACTGGCGCCGGGCGCGTCGGTCGACCAGGTGATGCCGAAGGTCGAAACGCTGCTCGCGGACAGCCCCGAGGTCTCCGTCGCCGATCGGGCCGACTTCATCGACCAGCAGACGAGCCAGTTCGACCAACTGCTGACGATGATCCAGGTGCTGTTGGCGCTGGCGATCCTGATCGCGGTACTCGGCATCGTGAACACGCTGGCCCTGTCGGTGCTGGAACGGACCCGGGAGCTGGGCCTGCTCCGGGCCATCGGGCTACGCCGGGCCCAGACCATGCGGATGATCACCGTCGAGGCCGTGGTGATCTCGGTCTTCGGCGCGCTCCTCGGTGTGGTGGTCGGTACCGGACTCGGCGCGGCGGTCGTCCGGGCGCTGCGCGAGGACGGGATCACCCAGCTCGTCCTGCCGTGGACGGAGATGGGGGTGTTCCTCGGCCTGGCGGCCGTGGTCGGGGTGGTCGCGGCGGTGCTGCCGGCGATCCGCGCCGCCCGGCTCAACGTGCTCGGCGCGATCGCGCACGAGTAATCCGCCCGCCGTCGACGGGGGTAGTCGGTGGGCAGACAGGGGCGGTGTCCGGAAGGACACCGCCCCTGTCGTGCGTCCGCCCGATCAGTGCGGCAGCTCGATCGGTTTCAGCAGGCCCGCGAGCAGCTCCAGGTCGACCCCGGTCAGCGTCTCCAGCATCCGTACGCCGTCGGCCGGGTCGATCGGCAGCTCGCTGGGCACCGCGAGTACGGCGGCACCCGCGGCGAGCGCACTCGCCACCCCGGTCGGCGAGTCCTCGATCGCGACGCAGCGGTTGATCGGCACCCCCAGCAACCGGGCCGCGGTCAGGTACGGCGCCGGATCTGGCTTGGTCGCAGTCACCTCGTCGCCGCAGACCACCACGTCGAAGCTGTCCCGCCCGAGGGTCTCCAACGCCACCTCGACCACGCTCCGGCGGGTCGAGGTGACCAGCGCGGTCGGCACCGTCGCGGCGCGTATCGCCGAGACCAGGGCCAGCGCGCCGGGCCGCCACCGCAGATCGGTGAGGAACAGCTCGGCGACCCGCTTGTCCAACCACGCGGCGCCGACCGCCGGGTCACGCCACGGCTGCCCCAGATCGGTGTGCAGGATCTCCATCGACACCGTGGCGCTGGTGCCGACCATGGCGAGCCGAGCGGCCGTCGACAGCGTGCCGCCGTACTGCGCGGCGAGCTCCTGCAGCCCGATGTCCCACAGCCGCTCGCTGTCCACCAAAGTGCCGTCCATGTCGAAGAGCACGGCTGCGGGATGCTGGCTGTTCAGGATTTCCTCCCGGATCGAACTGGGTCTGTGGTCTCGATCCTGCCAAGGCTCCCCGTTGATCTCCCGATTCCGGCCCCGAAGTGTGGCGGATCCCTCAGCCCCGTCAACCAAGCTCGCACGCCTCGATCGAACCCCGGTAGCCGGCGAAGAAGGCGTCCGTACGCTGTTTCGCCGTGCCGTGCGCCCCCTCGGCGAACCACGGCTGACCCGGATCGTCGGCCACCGCCCTCAGCCCCGCCGCCAACTCGTCGAGGTCGCCGTCCTGCACCGACAGCGCCTGGGCGCGCTCCGAGTCCCCGATGTACGCCCCGGCCATGCAGTCGGCCTGCAACTCCTGCTCGATGGTGAACTCGTACCGGATGCCGAGCCGGATCTGCACACCGTGCGCGTACTCGTGGCCGAGCAGGTAGTACAGGAACGCGTCGCCGATCTGCCGGAACGCGGCCACGGCCCAGTTGATGTCGTACGCGATGAAGTCACCCTCGGAGCAGTAGACCGCGTTGTTCCGGGGCAGCGGCTGGCTCCCGCACTCGATCTCGCCGTCCCGCTCGTAGGCGGTGATCCGGCCGACCCGCTGGAACCGCTGGCCCGCCTCCCGGAACTCACCGGACCAGTACAGCTCGGCTGCCCGGACCGCGCTCTGGATGTCCTGCTCGAACTCCTCGACGGTCATCGTGCCGTCCGCACCGGCCTGCGCCGTGCCGGTCGCGACGGGCGTACCCGAATCGTCCGGTTGCGTCGGATCCTCCTCCCCGCCCGGACCGGCGAAGCAGGCACCTGCGACGACCAGCGTGACGACGAGCGCGAACAGCGGCCAGAATCGGCCACCACGGGGCAACGGGCTCATCGCGGCCACCACCTCGAAGTCGGAGTACCGGAACAGTTCCACGACGGCGACCGAACCAAACACGACGGCGACCGGTCGACACAGTCGGTCGCGCCGGCGGTGCGAACGGCGCCGATCGGCGCCGGCGCGGGCCCTTCTCCGCGCATATCCCGCGTTCACGTGAGGTTGCCGCCCCGGTTCCGGGCTAGACGGCAGGGGTGACCACCGAAGCGGCAACGCTCCCGCTTCCCCCCCGCTTCCACCGGGAAGAGGCCGTCCAGTAAGGAGGGACCGATGACCGTCCCGGTGAGCCGGAGCCGACGCAATCTCGGCGTCCTCGCCCTGCTGACCATCGGTACCGGCTGGGTGGGGGCTCCCCTCTGGACGCTGGTGGTACTGACCCTGACCTGCCTGATGATCCCGATCGCCGTCGGCCTGCACGGCGGGCCGGCACTGGTCCGGACGCTCCTGCTCGGCGACCGCCGGCCCGGCAGGGGTCAGCGGGTCCGGCGGGACGGGACGTGTTCCGGATGAGAGCGCAGGACCGCCACCATCGAGAGGAAGAGTCGAGATGAGCGAACCGTACGAGGGTGGTCTCCCTCAGCCGAAGCGCGGCGCCGCCGGTGGCGTCGACGTCGGTCCCCGGAACGTCGGGCTGGACCGGCAGAACCCTGACCTGCTCGTGCCGCCCACGACCGACCGGGGCACGGTGCCCAACCTCAGGTTCTCGTTCGCCAACGCACACACCAGGATCGAGGACGGCGGCTGGACCCGGGAGGTGACCCAACGGGAACTGCCGATCGCCACCACGATGTCCGGGGTCGACATGGCGCTCGAACCCGGTGCCTATCGCGAACTGCACTGGCACCAGCAGTCCGAGTGGGCGTACGTGCTGGCCGGAAGCTGCCGGATCGGCGCGGTCGACCAGGAGGGACGCAACTTCCTCGAGGACGTGTCCCAGGGCGACCTGTGGTTCTTCCCCAAGGGGGTGCCGCACCACATCCAGGCGCTGGACGACGGGGTGGAGTTCCTGCTCGTCTTCGACGACGGCGCCTCGTCGGAGAATTCCACCTTCATGATCAGCGACTTCTTCGCGCACACCCCGCGGAGCGTGCTGGCCAAGAACTTCGGATGGCGTACGGAGCAGCTCGCCGACCTCCCGGAACGGGAGAAGTACATCTTCCCGGGGCAGGTACCGCCGGCGCTGGAGTCCGATCGGGTGGTCAGTCCGAGCGGGGACGTGCCACGTACCTTCAAACACCGGCTGCACGCCCAGGCGCCACAGCGGTTCGACGGCGGTTCGGTACGGATCGCGGACGTCAGCAACTTCGCCGCGTCGACCGCCATCTGCGCGGCCCTGGTGGAGATCGAGCCGGGTGCGATGCGGGAGTTGCACTGGCATCCCACCGACGACGAGTGGCAGTACTACATCTCGGGCACCGGCCGGATGGGGGTGTTCGCCAGTTCCGGCAACAACCGGACCTTCGACTACCGGTCCGGTGACGTCGGGTACGTGCCCTACGCCTACGGTCACTACATCGAGAACACCGGGGACCGGCCGCTGGTCTTCCTGGAGATGTTCCGCAACCCCAGGTTCGAGGACATCTCGCTGGCCCAGTGGATGGCCAACACCCCGCCGCAGGTCGCCGCCGACGCGCTCAACCTGCCCCGGTCGCTGATCGAGTCGCTGCCGAGGACGAAGCCGGTGATCGCCTCCTGAGCCGGCCGGAACCGGCGGGTCAGCCCGGATCCTGGTCAGGGGTCCGGGTCCGCCACCGGCGCGCGAGTTCCAGCCGGTTCCGGATGCCGAGCTTGGCGTAGACCGCCCGGAGCTGGCTGTCGACGGTGTGGAACGAGACGAACAGGGCAGCCGCCGCCTGCTGCTTCGTCGCGCCACCCGCCAACAGCTCCGCCACCCGCACCTCGGCGGCGGTCAGCGCGTCGAACCCGGCGGCGGTCCGCTCGTGCCGGTGCCGGCGGTCCAGCGCCGGGCCGGCGCGGCCGCACCGGTCCGCCCGTTCCTGGTCACCCGTCGCGCCGAGCCGACCGAACAACGCGGCCCCCTCCTCCGCCGCCTTCCGGGCCACCGCTGCCGGGGTTGCGGGCATCCGGGCCAGATCGAGCAGCGCATCGGCCAGGGCGGGCCGGGCGGACGTGGCCCGCAACTCGGCAACCGCGTCCCGGACCAGGCCGGGCTCCCGGTCCACCAGGCCGGCGACGTGCTGCGCTATCCCCCACCAGAGCGGGCGGTCGACCCGCTCCGCCACCCGGGTCACGTAGCCGCTCACCAGATGGGCCCGGTGCCGGTCACCGAGCAGCAGTGCGGCCCGGGTCAATGCCGGTGCCTGCTGCGGAACGAGCAGCAGTGGGCGTACCGACCGGGCGAGCGTGTCAACGGCGACCCGGAGAAGTCCGGCGTGCCGGTCCGGCTCCGGGTCCAGCGCGGCGGCACAGGCCAGCCGTACCCAGTGCAGGTTCTCGGGCCAGTCGGCCGGTGGATCGACGCCGGCCAGCAGTTTCCGGGCCGCGCCGGGATCGCCCTGCCGGAACGACACCTCCACCAGCACCGCCAGCAGTTCGGCACGCACCTCGTCCGACACCTGACCCGTCGGACAGCGACGCAACGCCAGGCCGGCCCGGGCCGACGCCTCCGGCAGTTCACCGATCGCCACCCGAAGTCGGCAGTCGCACGCGGTCAGCATCGGTCGGGCCGCCGCGCCGAGACTGCCGATCTCCGCGTCGGCGATCCGGATCGCGGTCCCGGCCTCCTCGTACTCGCCGAGCACGAGCTGGTTCACGATCCGGTCGACCCGGAGGAACGCCGCGTGCGCCCGCGCCGCCGGTGCGCTCGGGTCGACCCGGTCGAGCACCTGCCGGGCCGCCGGAACGTCGCCGCCGGCGAGTGCCACCCCGGCCTCGGCCAGCGCCAACCGGACCTCACCGTCGGGCGCGCCGGCCGCCGCCTGGCTCCGTACCGCCGCTGCCAGGAACTCGTCGACATCGGGATGTCCCACCCGGGCCGCGACGTGGGCCAGGGTGGTGAGCAGCAGACTCCGGTGCGCGGGTTCCAGGTCGCTCTGGGCCAGCGCCTGGTGCAGGTAGTCGATGGCGACCGACGGCCGTCCGATGGCGTACCAGGCGCCGAGCCGGCCCAGCAACTGGGCCCGGTGCCCGGCCCCGTCCCGGTCGGCGGCGATCTCCTCGGTCAGAATCGTCAGCGCCGGCTGGAGCCGTCCGGCGAGTATCAGATGGTCGACCGTGGCGAGGACCCAGTCCCGCCGCAGTTGCGGCCCGAGGGCGGCGCCGCGACCAGCTCGAGCCGCCAACAGCAGATCCGCCGCGACCGACGGTTCCGTCGCCGGGTCGGCGACGAGTCGGGACACCAGCGGGACGTCGACACGTCCCGTCACCGCCATCGCCCGCAACAGCTGGTTCGCGGCTGGCCCCGGGAACAACTCCGCGGCTAGTACGGCGGCCGCCCGCGCGTGCAACGCGGAACGCAGCGACGGCGGCGTGGCCCGGAGGACGTCGTCCCGCAGCTCGGCCGAGCTGAACCGCAGCCCGTCGATCGAATCCGCGAGCACGTTCCGGACGATCAACATCTCGACGTCGTCGTGCAGCTCCGGACCGGCGCGGTCGGTCATCCTCTCGAGAAACCAGATCTCGCAGGCGCCCTCGCAGATGGCCACCGTCCGGAGGATCCACCGCTCGGTGACGGAACTGACCGGTGACCCGTCCGCCGCCGGCCCGTCGGAGCGATCCAGTGTGAACGACGTGGGCATGACACCCCCTCGGCGGCGACCTCGACCGGGACGTGAGACGGATTCGGCCCTCCCCGGCGAGGCTATCCACGGCCGTCCCCGCCGCGCCGGAATTCCACCCGAATACCCCTGCACGGGGTCCTCGGCGCCGCCATCCGAACCCGATCGACGAGCGCGTCCAGTAACGGAGTCGGCACGGTTCCAGGCCAGTGCCCACCAGGAGCGGAACACCGACCGTAGGCGTACCACTCCGTCTGGTGTGACCCGCGTCGCTATCGTCCTCTCCGTACCAGATATCCCTGCTCAACACCCCTGGGACGGCCGGCAGACCAGGCCCCGCCCCGGCCCCGCGCGGGAGCCGGACGGCGCGGCCGGCGGGCCGCATCCGAATCCGGGACGTAGGCTGACGGACGTGAGGGACAACAGGGACGCCAGCACCAGGCACATCGGGGGGACCACCGCGCGGCTGTGCGCCGCCCGGATCGGCGACGGCACGCACCCTGGGGGTAGGGCGTGACCGAGTTCGACGGCTTGCCCGTGCTGCGCTCGCCGGTCGCAATCGCGGCCTTCGAGGGCTGGAACGACGCGGCGGACGCCTCGACCGCGGCGGTGGAGCATCTCGAGCAGGTCTGGCAGGCTCGCCAGATCACCGAGTTGGACCCCGAGGACTTCTACGACTTCCAGGTGAGCCGGCCGACGATCACCATGGCAGACGGCGAGACCCGTCGGGTCGAGTGGCCGACCACCCGGTTCATGGTGGCCAGCCCGGAAGGCACGGACCGGGACGTGGTCCTGATCCGGGGCATCGAGCCCAGCATGCGCTGGCGGACGTTCTGCGAGCAGGTGCTGGAACTCTGCCACAGCCTGGAGGTCAACCGGATCGTACTGCTCGGCGCCCTGCTCGCCGACGTGCCGTACACCCGGCCGCTGCCGATCAGTGGCAGCGCCTCGGACAAGGACGCCGCCGAGCGCTACCAGCTCACCCCGACCCGTTACGACGGCCCGACCGGCATCGTCGGGGTACTGCACGACGCGGCGACCCGGGCCGAGGTCGACGCCGTGTCGTTCTGGGTGCACGTGCCGCACTACGCGAACAACCCGCCCTGCCCGAAGGCGACCCTGGCGCTGCTGCACCGGGTCGAGGAGGTGCTCGATCTGCCGGTTCCGATGTCGGACCTGGCCGAGGAGGCCGCCGAGTGGGAGCAGCGGGTACGCACCGCCGCCGAGCAGGACGCCGAGCTCGGTGAGTACGTCCGCGAGTTGGAGGAACGGGTCGGCGACGCCGGCATCCAGCCACTGACCGGGGACGAGATCGCCCAGGAGTTCGAGAAGTACCTACGCCGCAGGGGCGGCTCGGCCGGTCCGACCGCCGGCTCCTGGTGACCCCGCGCCCGTACGCCTGGTGACTGCACACCCTGTACGCCTGGTGACCTGGCGGCCGTACGCCTGGTGACCTGGCGGCCGTACGCCTGGTGACAGCACACCCGTAGCAGCCCGAGGGACGGTCTCCGAATGGAGGCCGTCCCTCGGCCGTACTCCAGTCGAGAGCCGATCCCCCACCGCTATCGGTGGGTCGTCGCCTCCGGTCTGTCGGTGGCTCGTCGCACCCGCTCCGTCGATGGCTCGTCGTGTCCGGCTGCTCGTCGGCGGCTGTGGATCGGGTGGTGCGTGTCCGGGGTTGCCCGGCACACATCCCGTACGGCATCCTAGGAACCTAGTGTCATTGTCGAGCGGGACTGACGGGGGCAGCATGCAGATCAACCCTGGGGCGGCCGAGTTTCCCCACCGGCAGATCGCCGCGCAGTTGCGGGCCCGGATCCGGAACGGTGACTGGGCGGCCGGGGACCGACTGCCGTCGATCCCGGCCATCGCCGAGATGTTCGGCGTCGCCAAGCAGACCGTCCAGCGGGCGATCGACCAGCTCCGGGTCGAGGGCGTCCTGATCACCAAACCCGGCTCGGGCACCTTCGTCCGCGGTACCCGGCGCCGGCTGAACCGCCTCTCCCGAGGCCGGTACGGCGGCCACCGTGGTTACCACGCCGACCTCGCCGCCCGGTACCGGCAGCAGTTGGTGCAGGTCGGCCGGGCACCGGCACCGCCCGAGGTGGCCGACGCGTTCGGCGTACCGGACGGAACCGAGCTGATCGTCCGGCGACATCTGGTCCGCACCGAGGAGGTGCCGGTCGAGGTCGGCGCCTCCTGGTTCCGGACCGCCGACGCCGCCGGCACCAGCCTGGAACGGATGGAGGCGTACGGACGACCGCTCTACCAGGAGGCGGAGGAGGCGATCGGCCGACGCTACATGTCGGCGACGGACCAGATCAGCGCCCGACAGCCCAGCCGGGAGGAGGCGGAGATCCTCCAGATCCGGCCGGACACCCCCGTGCTGCACCTGCTGCACGTCGCCTACGACGCAAGCCACAAGCCGATCGAGGTTGCCCAGGCGACCTGGCCGGGTCCGATGACCACCCTCACCGAGCAGTACAAGGTCCCCGCCCCCACGCCGGATCTCGAACTAGGAGGAGGTTAAGAAGGGGCCCTTCCTATGCAAAAAACGATAAGAAGGGGCCCTTCCTTACAGGCGGACGCCGAGGAGGGCGTCGACGGTGGCGGCGGCCAGATCCGGTGCCGCCGGGTCGGTGCCGGTGTGGGCGAGGGTCGCGTCCGCCCAGCGGTCCATGGCGGCGAGTGCGCCGGGGGTGTCGAGGTCATCGGCGAGGCGTTCGCGAATTTCGGCGAGGAGGGCGGGGCCCGGGGCGCCGAGTGGGGCCGCGACGGCCTCCCGCCACCGGGCCAGCCGCTGGTGGCCGACCTTGAGCACGTCGTCGGTCCACGCCCGGTCGGTCCGGTAGTGGCCGGCGAGCAGCCCGAGCCGTACCGCCATCGGATCCACGTGGTCGGCCCGCAGCCGGGAGACGAAGACCAGGTTGCCCTTTGACTTCGACATCTTCTCGCCGTCGAGCCCGATCATCCCGGCATGTACGTAGTGCCCGGCGAACGGCGCCACCCCGGTCAGCCGCTCGGCGTGGGCCGCAGAGCACTCGTGGTGCGGGAACAGCAGGTCGTTGCCGCCGCCCTGGACGTCGATGCTGTCGCCGAGCAGGGCCAACGCGATGACGGCGCACTCGATGTGCCAGCCGGGGCGGCCCGGGCCCAGCGGTCCACCCTCCCAGGCCGGCTCGCCGTCCCGGCTGCCGCGCCAGAGCAGCGGATCGAGCGGATCCCGCTTGCCGGCCCGGTCCGGGTCGCCGCCGCGCTCGGCGGAGAACTCCAGCATCTGCTCACGGGACAGGTTGGACTCGTAGCCGAACCGGGGCACGGCGGTGATGTCGAAGTAGACGTCCCCGGTGCCGTCGTCGAGGCGGTACGCGGCACCGTCGTCCAGCAGCACCCGGACCTTCTCGGCGATCGCCGGGATCGACTCGACCGCGCCGACGTAGTGCGCCGGCGGGATCATCCGCAGCGCCTCCATGTCCTCCCGGAACAGCGCCGTCTCCCGCATGGCCAGGACCACCCAGTCCTCGCCGTCCCGCTCGGCCCGCTCCAGCAGCGGATCGTCGATGTCGGTGACGTTCTGCACGTATGTCACCGGATGACCACCGTCCCGCCACACCCGTTGCAGCACGTCGAACGTGATCATCGTTGCCGCGTGGCCCAGGTGGGTCGCGTCGTACGGGGTGATGCCGCAGACGTACAGGGTCGCCGCGCCGGATGGGCGGGTCGGCTGCACCGAGCCGCGCGCGGTGTCGAACAGGGCGAGCTGCCGTCCCCGGCCCGGCAGTCGCGGAATCTCGTGACCCACCCACGTTTCCATGGTCACCAGCCTAGCCAGCCGAACGGCGTTGATCACCGGGGCCGGCGGACGAGGTGATCAGACCGACACCACACCCCCGGCCGGAAAGCGTCGAGCCTCAGATCGGCGGCCAGGGAATCGGCGGCCATTCCTCGGACGGCTCCGGAAAGCTGGTCGTCGCCAGCAACCGCGCGACCCGACTCCGCACGGCACCGACCTCGGACCGGGTCAGGTGGTCGGCCAGGTCCGCGCCGAGCGGGCCGGTGAGCGCTTCGGCCAGCCCTTCCAGCATCTCCAGCGCGTCCGGTGGCAGGATCCGCCGCGACCAGCCCCAGAGCACGGTCCGAAGCTTGTCCTCGACGTGGAAGCAGACGCCGTGGTCGACACCGTAGATCCGGTCGTCCGGCCCGACGAGCACGTGTCCACCCTTGCGATCGGCATTGTTGATCACAGCGTCGAGCACGGCCAGCCGGGCCAGCCGGGGGTCGTCGGAGTGCGCGAGGGCGTACGGCGTGCCGTCGTCGTCCTGGGCCGCCGCGATCCGGAGCCAGCGGTCCGGCAGGCTTCCGGCCGGCACGAATCCGACCAGTGGCTCGGTCTCCTCCGGCTCGTCGATCCAGAGCTGGCACGCGCCGGGGCCCAGCGGACCGTCCCGGAGCACGGTCGGCGGAATGAGGTCCCAGCCGGTGGCCCGGGACACGAGGTACGCGCCGACCTCCCGACCGGCCAGAGTGCCGTCCGGGAAGTCCCAGAGCGGCCGTTCCCCCCGTACCGGTTTGTAGACGCAGCGGACCGTCACCCCGTCCAGGGTCAGGAACCCCCGCAGCGTGGTGTTGGAGGCGTCGACCAGTCGCCCCTCCAGCTCGAACTCGCCACCGAGCAGGAGGCGGAGGGCGTCGCTTTCGTCCAGCACGGGTCGCAGGTCGGCCGAGGTCACCGGGACGGTCCCGGCCCGGAGGCGGGAACCATCACCGGTGGTAGCCGTTGTGACGGGGACAGAGGTGTCCGGCGGGGTCGAGCGGCTGGCCACAGAGCGGGCACGGCGGTCGACCGGCCGCCACCACCCGACGGGCCCGGTCGATGAACTCGCGGGCCGCCTGGGGGGTCAACCGGACCCGCAGCCGATCGAGGTCGTCGTCCGGCTCCTCGTCCTCGTCGACGTCGTCCTCACCGGCACCGAGTTCGACCTCCGCCTCCGCCTCGCCGGCGGCGATCGCCTCGATCACCACGGTCGCCGTGTCGACGTCGAAGGCCAGGCCGAGGGTGCCCACCCGGAATTCCTCGTCGACCGGGGTGTCCAGCGGCTCGTTGTCCGAGGTGACCGCGACCGGAGCCTCGGGCAGTTCGACGCCGAACCGGCGGTGCGCCTCGGTCAGCAGCTCCTCCAGCTTCTCCGCCAGCAGCGAGACCTGGACCTTCTCCAGGGCGACACTGACCAGCCGGCCACCGCCCCGGGCCTGCAGGAAGAATGTCCGCTCACCGGGCGGACCCACGGTCCCGGCGACGAACCGCTCCGGCGGCTCGAATGCGTGCACCTGGTGGGTCATACCCACGACCCTATCCGGCCGGATACCACACCGTGCAGCCCACCGACCCGAATCACCGTAGGCCCCGGCCGGACCCAGCTCAGGGCCTCCTCCGGCACGCCGGACCGGGGTGAGGGGCCCGGCCCGGGCGGTGAAACGATCATCATTTCCGTCCGTCGGCGGCGACCGGCACGTCCGATCCCGGGCCCGTGCCGGCTGCGCCCGCCCCACCACCGACCGGGGCATCCGACTCGGCCGCCCGCGAACGCCGCCGCCGGCCCCGGCGCGGCACCACCAGACCGGTCAGGTCACCCCCGGTGTCGTTGAGTCGCAGGACGAACGGCCGCACCGGGGTGTACCGGATCCCGGTGACCGAGCCCGGGTCGGCGACGATCCGCTGGAAGAGATCCAGGTGCATGCCCATCGCGTCCGCGACGATGGCCTTGATCACGTCGCCGTGGCTGCAGGCCAGCCAGATCGCCTCCGGCCCGTGCTCGGCGGTGACCCGGGCGTCCCAGCGACGTACCGCCTCGACCGCCCGGGCTGCCATCCCGGCCATCGTCTCCCCGTCGGGGAAGACGGCGGCGCTCGGATGCTGCTGTACGACCTGCCACAGTGGATCCTTGGCCAGCTTCTTCAGCGGCTGCCCCTGCCAGGCGCCGTAGTCGCACTCGACCAGCCCGTCCTCGACCACCGGGGCGGCGTCCGGCAGCGCCAGCTCCAGCGTCTGGCGACACCGGATCAGCGGGCTGGTGACCACCGCCGCCAGCGGGATCGCGCGCAGTCGCGTCCCCACCGCCGCCGCCTGGCTCCGGCCGGTGTCGTCGAGTTCCACCGGTTGCCGACCGGCCAGGCCGCCGTTCGCGTTCGCCGTGGTCCGGCCGTGCCGGAGGAGGAGAAGGGTTGCCACGCTTTCCCACCCTACGGCCCGGCCCGGCCGCCCCGCCGACACCCTCGCCGACCAGGCAGGCGGGTCGTCAGGTCGCCGAGATGGTGCCGGTCAGCAGCAGCGCCAGGACGAGGCTGCCGAGCGCGACCCGGTAGAGCACGAACACGTAGAGGGTGTGATGAGCGACATAGCGCAGCAGCCAGGCGATGGCGGCGTAGCCGACCGCGAAGGCGATCACCGTGGCGACGATCATCTGTGCCCCGGACGGGATCGAGCCGCCGCCACTGGTGTCGAAGACGTCCGGGATGCTGAACACCCCGGACATCACCACCGCCGGAATGGCCAGCAGGAACGAGTAGCGGGCCGCCGCTTCGCGGGTCAGGTTGAGGAACAGCCCGGCGGTAAGCGTGCCGCCGGACCGGGAGACTCCGGGAATCAGGGCCATCGCCTGGGCGAAGCCCATCACGATGCCGTCCCGGAGGGTGAAGTTCTCGAGCCGTCGGGTCTGCCGGCCCCAGTACTCGGCGAAGGCCAGCACGAAGGCGAAGACGATGAGCGTGGTCGCGACCAGCCACAGGTTCCGCGCCGCCGTACGGATCTGGTCCTTGAACAGGAAGCCGAACAACCCGATCGGAATCGAGCCGATGATGACGTACCAGCCCATCCGGTAGTCCAGGCTCGACCGGACCGAGGAGTCCCAGATCCCGATCACCCAGACCCGGGTGATCCGCCAGATGTCCTTGGCGAAGTACAGCAGCACGGCGGACTCGGTGCCGAGCTGGGTGACGGCGGTGAACGACGCCCCGGCGTCCTGGTCGAAGAAGATCGCCGAGGTGATCCGCAGATGCCCCGACGAACTCACCGGCAGGAACTCGGTGAGGCCCTGGACGATGCCCAGGACGATTGCCTCGATCCAGCTCACCCACGCACCCCGCTCGTCGCCGCGTTCCGCCGCCAGCAGTCCGCCGCCCGGACCTCCCGCCCGCTCACTCCCCGACTCCGGCAAGATCCAGCGCCTCGGCGCAGGTACGCAGGGTCTCGATGCCGCTGTCCGCGTCGGCGACGAAGAGGCTCACCGAGAGCGTGGTCACACCGGCGGCGGCGTACTCGGCCATCCGCGCGGCGATCCGCTCCTTCGGGCCGAGCAGGGACGTGCGGTCGATGAACTCCAGCGGCACCGCCGCCGCGGCGTCCCGCTGCCGCTTCGCCAGGTAGAGCTCCTGCACCTCCCGGGCGGCGTCACCGTATCCCATCCGGGTGGCGAGCTGGTTGTAGAAGTTCTGCTCCCGGCTGCCCATCCCGCCGACATAGAGCGCGGCGTACCAGCGGACCAGTTCGGCACAGTTGGCGACGTCGTCGCCGACCACCACCGGCACGGTGGGCACCACGTCGAACCCGGCGAGTTCCCGCCCCGCGCGGGCCCGTCCGGCGGCGACCGCGGCGAGCTGCTCGGCCGCGAACTCCGGCGCGTAGAACACCCCCAGCCAGCCGTCGGCGATCTCACCGGCGAGTTCCAGGTTCTTCGGCCCGACCGCCGCGAGGTAGATCGGAACCTGCTCGCGCGGCGGATGGAAGCCGAGCCGGAGCGCCTTGCCCGGACCGTCCGGCAGGGGCAGCCGGTAGTGCGCGCCGTCGTACTCGACCGGCTTCCGGGCCAGCGCCAGCCGGACGATGTCGACGTACTCCCGGGTCCGCGCCAACGGCTTGGCGAACCGCACGCCGTGCCAGCCCTCGGAGACCTGTGGCCCGGAGACGCCGAGGCCGAGCCGGAACCGGCCGCCGGAGACCGCGTCGATGGTGGCCGCCGTCATGGCCGTGGTCGCCGGGCTACGCGCCGGGATCTGCATGACCCCGGCACCGAGGTCGATCCGCTCGGTCTGTCCGGCCAGCCAGGCGAGCATGCTGGGCGAGTCCGAGCCGTACGCCTCCGCGGCCCAGACCACGGAGTAACCGAGCCGGTCCGCCTCGCGGGCCAGGGCCAGGTGGTCGGCGGGGGTGCTCCACGCCGTCTGATATCCGAGGCTGAGCCCGAGTCGCACTGGTCCCTCTCCCCCCGTCCATGCGGCAAGTCGCATCAGGGTACGCAATGCTCCTCCGGCAGCCGACGACCGGTGGGCCCAACGCGCCGGCACTCCTCGTTCCGGGCCGCCCGGGCGCCCGCCACCTGCCCGTCAGTTGCCCGGTACCTGCCGGTCAGTGCCGGAGCCGTGCCCGGACGTCGGCTTTGTCCCCCGCGACGCGAACGGCGATGACGGGAGCGAGGATATCGGCGAGGCGATGTTCTGAATAAAGTTCAACCATGCAACAGCGACCGCTCGGCCGAAGCGGGCTGGCGGTTTCCCGGCTCGCGCTCGGCACCATGACCTGGGGTCGGGACACCGATGCGGATGACGCTGCCGCCCAGCTGAAGAGTTATCTGGACGCCGGGGGCAACCTCGTCGACACGGCCGACGTGTACGGCGACGGCGACGCGGAGGCGGTGATCGGCTCCCTGCTGGGCACCCTGGTGCCCCGGGACGACCTGCTGCTCGCCACCAAGGCCGGGCTCCGGCCGGGCTCCGCCCGCCGCCGGGACGGCTCCCGGGGCCATCTGCTGCGCACCCTCGACGCGTCGCTGCGCCGGCTGGGCACCGATCACGTGGACCTGTGGCAGGTGCACGGGTACGACCCGGCCACCCCGCTGGAGGAGACGTTGGCCGCACTGGATCACGCGGTGGCCAGCGGCCGGGTCCGCTACGTCGGGGTCTCCAACTTCTCCGGCTGGCAGACCGCGCAGGCCGCGACCTGGCAGGCGGCCTTTCCGGGACGCGCTCCGGTGGTGGCGGCCCAGGTCGAGTACTCACTCCTCGAACGGGGCATCGAGCGGGAGGTGCTGCCGGCCTGCGAGAGCCTGGGTCTCGGCGTGCTGCCCTGGTCGCCGCTGGGTCGCGGGGTGCTGACCGGGAAGTACCGGCACGGCCGCCCGGCCGACTCGCGGGCCGCCTCGGCGCACTTCGAGCGCTTCGTGGCCAGCTACCTGGAGCCGCGCTGCTCCAGCATCGTGGAGGCGGTGGCGACCGCGGCGGGTGGGCTGGGCGTGTCGCCGTTGGAGGTCGCCCTCGCCTGGGTTCGGGACCGGCCCGGGGTCGTCGCCCCGATCCTGGGTGCCCGGACGGTCGGCCAGCTGCTCGGTGCGCTCCAGGTGGAGCGGATGACGTTGCCGGACGAGATCGCCCGCGCTCTCGACGACGTCTCGGCGGTGCCCGTCGGCTATCCGGAACGCGACAGCTAACCCCGGAGCACCACAGCCAACCAGAAACCGGACAGTCACCTCAAATGGGGCGAGGCGCCCCCGGGCGTGGCAGCCTCCCGCGCCCGGCCCAGCTCACCCCGGTGAAGGACTGGTGTCTCCCAGCCGGCGTGGGCAGGATAGAGGACATGGACTACGAATACGCGCCATTACGGTTGCCGCCCAATGTCGACAGGACGACCGCAATGGCGCAACTGGCGATTCAGGCCGAATTCTCCGGCTGGGAGCTGGCCCGGGTACGACTGTTCCGCGACGGTACGCGGCAGGTGATGCTGCGGCGACGCGTCGTCAACCAGTCGCAACCGGGCCTCTCCTACTGACACCTGGACGGATCGCACCCGGCCAGGCGGATCGGCGCTACCGGGCCCGCTCGGGCTCCTCGTCGAGGTCCGAGACGAACGGGTGCTCGTCGAGCCGGCCGACCAGCCGGTCGTCCGCGCCCGGCGTGAACGGCCCGCTGCTGTCCTCGTCGTCGAAGGACTCCAGATCGAGCGGAACGGTCACCTCGCTGACCATGACCACACCGTCGAGGGGCTCCAGCTCGGGAATGTCCAGCGCACCGAGCGACCCGTCACCGGTCTGCAACAGCTCCAGCACCGCCTCGCCGACACCCTCGACCGCCGGCGCCTCCTCCTCGTCCGGCACACCGGCACGGCGGGCCGCCTGAGCCACCCGCAACAGGGCGGCCACGCTGGGCACCCGGTAGTCACGCCGGTGGCGTACGGAGAGCACGAGCGGGTGCGGGTCGCCCGGCTCGGTGCCGTCGGCGCCGCCGAGGCCCACCCCGTAGCGCTCGTCCGCCTCCTCCGGATCGATCGCCTCCACGTCCCACGGCGTGACCTCACCGAAGGCGTCGAGCAGTTGCTCGTCGTATTCGTACGACGCGTTGTTGAGCTCGACGTACGCCTGCCAGACGGCATCGTCGTCGATCCGGCCCTCGGCGGCCCGGACCGCGGCAAGGTGCGCCCGGGCGGTCTCGATGACCCGTTCCAGGGCAACGTCCAGCTCGGCGTGCTGGTCGGTCATGGTGTGGCCTTTCCCTTCAGTGCGATGTTCACCAGCCCGCCGGACGACCGCCACGCAGGCGGTCGTCGACTCCGACGCGGGCCGACATGGGTGGACCGGACGTTGGAATGCGTGGACCGGAGGTAGTTGAACCGGAAGTGGATGGATCGCCCAGGATCGTAGGTGGGTGCCGGGCGTGTGTGCCAGCCGGACAGGCGGTCAGCTCTGGCGCAGAAACCGGTCGAGCACCCGCACGCCGAACTGTAGCCCGTCGACCGGCACCCGCTCGTCAATGCCGTGGAAGAGCGCGGAGAAGTTCAGATCGGCCGGCAGCCGCAACGGCGCGAAGCCGAAGCACCGGATGCCGAGCTTCGCGAACGCCTTGGCGTCGGTGCCACCGGAGAGCATGTACGGCACCGGGCGGGCGCCCGGATCCTCGGCCCGCAGTGCCGCCCCCATCGCGTTCACGAGATCGCCGTCGAAGCTGGTCTCGAGCGCCGGCTGCCGCTGGATGTGCTCGATCTCGATGTCCGGCCCGACCACCTCCCGCAACTGCTCCAGGAATATCTCGGCCTGGCCCGGCAGGCTCCGGCAGTCGATGGTGGCGCTGGCCCGGCTGGGGATCACGTTGTCCTTGTAGCCGGCGGCCAGCCGGGTCGGGTTGGCGGTGTTGCGGACCGTCGCGCCGATCAGATTGGCGATCGGACCGAGCTTCGCGATCGCCAGCTCCGGATCGGTCGGGTCGAGTTCGATGCCGATCGCCTCGGAAACCTCTTCCAGGAACGCCTGCACGGTCGGCGTGAGCACGATCGGGAACCGGTGCCGGCCGACCCGGGCGACCGCCTCGGCGAGCGCGGTGACGGCGTTGTCGTCGTGCACCATCGACCCGTGCCCGGGACGGCCCCGGGCGTGCAGCCGCAGCCATTCGAGGCCCTTCTCCGCCGTCTCGATCAGGTAGAGCCGAAGATCGGAGTTGACCGAGTACGAGAAGCCGCCGACCTCACCGATCGCCTCGGTGCAGCCGTCCAGCAGATCGGGATGCCGGTCGACCAGGAAGTGCGCACCGTACTCGCCACCGGCCTCCTCGTCGGCGGTGAACGCGAGGACCAGGTCGCGGGGTGGGCGTACTCCGGTGCGCTGCCAGTTCCGGACCACCGCGAGCACCATCGCGTCGAAGTCCTTCATGTCGATGGCGCCCCGGCCCCAGAGGTAGCCGTCGGAGATCTCCCCGGAGAACGGGTGCACCGACCATTCGCTGGCGTCGGCGGGTACGACGTCCAGGTGCCCGTGCACCAGCAGGGCGCCGCGGCTCGGGTCGGTGCCGGGGATCCGGGCGACCAGGTTGGTCCGGCCCGGTGCCGACTCGCGGACGTGTGCCTCGACGCCCACCTCGGCGAGCTTCTCCGCGACGTACTCCGCGGCCACCCGCTCGCCGGCGCTGGTCTCGGTGTCTCCGGTGTTGCTGGTGTCGATGCGGAGCAGGTCCCGGCACAGCTCGACGACGTCGTCGGTGGCGCTCGGGTGGGCGGACGCGGACTGGCTACTCATGCGCTTCTTCATACCAGCCGGCCGTCCCTGCGTATCCGCCCCACCCACCGTCGGGTTTCGCCTTCCGGGGCCGGGGGTACCTGCGCGGTGTCCACGGAGCAGCGTCGGTCGATGAAGCGGCGTTGGATCCGGGAACAGCCTGTAAGGAGGCCTACCGTGACCCTGCCCCTGCCCCCGCTACCCCCGACCGGTGAGGACGAGGAATACCGGCCCGGCGGGCGCAGCATGGTGGATCTGCTCGCCGAGGAGCACGACCAGATCGTCGCGCTCTGCGGTGAGCTGACCAACGACGTCGCACCGGAGCGACGCAGTCAGGTCGCCGAGGTGTTGACCGCCACCGTCGCCCGGCACCTGTCCGGTGAGGAGCAGTACCTCTACCCCACCGTCCGGAGCGCGTTGCCCGACGGCGGGTCGCTGGCCGACCGGGAGATCGCCGCGGACAACGAGATGCTGCGTACGCTGCGGGAACTTTCCGGCGCGACGCCGACGGAAACCCGGTTCGACCAGCTCGCGGGTGAGGTCGCCGGCCAACTGCTCCGGCACGCCGAGACCGCGTCGACCCAGATCTTCCCGGCCCTGCGGTCCGCGGCCAGCGACGCCGACCTGATCCGGCTCGGCAACCGGGTGGAGATCGCCGAGGAGGCCGCGCCGACCCGGCCGCATCCGACCACCCCGGCCACCCCGCCCTGGAACCGGGTCGTCGAGCCCGCCCTCGGCGTTGTCGACAAGCTCCGGGACGTGGTGAGCGGTCGGCCCACGTACGTCGATGACCTGACCCCGCCGCCACCGGCACCCTGACCGTCGAACGAATGTCATGATCCTTCCGGCCCGGCGCGTTCCCGCGTCGGGCCGGTTGGCGTGCCGACGCACCGGGCGAACGTGTCTGGCCGGGCCGGCGACGACGATGGACGGATGATGGCGATGCGCGACGCGATAGTGGTCCGGGGCGGCTGGGACGGCCACGTTCCGGTGCCGGCGACCGAGTTGTTCATTCCGTTCCTGCGCGGGCAGGGCTTCGAGGTGGAGGTCCACGACGACCTGGCGGTCTACGCCGACCCGGAGCGGATGGCCGCCGCCGACCTGGTGGTGCAGTGCTGGTCGATCGGGTCCATCACCGACGAGCAGGCGGCGGGACTGATCGCGGCGGTCCGCGCCGGCACCGGATTCGCGGGCTGGCACGGCGGGATCGTCGGCGCGTTCCACCACAACGCGTACCACCAGCTCACCGGCGGTGTATTCGTACACCATCCGGCCGGGTTCGTCGACCACGAGCTGACGGTGCTGCCGGACCGGGCCGAACACCCGATCGTCCGGGAGATCGGTCCGGTCTCCCTGCACACCGAGAAGTACTGGGTGCTCACCGACCCGCTCAACGACGTACTGGCCACTGTGACGTTCGAGCCGGGGCCGGACGCGGATGCGGCGCCGGAGGCGGACGGGACGCCGACGGCGACGCCGTGGCGGCAGCCTGTCACGCTGCCCGCCGTCTGGACCAGATCGTGGGGGGCGGGCCGGGTGTTCGTCTCGACGGTCGGCCACAAGCTCGACGATCTGACCCTTCCGCCGATCCGGACGATCACCGAACGAGGGCTGCTCTGGGCCACACGTCAGAATTAGGTGTCCGTTCGGTCGCAGTTTGGGTTTCCTTTGGGGATCTTTGACTGACCAAAGGTCTTCCCGTGAATCCCTTTCGGGTCCTACCGTCACGCTATGAACCTGGAGCTGCGGCACCTCAAGGTGGTCTGCGCGATCGCGGAGACGGGCAGCGTGACGAAGGCGGCCTCGACCCTCGGGCTGGCGCAGCCCGCCCTCACGGCACAGCTCCAGCGCATCGAGCGCACTCTCGGCGGACCGCTGTTCGAGCGGGATCGGCGGGGCGCCCGCCCCACCGCGCTGGGCGAGCTGGTGCTGGCCCGGGCCCGGGTCCTGCTGCCCGCGATGAAGGGCCTGCAGGACGAGGCCGCCCGACTCGCGGGCACGGGCGCGGCGCTGACCCGGTTCCGGTTCGGCGGGGTGAACAGCCCGATCCTCGGCGGGCTGGTGCACCGGCTGGCCGCCGACCAGCCGCACGCGCAGATCAGCACCTTCGCGTCCTGGTCCGTCGACGAGCTGGCCCAGATGGTGCTCGGCGGGCGGCTGGACTACGTGCTCTCGGGTGTCTGCGGCGACGCCATCCCGTCGGCGGAGTTCGGCCTCACCTGGCGGGCGGTGGCGAACGACGCGGTCTTCGTCCTCCTGCCCGAGGCGCATCCGCTGGCCGCCCACGACGAGGTGCACCTGGCCGCGCTGGCCGAGGAACGCTGGGCGGCGGCGCCCGGCGACGGTTGCTTCGCCGACTGCTTCGTCGCGGCCTGTGCCCGAGCCGGGTTCACGCCCCGGAAGATCTACGAGACCGACATCCGCAGCTGCATCGACCTGGTCGAGGCGGGCGAGGCGGTCGCACTCGCCCAGGCGACCTTCCGTCCGGTGTCGGGCCTGGTCACCCGCCCGCTGGCCAACACGCCGCTGCGCTGGCGGCTCCTGCTCGGCTGGCATCCGGACGCACCGGCGGCCGCGATCGCCGACCGGGTACTCGCGCAGGCCATCGCGGCGTACACCGACTCGCTGTCCCGCAACCCGCACTATCTGGCCTGGCTGTCCCGCAACCCCAGCTTCGGCCCCCAGGACCTGGCCGCCGCCTGAGGATCAGCCGGGAACGACCCGCCGGGCCAGTCGCCACCAGATCGCGAGTTGGGCCAGCGCCAACGCCAGGGTGAACGGCAGCAGGGTCCACACTCCGACCCCCTGGGCGATCGCGCCGGCCAGCCACGGGAGGACCGCCCCACCGACCACCGAGACCCCGTTCAGGACGCCGATCGCGGTGGGCACCAACCGGGCTGACGTCAGCAGCGGCACCATCGCCATGGCGGTCGGGAAGATCGGGCCGAGGAAGAAGCCCAACAGCACCAGGCCGGCGCTGGCCAGCACCGGAGCGGGCGACAGCCAGGTCAGTACGGCGCTGGCCGTGACACCGGTCAGGCAGGCGGTGGTCATGCCCGCCGGGGTCAGCCCGATCCGGACGGCGATCGGGCTGATCAGGAACCGGCCGGCGGTCAGCCCTAGCCAGTATCCGCTGACGGTGTACCCGGCGAGCACGGCCTGCTGTCCGTACCCGTCCACCAGGAGGCTGAAGCCCCAGTTGCCCACACTGATCTCGAGCCCCACGTAGACGGCCAGGAACACCGCTGCGAGCAGCACCGCCGGCTGGCGTACGGCCGTGCCGAGCAGACCACCGCCGGCCGTCGAGGATCCCCGCGTCGTCGGCTCCGCGGTGCCGGACCCACTGCCGTCCCCGGTGCCGACGCCCGGGTCGGGCCCGCGGGCGTCCCGGCCGTCGTCCGGCAGGGCACGCGCCGGGTACGACAGCAGGAAGCCGGCGACCAGTGGCAGAGACGCCAGCGCGAGCACCAGCCACACCGCCGTCCACGGCAGCGCGCGCAGCATCCAGGCGGCCAGTGCCGGCCCGAGCAACGCGCCCACCCCGAAGAACGCGTGCAGCCGGTTGAGCAGCGTCGTCGCTCCGGGCAGTTCGCTGAGGTAGGCGTTGAGCACCGACTCCAGGACGCCGATGCCGTAACCGGCCAGCACCTGCACCGCCACGAACGCCAGGAACGGGGGACGGACCGCCGTGTAGAGCGCGGCCGCGACGAACGCGCCACCCCCGACGACCAGGGCGGTACGGGTGCCGAGCCGGTGCATCAACCCGCCGGCGGTGATGCCGGCCAGCAGGAACCCGGCGGAGAACGTGAAGAAGGTGATCCCGACCGTGGCCTTGTCCACGCCGTAGTCGAGGATCTGCGCCGGCAACAGCACGCCCGCGACGCCGGTACTCAGGCCGACCAGGATGAAGGCGGCGTACGCCACCAGAACCGCCGGCCGTCGGCGCGCGCCGGTGCTGGACAAACACGTCTCCTCGGTGACTGCCCCACCCGTGCCCGGTGCGGACGCGGGCGTCGACCGCCGGAGCGCTGCCCCGCCGGAAGTGGGGTCCTTCCGGGCGACGGTATGAGCCAGGCGTTATCTGGCTGGGTCGATTGTTGCCGGCTACCTTAACCATGTCCTGCCCGGCCCAGGACCGACGGTGTCGGTGGCGGCGGTCCACATCGCTGCGACACCGCCGATCCGACCCCCTCGGTCGGTGGGGCTCCGGCCACCGTGCGCCGTCCGGTTCCGGGCCGGGCGGCGCACGGCGCCATCCGTCCTCGTTTCGGTGGGCAGGTATTCCGCCCGTACCGGTGCGAACTGGCCGCGAGCGGGTACCGGTAACGGCATGACCGACCTCATCCCACCCGAGGACGACGGGGAGACCGCACGACGGATCGCGGCCGCGCACACCGCCGCCTCCCGTGACGTGGAAGCCTTCCTGCGTCGGGTTCCAGCGCTGCCCACGCCGGAGGACGTTGCCGAGTACGCCGCCCTGCTGGCTCGGGAGGAGGCGATCCGCACCGAGCGCACCGACGCCGCCGAGGCGGCCGGGTTGGGGGTCTCCACCATCGGTGGCGAGTAGGCCGACGCGTCGACGACCTCTCCGGTGCTCGCACCGGAGAGGTCGGTCGGGTCGGCAGCGCCGGCAGCACGGCCGGTGCCGCGGGCTACGGCTGGCGTCGGTAGGTCGTGGTCGTGTTGGGCTCGATCAGCGGGTCGTGCCCAAGGTCGAGCAGCGCCCGCCGCCAGTCCTCGTCGGCGACCCCGGCGGCCGGACGGGTCTCGACCAGGTCCTGGATCTCACCCACCGTCTCCCGCATGAGCTGGATGTCGTCGCCGGTGAGGTCGACCTTGCGCTTGCCCAGGATGGCGAGGATCCGCCGGCCGGGTTCGGGCAGCCCGAGATCGGGCTCGGACCCGAACGCCTGCTCGCCGGAGCCCTGGGTGAGCAGCCAGCTCCGCAGTTGCTCCGAGGTGACGTTGACGCAATTGTGGAAGTCCTGCCACAACTGCTCCACCTCCGGCTCCACGCGTTGTTGCCGAGCCATCACGCTTCCTCCTCCTCCGACTCCGGCGCGGGCGCCGGCTCGTTCTCGGCGGTCTTCCGTCGGCCCGGAGCGGACGGGGGCGGCGCCGGTTTGGGCACGGCGGACGGCGGACGCAGTACCGCGTCGGTCTTGGCGCTCTTCTCGCGGTTCTCTTCGGGCTGGCTCACCCTGGACTCCTCTCCTCGAGCCGGCCGCCACCGGCGGGCACCACCCCGGCCTCCCGGGTACTGCCCTGGCGATGACGTCCCGGCCGCCGCCGACTCACCGACCCGCGGAGAGGGCGGCCGGACTCCGGCCTCCGGACCGTTCGCCGGCGGACACGTCGAAGGTCAACTCGCCCTCCCGGACACCGACCGTGATCCGTTGACCCGGTACGAGTGTGCCGTCGAGCAGCATTCGGGACAGCCGGTTGTCGATCTCCCGCTGGATCGTCCGGCGCAGCGGCCGGGCTCCGAACTCCGGCTGGTAGCCGTGCTCGGCGAGCCAGTCCACTCCCTCGGTGGTGAAGTCGACGGTGATGTCCTGGGCGTGCAGCCGCCGCCGGGTGTCCTCCAACAGCAGTCCGGTGATCTGGCGCAACTGCTCGCTCTCCAGCCGCCGGAAGATGATCACCTCGTCGATCCGGTTGAGGAACTCCGGCCGGAACGACTCCTGCAACCGGCGCATCAGCCGCTCCCGCAGCTCGGTGTTCTCCTCCTCGGCACCCTCGGCGCCGCCACCGAATCCGACGCTGCGCTGGGTACCGGTGATCAGCTCCGAGCCGAGATTGCTGGTCATGATCAGTACGCTGTTGCGGAAGTTCACCGTACGGCCCTGGCTGTCGGTGAGCCGGCCGTCGTCGAGCACCTGCAACAGGATGTTGAACACGTCGGGGTGCGCCTTCTCGATCTCGTCGAGCAGCACCACGGCGTACGGGCGGCGGCGTACCGCCTCGGTGAGCTGGCCCGCCTCCTCGTACCCGACGTAGCCGGGCGGGGCACCGACCAGCCGGCTCACGGTGTGCCGCTCCTGGAACTCGCTCATGTCCAGCCGGATCATCCGGTCCGACTCGCCGAACAGCGCCTCGGCCAGCGCCCGGGCCAGCTCGGTCTTTCCCACCCCGGTCGGGCCGAGGAACATGAAGCTGCCCATCGGCCGGTCCGGGTCGGCGAGCCCGGTCCGGGACCGCCGTACCGCCTCGGCGACCGCGCCCACCGCGTCGTCCTGGCCGACCACCCGCTCGTGCAGGTGCCCCTCCAGTCGCAGCAGCCGGTCCCGTTCCTCCTCGGTGAGCTGGCTGACGGGGATGCCGGTGGCCCGGGACACCACCTCGGCGATGTCCTGCGGCCCCACCTCCGGTACGGAGGACCGGCCGCCGTTGCCGTTGGTCGCCTCCAGCCGGTCGCGTACCTCCTGCAGCCGGTCCCGCAGTTCGGACGCCCGCTCGTACTGCTCGTCGGCGACCGCCTGGTCCTTCTCCCGCCGGACCTCCTCGAGTTCCTGTTCCAGTTCCCGTACGTCGCCGGCCGGAGTGCGGGTACGCAGCCGGACCCGGGCACCGGCCTGGTCGAGCAGGTCGATCGCCTTGTCCGGCAGGAACCGGTCGGTGAGGTACCGGTCGGCGAGGTCGACGCAGGCGACCAGCGCCTCGTCGGTGAACCGGACCTGGTGGTGGGCCTCGTAGCGGTCCCGCAGCCCGCGCAGGATGGCGACGGTGTCGTCGCAGGTGGGCTCCGGCACCAGCACCGGCTGGAACCGCCGGGCCAGCGCGGCGTCCTTCTCGATGTTGCGGCGGTACTCGTTCAGCGTGGTGGCGCCGATCACCCGCATGTGGCCACGGGCCAGTGCCGGCTTGAGCATGTTGCTGGCGTCCATCCCACCCTCCGCGCCGGCCCCGCCCGCGCCGACCAGCGTGTGCAGCTCGTCGAGGAAGATGATCAACTCGTCGCCGTGCGCCCGGATCTCGTCGATGACCTTCTTCAGCCGCTCCTCGAAGTCGCCCCGGTAGCGGGTGCCGGCGACCAGCCGGGCGAGGTCCAGCTGGACCACCCGCTTGCCGATCAGCGTCTGCGGCACGTCCCCGTCGGCGATCCGTTCGGCGAGCCCTTCCACGATGGCGGTCTTGCCCACCCCGGCCTCGCCGATCAGCACCGGGTTGTTCTTGGTCCGGCGGGAGAGGATCTCGACCGCCTGCTCGATCTCGTCGGCCCGGCCGATCACCGGATCGATCTCGTCCGCCCGGGCCAGGTCGGTCAGGTCCTGGCCGTACTGGTCCAGTGTCGGGGTGCCCCGGTCCGGTGCGGGGCCGCCGTTCCCGCCCCCGCCGGCGCTCGCGGCCTGGAGTGACTGGGGCTGGATCCGCCCGGCGGCGAGCATCCGGCCGGCCGGCGACTCCGGGTTGAGCGGCAGGGCCATCAGGATGTGCTCCGGCCCGATGTACGACGCGTTCATCGCCCGGGAGAGCTGGTGGGCGTCGAGCAGCGCCCGCTTCGCGGCCGGGGTCAGGGACATGTTCGACGGGACCTGGCCGTGCTTGGCTGGCCGGTCCACCCGCTGCTCGCCGCCGAGCGCGCCGAGCAGGGTGTCCGGGTCGGCTCCGGCCCGGGCGAGCAGGTCCCGCAGCGGTTCGCGTTGCAGTGCCGCCCAGAGCAGGTGATCGGTGTCCAGGTCGCTGCTGTTCGCCTGCGCCGCCCGACGGGCCGCGTCGGCGAGCAGTTCCCGCGCGTCCGCGGTCATCAGCCTGGTGATGTCCACCCGCTGCCCCTGCCGGCGGTTTTCGCCGCGGCCGAAGTACCGGGCCAGGAACTCGTCCCACGGGTCGGGGCCGAGATCGCCGGGTCCCTGGGTCATCTCATGTCCCCCTCACGGGCGCGGGCACTGGCGTCAGCTGGGCTACCCGGCGGAAGGCCCGACAAACGCTGCGTAACGGTGAAAGGGGTCTCGCTCCCCGCAGGCGCGGCAGCGTGGCGGCGATCACCGGTGGGGCGGGATGGCAGGCTGGGCGGATGACAGCCGAGCCGCTTCTGGTCGTGGACGCCGCCAACGTCGTGGGATCGAAGCCGGACGGCTGGTGGCGGGACCGGGCGGCGGCCACGGCCCGGCTGCGCGACCGGCTGGCGCCACTGCGGAACAGCGGCCTACCCGGGCTGTCGTCGCCGGTCGAGGTGGTAC